>NZ_NKHQ01000075.1:0-76112 GCF_014467265.1 Xenorhabdus sp. TS4 | reverse complement strand
ACTGAGTAACCAATCGGTTTGCCCCATTCACCGGATTTCAATGTCGTACGCGGTGTGTGAGTTTTGCCTAAATTAGTCCGTTCCACCCGTTCTACGGTTTCCGCCAAACCGAGGTTTTTCACAAACTCCGATTTATTCGGGATATCCGCGCCGTTCCGGTTTTTCTCCAAACGGGTATTAGCGTTATCATTCGCTGCTTTTACCGCTTGCGGGGTCGCTGCCTGTGTCTCATTGTAACTATTCGTGGCGTTGCTGAGCTGGACAATGCCGGGTTGGGTGAGTGTTGCAGGAGGTGTGTTACTACTAACCGTAGCTCGTAACGCGTTGAGCAGCCCGTTTTGTAGTGCGGTAGTATTACCATCGTCCAATACATCCTGATTATTTGTTTCCGCAATAAACTGCGCTACCACGCTCGCAATTACCGATGCCTGCCGCCAGACTTTGTTTAATTCCTGTGATTTAGCCACGCCAGAACTAAACCCGTTCGTCCGCGCTGGTAGTTTGCTGTACTCCGCATTCGATAACACATTTGACCCGTCCGCGATGCCGAACGGTAGAAACTCATTTTTTGCCATAATGTCCTCACAATTTTACTGCCCAGCCGCCAGTATCAAAACCCGCGACAAATTCATTATTGATATCAAAGCCAAACAGCCCATTGCGGGCAGAATTGATATAGTTGTTAACCCGAACCGCCTCAGGTTTGACGTTCAGATAGCCTTGCCTGATCACTGCCTTAATCACCTCAGGAACGACACCACCGGTTAAAAACACATCCATCGTCATGTCCTGATTATCGATAAACAATATTTTGGTATTACTGTCCGGCAAGATTTGCTGATAAATGGCCTCCAGCATTTCGCTGGTGCCGTCCCAATGATTGGCCTCGATTTTCACCCGCAACAACGTGCGGTAGGTTTCGTCGTCCAGCTCAGTAAATCCGGTATCACTGTCAAATTTCCTCTTCCAGCTCCCCCGATCGAAACCTATTTCCTCCATGTCCAGCGAGAAATACACGCCAACAATAGGTATCCGCACGTAGCGCGACAGTCCAATCCATTCCCCGACGGCATCCAATTGCACACCGACCCCGTGGTCGATGGAGAATTCGGTATTCAGGGTCTGGGCAACAGTGGCAATGTCTGAGAGCGTGCGGGTGATGAGGTCAATGTGGTCAACAAATTTAGGTGCCGGGCGATGCTGGGCGGTAATGAGTTTTAGATAATCTCGCCTCATGTCACCACCACATTAATGTTGTCAATGTTACAAACAGGTGCCTCGTTAAAGGCGATTTTTAAATTGGACTCCGCCAGTGCATGTGCTGATCGGCCAATTTTCAATGTGTTAATGTCGTAGGTCTTCCCTTCCTCATCACCGGGCAGATTGGCAGGGGAATAGAGCCGTGCCAGATAAACGTTATCGCCAATAACAATCGTGTTAATGTATTTCGCGATGGCCGCTTTGATCCTGTCCCCTACCCGCGTGGTGTAGCCCTCAAACGCCGTGATGTTCAACTCGACATAAACTGACACGTCAACGGGGCGCGAGAACCGGACGGGGGTTGACAATCCATAATGATTGCGAACATTAATCGTTGTGTCGCCAAACGTCCCTGAGCCGGGCGTTTTTTTCAGGGCAATAGTTTTAGCGATTTCAGTCGCGTCCCCGCCATCGACGATCATGGCAACCGAGTGTGGCGGGATACCGTTGATGTCCGTTTTATGGGTGTCATTCTCAAACCCGCGTAAACGAACAACGCCCGGTATCAAACTGATTGCGCCGTGCATGCCGTCAAGTACCGTTCGTGATGGCAGTGCGACCGATTTATGTTGACGGATGCGTAACGCGCCGTCCGGCTCAATGGGCGCGCCTGCCGTAGCGCTATGCGAATTAGTGACACTCTGCCAGCCCCGTGTCGGGGTGCCGATGATATAAATGTCACCCGGTGCGGCGGTGATCGCCCCCAGTTTTTGACAGGTCGCCGTGATGGTTACCGTACCCTGCGTACCTATCGTGACAGTATCGGGCAACGCCCACGGATTGTTGTTCCGGTCACGCACCAGACCATTTTTAACCACCGTGCCGACCTGACCCACCAGGGTGACATCGGCCGTCGAGCGGGTGGCTGCATGGCGTGACAATCCGTTAATGGCGACGTTGTTAGAGAGTGCAGCACCGCTGGATGTACGTGGGCTGTAGGTGTTATAGGACGCAATGACCATATTATTAGCGTCATGGATGGCTAGTGCATAAATGGCGATCATTTCCCCGTCCTTACTGTCAGGCTCGATGTACGCATCTTCCCCGTAAATCCGGCGGAAATAGCCCGTCAGCCGTGCCAGTATTGTTGGGTAATCAGGCGCAGTGATGCCGCTCGCGGTGATTTTGGCCGCAAGCCCTAACGTGTCTAAATTAAGCATAATTTACCGTTCGCTGGTAAGGGTCGTTTGACCGTAGCGGGTGTTAATAGTGGCGGTGATAGTGATTTGTCGGGTGTCGGGGTCACGTCTGGCATCGAGTGAAACAATCTCAATTACCCCCTCAGTACCGAGAATGCGCTCACGCAGGGACATAGCGCTGGAATAGTTTTTTTCCAGCACCGCTTCTCGGTAGGGTGTACCCTCTGTCACATCTAAAAACCAATCCCCGCGCCACAAGCTGAGCCGAGTTTTCACCGCCTGAGCAACCGTTTCAGGGGAGTTAATCAGGAAGGTATTATCCCCCTGACCGAAGCTGTAATCGCCGTTGCTATCCTCTCGTCGGTATCTCATTATTGTGGTCCTCCTGTTGTGCCATCACCGGTTCGCACGCCACTGTGTCGGTGTTTCATTAGACTGATACTACCTGCCGTTACATCGTTTCTCACTTTCACTGGCCCGTTCATTGTCGCTTCACCACCACTGGTGCCCATACCTTGCGACAGATTGCCGTTAATGGTCACATTGCCGTTGAGCACAATTTCAGGTGAGTTGATTTCAGTGCCGCTATCCGCCGTCGCGGTCAGCTTGCCGGGAGTTTTTACCGTGATGTTATGGTTACTGGGTGACAGCTCAATGTACGCTGCACCATCATCTGTGCGCAGTTGTGCTGCGCTGGTGCTAATATTGCTAATTTTTCGCGCCTGCGACTGAGGGCCAACAATGGCGAACCCGTCTGATAAATTGTGCTGGCGAGGGTCTACAGGCTCTTGAACACCGCCGCTCTGCCACCAGTAATCGATGCAACGGTCAGCGAAAATAACCAAACACTCGTCACCTGATTTAATGGGAAACGTCAGCGTCACGCCACCTCCACGAGGGAAAATCACAGGCACGTCAACCAGCAACGGTAATACAACCGATTCCGTTATTCCGTCGCTATTTGTGACTGCCCAACGTATTGAGGGTTGTGCTGTCACTGTCACCGCATCGGCATTAAATGACTGAATGATGCAGGGTAATGCCACGTACAACCCTGAACTGATCGCTGACTGCATTAACAAAAACGGCGTTTCGGGCTGGTTAACTCGTTCATGGTGAGTGATCATTGTTGCCTCACATCCATCTGTAGTGCTGATTGGTTAATTAATGTCTGGTCAGATTTCGCCACACAGATCAGTTCCATGTAGTACATGGTCTCGCGGGTATCACCGAAATAGTTGACGTTGATAACCACATAGTCGCCGTCGGCGTCAATGGGCGCAGGCATCTCTTTATCACTGTTGCCAGAGGCGATAACCCCCGTAGATTTCCCCGCCATATTAATCGACTTGTTATCCAGCCGGATTAAGGTTCCCGGCCTGATTTTAGGCGTGATGAGACATTTAACATTGATCCCTCCTCCTATTGTCTGCTCTGGCATCCCAATCAACCCTGTTTTATAGGTCAGTACAACCGCCTCAGTGAGGTAGGTGCGCTTGGGGATAATATGGCATTGCCCGTCTTCATAACGCCATTCAGCGCCGTTCTGTTTAGCCAAAGTGGATAATTCGTTTCGGTGCATACCGAAGAAAACCTTACCGCGTGGTGCAATAGTCTGTTTAAATTCAGGGCGTAATCCGGCGAAAATGCCGTATTTCTCAATGTCCCGCATCAACATTCGATCTACATCCGCCTGTGTGTACCCAGCCGATATCGTGATGTTGACTACTGCATCGTTGTACGCTTGGTCACCGTCACCGGCCTGTATCACCACGTAAGTATCGGTCGGGCTGTCTCGCCCTGTGTAGGTGTACTGGATCTGACCGGAAAATATCTGCCCTGAGTTGCCACGATATCCTGCTGAGAATTTTACAATTTTGTACTCATGCCGGCGGATCTTATTGCGTGTCTCGTCGTTTAGATTATAGATTTTGAAAATGCCTGTGGCAGGGTACGCAAATGATGGTCTGGTAATGCTGAACTTTATTTTCAGTTCCGACAAATCAATACCTTCACCTTGTTCATCGGCAACAATCAGGCTGCATTCGCGAAGCCATTGTTTTGACATAATAGTGACCTCGTATAAAAAAAACCGCACTTAAGCGGTTTGGTTTGGTTAGATACGTCGCACGGTTTATCCCTGCGGGGGCGGGGAACTCAATATTTAACGCAGAACCTCATGTATAGGGTTGTCGAACGTTGCAATGCTCGTTTCGTCATGGATGAAGCGCATCCGGTGCAGTAATTCAGCCAGTATTTTCTGGGTCGCATTTATATCTTTACGTAACCGCCAGTACGCCTCGGCATCAACTAAAACCTTACCGTCGGGTAGCGCTTCACCAATGGTGATAGCGTGCGTATCGTCATAAATTTGAGCATTGGTTGTATTACTAGTTTCGTTAACCGTTATAATTGGCATGCCTGTATTCCTCTGATCAGAGTATGAACTGTTTTATTAGAAGCCCCTGACTATTACCCGTAGTTGGGGGCTTCGCCGTTTTGACGCGACAATATTTATTACGTAATTGTAACTTTTTGTAAAGATAATCCGCCGTAATTTGCGATATGCTTCGAATATTCAACCATTTACACACGTAATACGTGTAAATATGTATTGTTAATACTGATTATCACTGTTAGATTGATCAATTAATCTAAATAGATCAGCATTTGATCACAGATCGAATTTCTACCAATAAGAAAAAAGCCCCGCATCTGCGAGGCTTGTAACATTTAGCGTGAAATTGCTTCATGTATCGGGTAGTCAATACTGGCTATACTGCGTTCATCGTGAATAAAGCGCATTCGGTTTTTTAGCTCAGCGAGAGTTTGCTCCGTATAGTTTATATCTTTACGAAGTCTCCAATAATCTTCTGTATCGACCAGAGTTTTCTCACCCACAGCTTCATATTTCGAAACCTTACCGTTCGTGACCGTAACCAAATATTGGCCGTCGGCGTTTAAACGGAATGGTACTGGTTTAGCTGCTCCAGTATCAAAGTACCTGCTCTGCGCATCTACCGCTTCTTCAACAGTGGGGTAACAACCAACAGAAATTGTCTCAGAACCGGAATAAATAACCGCACGATAAGGTTTGGTTTTACTGTTTTGTAAATAGATACCTTTGGGTAACGGTCTGTTTACGGAAATAACGACGTTAGTTTCAATAATCGTTCTGTCATAGCCGATAGCTTGCTTAAATTGCATTTGGAATGTAGGGCTTAACCAACCGGCATATTCAACAGCCAATATTTCATGAGCAAACGTACCTTGGTTTTTCTGTATGTGAATGACTTCATGATCGGAAACTACGCTTAAGTCCGCAACCCATGCTTTCGCATGTCGGGTTTTGAGCCATTTACTGGGTTCTTTGCTCTTTTTAGCTCCGCTAGCATTATACAGGGCACTTAACTTATACCGTCCCAATTCATCGGTGATAAGCACGATGTTACTAACAGCAGGTTGAGGCGCTTGGGGTTTTGTCAGTTGGTTTTCCAATTCCTGCCAACGGTCAACTAAACGAGCGGTAAATTCAGGTGACAATTGAGCAACTACAACGATGCTATCACGCTTGCCTTTTTCGCCTGAGAAAATATAGTCCTTAACTTTCTGCGGCGCACCTAAGTTATTGATAATTTCGGCTTCCACCAATGGTGGAAGCCGGATAACATCTTTCTTAGCCAATCTTTCGATAGTTCTTTTCACACTATCATGGCGAGAATCAACTAAGTCGGCGATCTCACGGCTTGACATAGTGACAGCTTGTGTTGTAGGTGCTAGAATATTCATAGCGTTATTTCCTTGTTGGTTTGTTAACGTTGTTTTAGAAACCCCGATGGTTGCCGCCGTTGGGGTTTTGCTTTTATTGTTCAACTGTTTCATGTTCGCTCTCCTGCTTGTAGTGCTCATTTCTTCTTTTCTCATCGTTAATACTCCATACCAGACGTTGAATAATTGCCGCGTTAATGGATAAACCTTCTTCCCTCGCTTTCAACTCAACGTGTTCCTTTACTCGCTTTGGTAAACGCAAACTGAACGTTTCGGTTGCTCTTTCGGTGTATAAGCTGTCTTTCATTTGTATTCTCCTGTGAATGGGGGCTATTTAACACTAACGGCCATTTGCCTCTAAAGTTAATTTAGCACCATTGCCAATAAAGTCAAGTAGCCGCTATACTTATTTTTATAAATTTTTAGAGGTAACACCCATGAACAAGTACCCAAGCCAGACGCAAGATAAGTTCACCGTTAGATTTCCTGACGGCTTAAGAGATGCAGTGGCTAAACGTGCGGAAGCTAACGGGCGCTCAATGAATTCTGAGATAGTTCAAATTATTGAAGACGCTATCGCCGCAGAAGAAAGTGGGGTCTCCCTAAGCGAAGCAACTGAACTAAAAAAACTCATGGATATTCAAAAAGCCGCTATTGATAGAAATAATGAACTCATGGATACTCAAAAAGCCGCTATTGATAGAAATAATGAACTCATGGCGACAAATCAGAATCTCATGAAGCAGCTATCAGAAATACTTACTGTCAAAGCTATAACTAAATAAGCCCCGTGATGGGGGCTTTTTTTCACTGGCTTAAGGTATAAGACGACCTGTTTCATTTAGGTTCTTTTGGTAAACTCTAGCCATACCTGCCCAATGAGAAAAAAGGATTTCACCCCTTAGAATAGAATTACTGGCAGCCATTTTCCACGCTAGCTTTGATATGTTAGGATCTCTTGCCGTTTTTACCCAATCCTTAACCCCCGCAATAATTGCTCTCTTACATGTAGTATTTATATCCACCTTTGCGTATACAGACACTTTTTCACATGATTTAGCTTGTTTAATCAATGTATTTCTATACATATATGGGTAGAAAAATAGTGGACGACTGTAAATCGTGGGGTTTCCGTATTTCTCAGTTTTATTACCGTCCCTGTCTCTAATATTATATTCTTCTAGTTTGGCATTGTTCAGCAACGCAATGGCGGCATTCACGTACTCATCGTTACTATATGTAAATTCAATCGGTTGAGTATCCGGCAATTTTGAATTTTCCTCTATTTCCTGATTTCTTATCTTCATTAATCCAGTAGCAAAATTATTCATAACCGGTATTATTTTCTCAGGATCATAATATATAGATTTAAATTTTTCATTGTCAGTTTTGTATGTTTCAAGAAACTCTTGGATTCCTTTACCCCTCATCTTTGACGCACCTGATTCAAGTAGTTCCAATACACACGTCGCACTGTATAAACATGACTGAGTGGGATTAGTAAGTTTAATTAAAAAATACATACTATATAAGCTCCAAGAAGCTTTTTTTGAAAAGGGGGAATCTTCATTACCAGTTATGATATTAGCAATGTCATTCTTAGTAATTTCATTCCCTTTTAATTTAATTTTATCCCATTCAATTAGTGAATTCTTTCCTGTTTCATGACCTTTTTTATCATCATTGAGTAAGGTAGCTACGGCTAGTAACGCTGAATTATCCTTACTATCGAAAGTTACCGCGTTACTTTCTGGAGGGTTTAACGCAGCGCAACCGTGAATAAAAAAAAATGCTAAGTAAAAAATAACATTCTTCAATTTAATAACCTCTCGTTAGCTATTTAACACACACAAAGTATAGCCTGTTGCTGCTACCTAACTCTTCTCCGTTTGTCTTATTTTGTGGGGTATCGCAAACAAAAATCAGCGAACCCTTAAACCCTAAATACCGGTGCGGTTCTAAAAGATCTACACCGGAAACTAGCGGTATCCCCAATACAATTGGCTCGCCGTTCGGGTGCATGATATCTAATATCCAGCCAGCACAATCCCGACACTGTAATTGCATACGATAATTAACACCGCCTAATTGGATATCGAACCGTTGATTTTTTGCGTGTAACGGGATCTCAACTATGTTCATTGCAATTTATCTCCTACCCAATCAACCCCTTTTTTGAGCCAATCTAAACCCCCTCTCGTTGATTCGTTGATCTTACTCAATATACTTTCTTTTTGTTTAGGCACTACTGGCGTTACGGTTCCTCTATCAACCGCTGAGCCAGTACTAAGAGGATCTTTCATTCGTTCCGGTGGTGGAGTAACCCCAGCTTTGACTGTATCGACAATGATCACTTCGCGTAATGTCAACGTGACCATCAGCACGTTCTCCGAGGTCTTGTCTGTCTTTACCTCTATTGCCCTGATCAGCATGTTTCTGTACCGTCGTTTGCCCGTGATGACGTCGAACGGCTCTTTAGAGGCTTTGAGTTTAAGCAGTTGTTCGTAGACTTCTTTGGGACTTTTTCCCAATGTTGCTCCGGTATCGAAATCAAATATGCTGATTTTTGAGGTATCAAAACCATCAATCAGCGAGCCACCGCCAGCAAATCCAATCTCCATCGTGACTTCTGACGGCCTGTCATACGCATGGTCACTGATAGCTGCACCTCTTTGTACGGGGTGCTCGGTAATCTCTGCTGAATCTTGATGTTTTTCCGATATCACCACGCTCGGCACTAGCATTCCGATTTTTCGCGTATTCTGAAAGAATAACGTTGATAAAATATCCATTGGTTACCCTATTTTAGTTTGCAGATTGCGTACCAATATCGCGGTATTACGTTGTACCGTTTCCCCCGTGAGCGCGGCGGCCTCGTGCGGGGATTCAACACCATTAACCGTAATATTATAGACCGGTGAAACTGTGGTTTGATTTGGCTGGTTATTAGCTAATAGCTGCAACCGTTCTGGTGTATATCCGGTATGACTCATCATGTTGTTGGCATTTGCCATTGCGTTATCGAACATTTTCGGGTCAACATTACCCAGCATGTTGTTGATATTTGCCACTCCGTTCTCAAGTGCGCTTAGGTCAAAATTAAAACTGTTTTTAGCCAGTGCTTTTGTCGGGTCGCCCTGCCCCTTGATTGCCGCCATGATCAACCGCGTGTCGTAAGGTAAGGGTTTCCCTATCTCCTCCTGACTCATGGCATTCATAAGGGCGTACATCATGTTATGGTTATTTAAATCCAATCGATCATGCCTGCCGACACCTAGCCGCTGCGCAACCCTATCAATATAATCTTCGGTGCGGTTTTTATCTTTTCCACCTGGAGGTGCCCATTTTCGTACAATTAAATCGACGGATTGACGTTTAACGTTATCCGTCAAACCGTTGAAGTAGCGCCGTAACTGCCAAGCGGTGCGCTCCAGCCCATCATAGGCGGTATTAAATTTAGCGAACCGACGTTCAGGGTGCGTTTCTACCGTTGCGCCCCTTTGTTTGGCAAATTCTATATTCAATGGGTTATTATTACGTTCACCTCGTGTTAGTCTTTCCTGTGATTTTTCAACTTCTTTTTTGGCGTATTTACCGCCGTTTGTAACCCAATCCCACGCATCACCGAATGATTCAAATAGCGGTTCCGCGTTCTTTTCATTTTCTTTAACTTTATTATATAAATGTGTTCCTACATCTACGCCACTCGCTTTGGCTTCTTCCCTGATATCCTCAAGGCGCGTATAAGAATCTATAATAATAGCGGCAGCAGCGAGTTTACCTATCCCTTTAAGCCCTTTGCCTATTTTACCGAATGCCCCTAAAATCTGCCCAACCCAGCTAACGGCGATATAAGTAGCAAAACCAGCAAAGGCGGTCTTAAGCAAATCTAGCTCACCATTAGCATCGGTAAACCATTTGCCAATCTTGGTGTTTTTGAACCATTCTTTAAATTCATTAAGTTTTTCCAAAACATACTCAATGCCCTCACTGAATTTCGTTAACGTCCCTTCCCATTTACTCCAGTCGATAAACGATTTACCGCCGTCTTTCCATGTCTGGTAATCGTCATAGAGCAGGAACAACGCCGCCAGCAATGTTGTGATAATACCTATGGGGGAAGTTAAGAATCCGGTATTCAGTGCCCACCACGCCGCCAGCACCAAGCCGAATGTTTTAATCAGATCTTTACTACCTTCGTCTAATTTCTTCCACCAGCCGATTAGGTCTTGGATACCTTTAGCACCGCGAAAGACCACCTGACCGAGTATCTCAGACAGGGTCATTATGGCATCGACCACTGACATAATGACTTTTTCAATAGTCGGCCAATGTTTTAATATCAACTTGGTGAACTTCTCCACACTCGGTGTCAGTATTCGGGCAAGTTCGCCACCGACCTTTTCTTTCGCTGACCGTATAACCACCCCGAACCGTGAAAACTCGGTCATAAACGCATTGGCGTGTTTAGCCGCTATTTCAGGGTCATAGCCAAGTGCTTTTGTGATCATCTGGTAGTCAGACACGTACTCGCCCACACCACGGCGCATCGCCATGAGGGTATTTTCATCTATACCCAGAATGTTGGCGTACTGATTTGCCCGATATGTTGGCAGCGCCGACAACCGTTCTCCTATCAATGCCACTAGCGAAGCGGTATCGTGCAGATTGCCGTTGGTATCACGGGTCTGGATACCCATGTTACGCAAGAAGCCCTCGCCACCTGGATTATTTCGTAGAAACTTGGCGACGCCCTCCAGCGAGGAGTTCAGCCCCTCAACACTGCCCCCTGCCTGACTGACCGCATAGCCTAGTGATTTAATCTGCTCTGCGGCTCCGCCTGTGCGTTGAGCCTGCCAGTAGAGTCTATCTAACCCACTGGCAACCTGCGCCGTAAAGCCCACAACGGCCAGCGCCGCCCCTTCCACTGCGGCACCCAGCTTTAAGACATTGCCGGTGACGCCCGCGATTATGGCGCTGAATTTTTTCTCACCCGCACCGTCTACCTCAAATCCCAGTGAGATTAGAAAGTCGCGAATGGTTTCTGCATTAGTGTTGCCCATCTTTCCACCGTGTTATCAGTGCCTCGTTTTCGGCGTCCACGTCCAATGCGTCATTCATCAGGGCGATATCGGCCAGATCGATATCACCATTTTTTAATGACTCGTATTTACACATACCGTTACGAACAGGACGCATTAGGTAAAAACGCCCATTAGGAAGAGTTTCTAAATCCAGACTAGGTTGACCTGGAATTACTCGCCGCTCTCTGGCAGTGCGGGAAAAAAATTACCCAATGCATCCTTAATGACATGCCCGACAATTTTCAGCAAATCCAGCCCGTTGATATCGTCAAACATCAATTGCTGACCGCTGTAGATACCACTCCAAGCTCCGCCCGATTCGCGGCTGACTACGGACAGGCAGATATCATTAATCTCATAACGCGCCTCTTTACCCATTGAGCGTACCGCCTCCGCCAGAGGAACGATAAAATCTGCCATATCACCTAATGTTGGCGTACCACTGACCGTGGGTTTTAGCTGGTCAAAAATAGGTTTAAGCGCTGGGACTACGGGAAGCAGTGCCACCGCCAGATCTTGTTGCTGAAATGCGTTCAATTTACCACTACGGTATTTTTTGCCGTTGATTTCGAACTCCATCAGAATGTCCCCAATATAATATCGATTTTGCCACAGTCAAAAACCCAACTGACTGTATTCCCTAATTTAGCGTTAGTAATGTCCGGTATTTTCTGGAACGCAACCGAACGTGCCGTGTGGGTATCGCCAGACGCTTTATTACGGATCAGGATGATATTATTTCCCCATGTCGCCGAAGAAAATTGCTGAGCGTTGTACATCAACATCAGCTTGGCGTTAGCGGGTGAGGTTTTCAGCAAAGTAACTGTAATTGTCCCTGATTTCGTCGCCGCCAGAGAATGCATTACCTCACCGTCAGCCCCAACGGTCATGGTGTTTTTGGACTCAGCCATAGCAATAACGATACCTTCCTCAGAGGTCGCGGCGCCGTTAGCCAAATCGACCATACCCCCAATGCCCGTTATCGTGGCGGACACATCCAGAAATGAGAATGTAGCCATGTGATTACCTGTTTACGTTAATGATGACATCAGCAAAATGCACCGCACCCGCGAGTTTGATAGCGCATTGAATGACCGGAGCTTTGCGTTTCTCGCGCTCGGCTTGAACCTGTTCGGCGATGGGCTGAGCATAGGTGTAATAGCCCTTGGTCAGCATATCGCCCCTGTTCAATGCTCCGAATGAATCCCCACCCCAAATACCTGATGCAATCAACCCGTTGGTAACCCCTTGAGCCAGTGACTGCTCAACGTTGGCTAATAGTTGGGTTACACCCTCATCGGTCTGGGGGATTTTGGTCGTACTGGTGTACAACAGATTGTACAAATTGGTCTGGACATAGTTTTGTAGCCAATCCAGCCCGTGACGTTCATCAATGAACGTGCCATTTGCCATCACACCCTCTTGGATAATGGCAGTATCGTTGTTGTAACGGACAAATACGTTACCGTTTTTCGATCTCAGCGCATTGGCCTGCGTTGCGGTCAATAACTCAGCACTGATAGCGGGTTCCTGTTTAAATTTCAGGGTGATAGTGGTGCGATTACCCTGAAAATTCACCGTGAACATTCGACCAAACAGTGATGCCACTGCATAGGGTTGTGCTGAGTATTGCCACAGCGTGCGGTTGAGAAATGCGCCTTTGAGCTGTGAACCTATATCGGTATCTACATCAGAGTCGAGTACGTCGGTTTTGGTGACGGTATGCCCGTAAATACGAGAGACTGACGCCGATTCAATGTAACGGGACACACTCAACACATCGCTGTCTGACAGCGAATTATCAGCGATAACCAGTCCATACCATGCGCTCGATGCATCACCCAGCACCGCTACGGCCTCGGCAATAGTTTCAGGCTCGGTGGGGTCGATAACCGTAGCGCCTGATATATCATCCAGTTTCAGAATATCACCAATATAGTTGCCACTGTCCGCGCGGGTGGCATAGCCGAGTTTCCCTGTTGTTTGTAATGTAACGACGAAACGGGACGATGTGCTGTCCCAACGCACTGAGGCGTTTTTCAACCGTTCAGACACACGCTCCGCAACGCCATTGAGATTGGTTTCGTTGCCGAAATTGACTCCCGTAACAGCGGTTGATTTACCATCAACAGTGAGTTTGAATGAGCCATCCGTAATCGCGGCAAATCGGCTCATCGCCTGTTCGGGTTTGGTCAGGGCAGCACCGCGTATTGACGCAGCGACCTGATCGTTCGCCCAGCGCCCGATATACAGGTCAACGGGCTGGGGTGACTGTGAATAGTACAGCGCAGCGGCCTGATACTCAGGGGTATCCATGCCAAAATCAGCGCCAACACCCTCAATATCAGTGTAATAACGCAACCGTTCGTGCGTGTTGATTACGTCACTGGTGCCTACAATCAGCAACGAGCCAAAATTTCGGGCAGAAGCTGCGCGTGGAGCCGTGTTAATTTTGACATTAACAATGCTAGAAATAGGTAAACCCTGCATGGGCTAATCTCCAAAGAATTTTACAGGTGCGTCGAGTAGCGATTTAACGCCGTAACGACGAACCGATTTGCGCCGCAATGTGACATTAATGTCGTAGCGACGTACCCATTGGTTATTAATGAGTTCAGGGAACGACGTGATGTGGGAATGTTTAACTACAGACAGACCTAATTGATTTAGCTCAGCGTTGTTCTGGCTCAGCGAAATACCGTCGCGAAAACGCGAGGCATACCGCTGACTACGAGGACCATAGAACGAGGCCGAGCATTCGAACTCCTCATGTCGCCAGATTTCCCCATGTTTATCGGTTTGACTGGCGTATGCTGGATTATCGTCAGCAGGTATTTCTACCACACCAAACCCGCACCAGTCAGTATTGGCCGGAGGGTGAGCAACCGGAACAGGTGTCCAGCGCGGGCGAACCATGCCATTCGGTAGCCCTGAAACCTCCCGTAGCCATTGACTAAGCCGCCGGTCTAATTCCTCGTCGTAGACGGGTTCATTATCTGGTGTTAACCAACCTGCCTGTTCTGAAGTGTTGTTCATGGCGAACCTCCGTCAAATGGCAATAACTCACAGTGCGCCTGAACAAATCCCGCACCGTATGCGGTATAGGGATCTACGGATTTGACGAGGTATTCGCGGTTTTGGTAGGTGACAATATCCCCTGCGTGACCTGTTTCGCCCGCAATCAACCGCTCAGTCGTAATAATCAGAATATTGCCCGTGACAGTTTGCCCAGACATACGGATTTGAGCCTCTACAGATCGATCGACCGTCACTACACCAGCGAATTGTCGGACAGTATCGTCGGTTGTCGGGAATCCATCATTATCAACTCGCGTAACCCTGCGTTTTACTGTCAGTGAGGTATCGCAAAAATCAGGGTCAGACAGCACATCAGTGACATCTAAAAACGGCATGGTTATTCCTCCGATTTATCCCGGACAACGTAGGTAATCGACCGTCGGTACGCGCCCGTATCGATCAGCGGTTTCACCCCCTTACGCCCACGTCTGGCACGGGCGGCAACAGTCGGATCTGCCAGCGGCTCAAAATCATGCGTCGTCATGTAACGTTGCACGCCCTGAACTGCCAGCATCCCTGCTTTGTTTAGCGCTGTTTCTGCCGTATCATGTCTACCGTCCAATACCGCGTTCGCGGCGATTTTCAATTGTTCAATAGTTTTATCCTCTACTGAACGAACACCAGGGCGAAGATGTGGACGTGATGGGATATTCTGCGCGGGTGAACCGAATTCGTTGATATAGCCGATCCCTGCATTGCCAAACGGTACATCATCGCGACTGCTGTTTTCAGAGGGAACCCCCACCAGCACATCACGATTGCCAATAGTTTTCAGCGCTCGCAAAATGTCGTTGGCGTTATCAACTCTGATTTTCAGACCACTTTTCATAGCTGGATACCTCCTGCACCAAACGACAGCAACAACTCGTAGAACTCCGAGCCGTAGCGGGTATTGTTCCAGAAACCGGCATTCGGGTTCAGGGTCGCGCCGGTGTCATAGCTGGCACTCACCTTATCCACCGCTTTGGACGACAACACGCCACTGTTTGCCCCGCCTGCCCCCCCTGCTGCCACAGACCGACTATCCGCCGCCCACAGAGCCATGTAATGGGCTACCATCAACTCCACCGCATAGCTGAACATATCCCCGAATCGGTTTCCATCTAACTGTTTGTCAGCCAGACGTAACCGGAACTGGATTTGGGCATCGGGGAATTTGACGGTGTCAGAGAACTGAGGAAACTCGAGGCGGAACTGGTCAATGGTGGGCAGATTTCTATTTTCTGTTGCCCCCATTTTTACCCCCGTTATTGGCGGTCTGATTTGAGCTTGGGTCCTGCAAAATCAGCCCTGCTATTCGGTTGTCGCGTTCCTCCAATTGCTGTTTCAACTCAGATATCTGGGTATCACGCTCAGCAATAATCCCGCGGAGTTCGACATATGCGGACTCATGATCAAAGGGTTCTGCATTGCCACTTGCATTGCCAATTGCGTCGATAATTTCAGCATGAGCCTGTACAAACCAATGTTGGGCGACGGATTCGCTGACGTTATGTGTTCCTACAGTAAATGTTTCGGACTCGCCGTTATCATGGGTGAATCGAAATGGCGTATGTACCCTGATTTTCATCATCATTAAATACCATCCATATAGTTCAGTGTTTCACGGTAGACCAGTTCAACCGCACCCAATTTTCCATAGTACGTCACCATTTGATACAGACCACGATATTGAATAGGGATGCTCTGTAATGGCACCATCGGGAAACGAATAAATTTTTTGTCATTGGTATACGCAATAGCGCGGTCTTTACCTGCGACGCCAGAGTTTTTAGCCCATTTCACCGCACGGATATTTAACGGCGTACCGTTTTGATGATATGCAATGGTATTGGTTTGCAGATAGGTTAACAACGATTGGTTACCCGCCGTGGAAACAATAATTGATGACAGTAGCGCGTACTGTTCAGGCGGAATTAACAAATCAGTCGGCACCATGGTATACGCTGAGTGTGCCCATGCATCGCTCAACAACTGGTTGATGCTCTCGCGAATTTCATCTGGTGAAGACTGCGCCCATGGTTTGCGTGCGTTGCTGAGATTGGCACGTTTCTGATTGAGCAGCCCCTGTAAACCTAGACTCGCATCACCGACATAAACCTGTTCGTCGGTATCCATGTTCCATTTCAGGAGCATACCGTCATGTTTCTGTGAATCGATAGGCCGTCCAACCTGTTGTGCGGCGTTCAGTTCAATAATCGTCCAGCCCAACTCCATTCCCCATAACGTCAACGGATGTCCGTCGCGTTCGATATTGACGTTGACGCCTGCCAATGCGGTAGAGTTGCCACTCACCCAATTTTTACCGTTCGGGTTAATAGATCCTGCGGCGGCAAATTGGGTATTTGTCCAGGTTGCCATCTCGTCGGCGATGGTCACATCCTCTCGAAACTGGATATCGCGGCTATACGTATATTGCACCAGTGGTAAGTTAATGGTCTGATCCAGACGTTCCAGTTCACCTATCAGGAAAGTACCGGTGGTATCGACGGTGCGTTGGTCATATGTAAATGGCATAAGTTCCCTCAAATTTTGTACGAAATTTCAACATTACCGTCAGCGTCGCCCGCTCCGGTAAACTGTGCATTAGGAAGTGACGCGGTTTCGCCGTCGATCGCTACATTCAGAAAGCTACCTAATGGGCTGTTTTTGGTAGGTTTTCCGACTCGTACATAAACCGCCGAGCCTTTTTTGATGCTGGAGGCGTCGCCGTCGAGTTTCACGATCATGTAGCCACGTTTCAGGTTATCCCCTGTCAGATTATTATCGGTGCCGATAATATGTGCCCTGTCCGGCATACTAGTAGTGGGGTAGACACGAACATAAATGCCCTGAATTTTGTCTGCGGTATCCCCCTCTGCCAGCGGTACGAAATACTCACCGTCGTATTTTCCAACCAGACCATAGGCGGGGAACAGGTTATCTGATTTCAGAAAAACAGGTTCAACGGTCATATCCTGTAGGCGTGAGATAGCCCCCGCAATGCCGAGCGGCATGCGCGTTAAATATGCTGTCATATGTTATTTGCTCCGATTTGCCCAAAATTCGGCATTTTGTTTGTTCAGGTCGGCAATGGCATTGCCCGATGATTTGTTACGTGCTGCGCTGTCGCCTGTGGCCCGAACATTGCGATTTTTTGCCAGTTCAGCCACAGCATTAAACGCCAGATCGACGACGTGTTTAGGCAGTTTTTTGATTTCGGCATCACCGACGATGTTACGAACCATCGCCTGGTCTGCACTCACCAGTACACGACGTTTAAACGCGGTCAATTTTGATGGTTGAGACAAATCAACCCCAGGTATAATTAGCTCAGCTTTATAGGCTGAATCTCCTGTGATTTTTTCCTCTTTCTCATCTGTCTCGTCTTTATCTTCGCCATCGTCCCCTGTCGGTTTATCTTTCTCAGGCTCCGTACCGTTATCGCCTGTTTTTCCCTCCAGCGCATCCAGACGCGAAAGAATTGCCTGCGCCCATGCGGGTATATCATTATCATCCCCTATCTTCCCTTTTCCCATCTCAGGGTTGGTATCGGGTAGAGGGTGTTGGGGGCTGATATTAATGTTGATGGCTTTGGGTACTTCGCCCGTGCCTTCATCGCCAGTGACAGATTCAGGCGCGCTACTCAATGCCTCTGTCAGCGCTGCCGAATCGTTGGTTTTTATTGCCCGTCTGAGGCGTTGAAACCATTTTTGTGTTGTAGTAGACATACTATCTCCAATTGAACAACGTGAACCGGCGCGCCCGTTTTGGACTAGCGCCACATGATTACCTGTGATTTGATATTGTTCGGCGTTCCCTGTGGTCGTTTGACGATATTCGGCGTTGTAGCCACATGAGACCTCATCAAAGCCCGAATCTATCGCAACCATTGCCGTGGGGTCTTTGATAACCAGATCCGCCAACATCAGGTCAGATTGTTCCCCCTCGCCACGCCTGACATTTTGAACATGCCCGTAAGCCAGATCCCGCCAGTTATTAGGGGCGACAAACATAATGTTGCCGTTGTCGTCCTCAGGGTGCTGTATCGTGACCGTCATCCCCTCAAACGACGCTATTGTCGACTCGTGGAAAACTTCCTCGGGGGAACGTTCAACCACAATCTCACCATCGTCATCGGGTTCCAAATCCGGTAAATCGACGTCGGCATACAGCTGTGTGCCTGTTCTGGCTATAGGGACGTCTTTACACAATAGGGAACCATCCGCCAGTTGGTAACGGGTGTTACCAAGACGGGTAGTAAAGAAATATTTCATGATTAATCTTCCGGTATTACAACTTCGCAGTAGCAACGACAATTAGGCAGTGTGCCTGCGTGTCCCGTCAGTCCATCCAGTGTCGGGGGTTTACCCCATTCAACGAATTGCCCCTCCATCTTGTGATGAGAGTCACGGACATCGCCATCCTCTGCGGTACGCCAGATATAACCTGTAGAACCAATGGATTGTGCCCGTGATTGCGTAAGCGCTGTCTGTGCCCTGCCAAGTTCTGTTCTGGCAATGAGTTTGGCTCTGGATAACGCCACCTCGCCAGTTTTAGCTATTTCCTGTGCAAACGGCTCATGCCGACCGCCAGTAACAACCGCCTCTATTGCCCTGTTGTGAATGTCATACACCCGGTTAGCCGCCTCGATTGGCAGCGATTTGATGTATTTGACTTGCTCGGCAACAATAGAGCGCATCACCTGTCCAACTGGCGCATTGTCCACCAGATACCGCAGTTCCTGACTGATAAGTTGGCTGCGTTGCCGCCACTCTTTTTCATTGTGGCGGTTGATATCTAATGCGAAACGTTGTGCCACACGTTGTGCCCACGGCGTTATTAACTCACTGTAGTTGTCCAATGCGCCCATGATCTCCGTAACGGAATCATTGGAACCATCGTAAGAACCTGCGACTATGTCGCCTACCGCCCGAGCTATCGCCCGTAGACTCGTTCGATATTGATTTTCCGCCTGACGTGATCGGCTCAATGTTGTTAATGTCGAGTCTCGGCGGCGGCGGCGGCTCGGTTTCTGCATCATTGATATCCTCATCCGATATTGAACCGCCAATACCTGTAACGTCTGCCATTTCGCGCAGGTCGTTCATGGCGGATTTCAGGTTCATCATGCCCCCGTCCAATGCTCCATTTAGTGCGTTGACGGTATTCACAGCAATTGTGGAGCGGTCGAGGTCTGACATTTGCCACAACGGGTTAAACTCAAACGTAAAATCGTCTGGTAATGGCTGTTCGAACTCAGAACGATGCATGACGTCCAATAAACGGCGGATAGGTTGGCGTAACCGCCGTTCTTGTTGGGTTCCTATATTGTCGTAATAATTAGCCAGATCGGCATCACCCGTTGAAAATCCCTGCGGGGACTGACCAAATAGTCGTACCAACGGAATACCCACCGCGCCTGATATTTGCTCGGCAAACTGCGCCAGCACATTATCTAGTCCACTGAACGAATATTGATGGGTTTCAAACACATCGTTTTTATCCATCAGTGTCATACCCTCATTGCTCTGGAACTGGCGGATCATGCCCATGTGTTTGAGCAATGCATCCAACCTCGCACCACCCATCGCAATGATTTCTCTCAGTTTGTCTATGCTATAAGTGCGTAAATGCGCCTTATAGACCAACTGCGCCGCACCCGTTGTGGCACTATCAAATGCCGTGAGCCTGTCGTAAATGCGTTCAACAATTGACATGCCCCACTCGTTTTCAGTCTGCGCCTGCTGGTATGGCAGCGTTACGCCATCAAACCGTATCAGGCGGCTGTGATGGATTTTCCACGCCGGAATACCGCGCCCTGTATTTGTGATGTTGTAGAACTCAGGTTTGCCGAGGTCTCTACCAATCTCTTTAATACGACGGTTCAAATCCGGCTCCACTTGCCAGCGGTCTAGTGGTAATAACCCTCTGAATTTGCCTTTACCAATGGTCTCTGGCCGTAGTGGCGTAAATGGTGCCTGCCCCTCGATCAGAATTAGTCCAACTGCACCACCGTAGAGCCGTGACCATTTGATGATATTGTTCAGGTTTTCCCATAGTTCCAACTCATCAAACAAAGATTCCAGCACGCCACGCGCTTTGGGGTCTATTTCAGACGTAATACGAATGCCCTTGCGCGTCATATCATCGGCTACTGAGTCCACCGCCGCCCCGATAATCCAGGACGAACGGTACGCATTTTCGATCAGCATCCTGTTACGGCTCGTCCAGTTTGGCCGATAGGTAGATGCGGCGTGCTGGTTCGGGGTGTGCATCCCAACACGGGCGAGCATATTCTCGTAACTATCTGCCGTGGGGTGTAATTTGCGATTTTTCGCCATTAGCTACCTCGTCCTAATAATTCCCAGATTTCCATTGAGATGTCCATCGGGGCGTACAAAATCATGGTAGAGTCAGCCAGATTGGGGGATTTTGTCCCGTCCGGTTTTTTGTCCACAACGATTTTCCCCACTCCATTCACTGAATAGGTGGGCTGTGATAACTCAATGACCAATTTGTCTTTCAGTGGTATTTCACTAGAAATGGATACCAGTTCATCAGGATCGTAAAAATGTCCCTCAGCGACTGCCCTGTGCGTTTTCTGAAAGCGGGTGCGCAGTGACCACCAGCCCTGCGCTTTGGCATTGGCGAAAAAATCTTTGTTCAAGCGGGAGGCACTGAACGCATCACCCGGTACCGCTTCACCTTCGGGTTCGAATACCGCTCCGCTACCCCGAAACGGCGTCGCGGTTATCATGTTCATCCGCTGAGCCGTACGCTGTTCATTGATAATACGGGCATCACCCCGTACACCTGCGCCCAGCCCGTCAGAGTCAAATCGAAACGAACCTATTGTATTCTGTTCACACCAGCCGAAGATCTGCTCTACTGAGCCGAATATGTCAGAGCCTTTGCCTGACCATTCTTTGATGTCCTGCATCAGGAAACCATGCCGCCAAGCAAAGGCGTTTTTATCTTTGCCCTCGTCGGCTACATCCATCGCCCCCATGCGAATACCCGTTGGTTGAATACCGAGTTTGATATGCGCATCAATCGCAGACTGCACCCATTCGGACGGGATCAAAATGCCCTCAACAGACGCCTGATAGTTGATATCAACCTCCTGCGCCAGTGTCACCGGATCAAGTTTTTCTACCTGTTTTGCATACCACACGTCATCTTTGCGCGGGTCATCGCGCCAGTGGAATGTAAATACCTGAATATTGCCACTGTGGCGCCGTTGAGCGAATGAGTTCGCCATACCGTTTGGTGTTGAAACGTCCTGCCGACAGTTAGTTGTGGCCGATAGTGACGCATCCACCAGCTCAGGACGTTCAAGGAAAGCCGCCTCGTCCACAAAATAAAACGACGCACGGTCACCACGCCCTATTCCGTCCCCCGCTTCACCAGTCATGACCGAATCGGTATCAGGGAACAGAATTCGCATGTGAGGTGCGTGTTTGCGAATATCCCACGTTCCTCGAAATTCGGCGGGCAACAGGTTGATAAAATTTCTTGCCTTATCAAACAAAGACTTAGGCGATCCTAGCTTGTCCACGTACTCCTCTTTGCGAGAACCAAACCCAGCGGCAACACCCCGATTGAACAGGCAAATCGAACTAGCCGTGGCGATGGTCAGCCAGCTAATGCCCATATCACGGGTTTTTTCAGTGATGCCAGGCTCCTGAGTGCGCCAACACTCCAGGAACCAAGCAATCCACTCCTCCTGACGAGGAAACAGAATAAACGGAATACGGGCAGGTAAACCGCGTTCAACGTTACGTGGATCTACGGTCATGCCCCAGTCAATGATAAATTGACCTGGATTATCTCGGTAAAATGTCCGCATCGCGGGTAGTAATGTTGGATTCTGGCGAATGCGCTGTAACCGTTCCATCCGCCACTCAAATACCTCGTTATAATCGGGGTTACGAAAATCAAACGGAAACGGAACAGGCATGATCACCTCATCATTTTCTTGTAGGCATCGGCGGCCTGTTCTGCTGTCAGACCGGCGACCTCAATCGGCCCACCGTCTGCTCCAGTGTGCTCGTTCTTCACGTTGTCGCGGAATGCCTGCACCGATACGTGCTTGCCCAACAGCTCCAAGTTTTTAACTTTGTCCGGCCATTTGATTTTCTTAAGAATGCCGACCATATCGCGTTCATCACCCCGGCCCTCGAACATCTCAGCTAGATTGAATCCACTGATATACCGTCGCCATGATTCGGGCCACTGAGACAACGGCTTGATGCTGAGATCCTCGTCCAATATGTCTGCCACATCCATCTGGTCGATTTCAACGAGGCGCATGAGCACGTAATTAGCATCAATACCCAATTGTTTGTTGCGCGCCTGTTTCAGCTCATCGATCAGCGCAACAACGTAGGGTTTTTGCATCAACTGATAGCCCAGTTCACTAGCACGTTTCGGGCTGTACCCCGCTCGTATTGCTGCCTGTGTTGCGTTTAAATCGACCAGGTATTCACGACAAAACGTTTTTTGTTTTGTCGTCATTTTTTTACTGGTCATGTTTTTAGTTCCTAAAATTGAAAATAAAAATGCCACCAGCCCGTGTGCGTTGGGTACGCGATGGGAACGGGTGGCAGCATGGGTTATCGGTATTCCTTTAACCACTCATAGAACGGGTAAAGAAATATTGGTTTTAGTTTCAAGCGTTAATCAATTGTTAAATATTATTCGCTTTTAATTACACTGAAATGGAGTTATTAGGTTTTGTGGTAGTAATGTTGTAAACGATGTAGGTGATCATTATGAAAAAGTATCTTCTTCTTTGCCTAGTAGCGGGCACAACGCTTTTAGCTTCAACGCAGACCTACGCCGCACTTTGCCAGTATAAGACTGGTAGTGATTGGGCTAACTGTATGACTTCGTGCCTCGTGTTTTTCGATAATTACGATGCTTGTCTATCTTTATAACTTCCGATAGGACGGTAGCATTCCCACCGTCCTCTCACCCACACTGCCCTCTAACCTACTCCTGCCACCCCAGCATCATTTGCCCTGGGGCAACCAATCAAAATGTCGTTGGTTGAGCCACTGCACGAACCCAGCACATGATCCCCTTTTGCAGATCGGTGCGGCCTTCGTTTAGCCAACGCATGTCAATTTGGTGATTTCCGGTTTGTGTATGTGTTACTACGAGATGATCATAGAGCTGACCTAATTCCTCACCCAGCGCCTTAATCTTGTTCATGCAATCAATTTCATCTTGGGTTAATTCACGGTAGCCAGTGATTTTACGGTGTTGGTTTTCCATTGTTTCCTCTGCATTCAGCCTTAGCATATTCCTGCAAATAGCTTAATTTTGCCCGGTCGTTGATGATACCTTCTCGGATATCGAGAACAGTTGATCCAGTTTCTCCAGTGAGTTCGACGGGGGTTGCATCGCCCACGCCGCCGGCGGTAACGGTTTTAGGCACGGAGGGGCAGACGGCCTTGATGCGCAGCTTGCGACGACCAGCGGCAACATCAGCCCGAAGAGTATCAATTTCAGTCTTGGCATTGGCAAGTTCCTGAGTGTGTTTGGTGTTTAACTCTGTGAGGTGCTGGATACGTTCTTGCTGCTCGTTTATCGCGATGACCTGTCCGTCATACACTAACTTTAAGTTATGGTATTCTTCGGCCTTGCCCCGATACTCACCGTAATAGAACCACAGTAGGCCAGAGACAATCACCAGAGCACCGAGGGTGAAGTACCGACTATTGAGTTTCATAGCATCTCAAACGCCCGTTCGAATGTTTCTTCGGGGTAAGGCTGCTTACCGTTCTCGTGCTGAATAATGGACTTAGCCAGCGCAATCAACGTCGGTTTATTCACCTCAACCTTTTCGAGCTGGTCAACATTGAGCGCTTTAGCAACACCGTTAATATATGCAGTAGTGTTATTTTCCAAGCTTGGCGCATACCGGTTGATGATTTTAGATACGCTGTTGTGTCCACCTTTATGATAGTTACACAGCAGCTTCATCAGCGCCCGAATGCCATATTCAGCCGATTCGAACCGACAGAACCGAGATTCAATCTTCGGGTCATGGGGCAACTGACCTTGCCACTTGTTCTTTGGGTGGTGATCGATATTGCCCGGATTGTTATTGCGAATGCCTCTGGTCACTGTTTATCCCCCAAACGTTTATTAATGGCATGAACAGCAAACTCGCGTAGCTTCTCAACACCAATAAACCCAATGGCACCCCCGATAGCCGGTGCAAAACTGGCAGGGATGCCGAACATTTCCAGACCACTGGACACACTCCATGACAGCGCACCACACAGCAGTGCCTCGACCCAGCGGTTCTTTCGTTCCACGCCGTCATAAATCAGGCGACCGTAGCAAATCGCTATCGCCAGCGCAGAGCCTAATATTTGCGGCCATGAGTTTTTTAGGCCATTTAATAGGTCAGCCCATAAATCAGGATTTTCTTTCATCTTCATATTCCACCCCATCTGAACAATGGGCGTCCGTGGGGTGAACGATGGTTACCCCTGTGAGTAGGTTAATAGGAGGTCGTTATGGGAATTCCCATATCGATCGAATGAATATCAAATAGTTAGGATTGCAGATACGAAAAAGGCCGCATTTGCGACCTCGTTAAGAGTGTGCCCTCAGAATCGAGGGCGGTAGATACGCAGCGCGTATTGATAACAGGCTGTGCCTGCATGATTTCAGATGCTAAATTGTGGTCCTGCCAATATGAGCGTTTGCGGTCGGCTGGAACATGTAACTCCGCTACGCACCCAACACTTTCTCGGTAGTTGGCGACCAAATATGCAATTAGCTGACCGCTCACCCCTATTTGCGTCTCAATACACCCCCGTGTAGCAAGATTTCAGATGTTTGTGAGCGGTCAGCTAATTGCATAGATAATTGTACGAATTTATCTGCTATTTAACATAATGATGGTTAGGCGCATCCGCGATTTTCAACTCAGTCAAAAACACACCCCAACGCCCCAAAAGACCAAGTTTTCTCGCCCATAATGGACTAATTTTTGATATAACATTTTGTTAACAAATTGCCACTATTGGTGTTCAGATAAATCACGGTGTCTAAGTGCTATTTTTCCTAGTTTTCAGTTTTCAGCCAAAAAGAAAGGCGCTCAATGTAGAGCGCCTTGTCTAGGATATAAAAACCATTTCTATCACAATAACACAGTTTTTGCGTCCCGCAGTAGTGTTTAACGTTTGTTTGGTTGTTTTTTAACCGCCATATCCATATCTAATTGAATATTCAGAACTTCTAGACAACCTGCAATAAAAGACTCACCACACCGGATACGGTGTCGTACCGTCTTCTCGTCAATACGGAACTTGCGCCCGATCTCCCGTTTAGATAGTCCGTGGATGTAGTGTTGCTGAATGTATGCGAGTTCGTCACCCTGTCCTATCGCCTGGAGTCGTGCCACGCACAAATCCACGATCAACCCGTCTTCATCGCTACATGTCAGCCGATTGTCGCCGTTCGCTGGCAGCAGGCCGCTAAAACCAGCAGCAACAGGCGACCAGCCAACGTTGGTTAGATTTGACGACCATCCACCCCATCGCACTAAAACCTGTTGAATATCACGCATAGAATTTTGTCCTGTAGTTTCGTGTAGCTCGCAATATTTTGCTAGACGTCGTCGCGCTTACGTGCCGGTGTGTTTGTATTAGGCGCGAATGCTAGTCGCATTGGGCTAAATATCTTGCGTTATCGCTGTGTACCAACCTGTATCAACCTGTACCATCTATTTCTAAACCTTTCCTATACGACCCTTATATATATATATGGGGTAGTTATAGAAAGGTTGGTACAGTTGGTACAGATGGTACTGCTTTTTAAAATCAAAAGGTTAAGTGTACCCACCTACCTAACCTAGGTTGGTACAGGTTGTTACACTGGTTCAAAAATCCGTGTAACCTTCCCATCAACACGTCGCTGAACGCGCTTAAAATTGCAAACTTGCAAAACATTACTAATTCGCATCTCTTCGCGTTTGCTAATTCTTGCAGGTTCGAAACCCAACGCTTCACGCAATACATCACTGGCTCGCAAAAACGAACGCGAACGAGGTTTTTCTCCAGTCATCAAGTCAGGTTCATCTAGCCACCTTTCGACGATTTCTAACCATGCGTCTTTGATTTGATACTGTTCATGGACTTCAACCGCTAACCGTTCGACCTCGCCAAACTGGATACCGGTTTGTTTGTAAACGGCTGCACCTTCCGCCCACAATTGCAATAAATCATCATTAATCGCAGACAAATTTATTTTGGTAACCTCAACCGGAGCCCATCGTCGGTTACCCGTTTCATCCCCTAAAAATTCGTTTTTATTGGTTGACCCCATGATTAGCAGCCGCCGTGGAAACTGCACGGCAAACTCACGGTATTTAGGCACCCAATTCTCATGGGTGCGGGTGACGAATGCTTTGATGCTCTCTTGCTCCTTAGTATTCAAGCCGCGTAATTCGCCGATTTCAGCCACCAGACGCCCCCGCATCTTGCGTGCCAAATCGTCATCTTTTTCAGCAAAACTGATATCTGCAAAAAACGCAGGATCAGGAGCAAGTGCGGCTATCCCTGACGATTTACCACACCCTTGTGCACCTACCAAAATTGGCACGATGTCCGCTTTACAACCAGGGGATAGTACACGCCCTGCTAACGCCGTCCACGTGTACATGGACACCGCACGGGTATATGGGGTATCGTCGGTGCCATAGTGCGTATGGTAGAATTGTTCAATGCGCGGCACGCCATCCCATTTCAGGCTATTCAACCATGCGATAGCTGAGTCAAAGGGCTGCTCATCCGCAACCAGCAATACAACGTCTCGAACGAGTTCCCGCCCCACGGGTTTAAACCCGCGCTTCTCCAATGTGATACGTAGGCGTGAGTACTCAGCATCGCTGAATGTCTGCCATTGATCCGTACCCGACGGTGCGAACATAATTTCATCTCGGAACTGGTCGAAACGAATATCAATGCCGACAAAATCAGGACGGGTTACCGCTTTGAATGCGTTGTCGATGGTCGCTTCAATTTGCCCATACTTATCGCGTTTGAACGCTGGCAACGGCGCAGGTTCGGCGACTTCAGTCACGGTCAAATCATCAAAATCATCCATCCCAAACCCGACAGCGATCAGGAAGTCGCCATCATTACGATGGGCACAAGAAGCGTGCAAGCACTTGAAATGCCCGACCTTAAAACCCGCTGTGCTTGAGGGGAAATACGCGGTGCTGGTCGGGTCGCTATCAATGCTATGCCCGTCAGCAAACGGACATGTAATATAGCGATCACCATTTCTGCCTACTGACAATGTCCAGCCGTTCGCGTCCAGATAGTCGGCGGTCTCGTCAGTAGCATTAGGCGTAGATATCCCACGATCACGTAACTTTCCTACAGCATTCGCCTCAGTAGACGCGGCAACGGGCAGTTGTTCAGCCAATGCCGACCACAGCATTTCTAATTGTTCAGGGGTTATTTCGAGCGGATCACTGGGTAAGCCACCACCCCATTGAATACGTGCGCCGCTGGGGTGTGTGCCCGCTGCCACAAATTGCTGACCGTCGGCCAGCATCTCAATAATACCTAAATCCCCCTCCAGACGATGGATGCGTTTACGGTAATCGCCTGTAACTGACAACAGGTACAGGCATTTTTTACTGTTATCGCGGTAACGGCGCGGCGGCAGCTTACCGAACATCTGAGTTAACAGAGTCTGGATTTGAGTCTGTACTTCTTCATCTTCGCTGTCACAGTCCAATCCCAGCCAACCCCGCCCCGTACGAACACAGATACCGTAATCAGGTTCATCAGACCATGCGGTGATATCGGCATCGCTGATCGTTTTTTCAGTCCATTTAGTGACGCCGATTACTCGTTGCGAACGGTTATAGCAGCTAGGGGTTTTACCCAACATTTTTAATTTTGAATCGGGGGACACAGCCGCATCGGGATTGCACACGACGGGCAATAATTCCGTTGTACGTCCCAATATTAGGTCGAAATGAAACCATTCATCAGGTGTTGCCCCCCAGTGTTTTTGGTCTGGCATGTAAGCGCGTCCTATTCGTTATTATCTACAAACTCAGTGTAAAACCGCTCAATAGCTCTAACGGTTGATAAACGGGGATCGTTTCTCTCATCCATAAAAATACGACTTAAAGAAGACTGACTAACTCCCGTCAGATCAGCCAGTTGTGCCTGAGTGAAACCCGCTTCACTTAATTCTCTAACCATTTTATGGGGTGAAATATAGTTCATAGATTAAAATCCTCTAAGTTGGTGTATTATTCAGAATACCCAAAATTGAATTAAATTCAATCTGAAATTTAATTTTAAAAAAAGTTAGAATATGTAAATATCCATAAATGGCTTGATTGAAAAATAATCGAAAGGCTAAAAGAATGTCGTCACTCACCGATATGTTAATCAAAAACATTAAGTATCTAATGTATAAGCACGGTATTGGCAGCTTCACTGAGCTTGCTAAGCGTTTGAAAATGCCACAATCAACTATGCACCGAATATCAGTAGGTGAAATAAAAGACCCTAAATACTTAATGTTGAAGCAAATAGCTGATTTTTTCGGGGTTTCCACTATTGATTTGATTGAATGTGATTTGCAAAGCGCCCAACCAACAACAGTCGTTGAGGTGGATGGGGAATATTACCCACACACATTCTCTCTAATTCCAGTCAGGGATGATGTAGTTATCAACGATGACAATAGCGAAACAACACCTGACACATATGAAACTAGCCGGTATCTCCGCTGGCCTTCTTATGATCACGATGCTTATGCAGTAAAATGTAAAGCGGCATCCGTGACACCACGTATCAAAGAAGGAGAATTTGTTGTTGTCGAACCGAATCGTGAGGTTAACCCCGGAGATGAAGTGCTAATCATTACTACGGATGGCAACGCCACCGTAAAAACCTTTATATTTGAAAGGGATGGAAATTACCATCTGATACCAGTCAACGAAGACCACGCCCCTATTCGCCTTCCTAAAAATACAGTTGAAACTCTTCACTATGTCGCCGGCATAGCAAAACCCGACCTAATAAAGAATTAATTAAATATAAATCAATGACATATAAAAGGCCGCTAAATGCGGCCTTTCTTTCTATAAACATTAATTAAAATTTGGGTTGACATTCATACTTGAATTAACCTATAAATTAATTATTGAATTTTTTAAGCAAAAGTAGAATTAACATCCGCTCTTTAACAATTTAGAAAGTCGGAACAGCACACTACCTACTGTTTAGACCCCTACGCACTAAGTGCGATGTACCACCGGACGCGATCCGGTCGGTGGGATGGTTAGCCCCGCACGAGAGTGAGCACGGGCGCGAACGGGTAAATCTGGCAGTAGGGGTGTGCGAGCGCAAAACTCAACCAAGAGGAGGAAACATTACTAATATTAGAGCGGCTAACTGTAGGTCATTCACTGAGTGGCCTATGGTGAGCTAACTTAACAATAACAAGGTAAATTGAAATGCTAATCAGAAATGTATCCTATTTAATGACCATACACGGGATAAAAAACGTAACTCAGCTAGCTTCTCGCTTAGAAATGCACCAATCGACGTTACACAGGCTGCTAACCGGCGAAGTAAAAGATCCTTCATATTCTATGTTAAAAACTATTGCCAATTTCTTTGGGCGTACTGCAACTGAGATTATGGAGTGTGATTTATCAGAAAATGACGGGGCCAACCCCTATATTCATCCAATCGACAGTGAGCCAAAGTACCAGAACTTTCCATCAGGGATACAAGTTGCAATTCGTGACGCTTATAAGGAAATAGTAATACGTGAAGCTAAACCAATAGACAGTGAGAGAATGGAAGCTCAAACAGCCAGACTAGAAAATCTGGCTGAAAACTTGGTGAAAGGTTTTTCAAAACTTATTGAGATTTAATGTTAATCGCGAAATAAAAGCTATTTATAAATAAAAGGTACAGTGGGTTCATACACTATTTTGGCAAATACCCCATAAACATGCCCACACTTAGTACAATGCGCCACTTCAAACCACGGGTCTCCTGCTTTACTTTGTTTTTCGCTTGGAGAGCTATAAATATGTTCAATACCCTCAATAGAACACTTAGGGCAAACAGGTGGATGCTTAATTTCTGACATTAGTTAACTCCTTATTTTGACTGTGGAATAACCAACATATCAGTTTTCCTTGACTGTGGAAAGCAGGAAACCCGCACCGCCTGAGCGGGTTAACAAATCAGGCAATTAACCCTACCTAAAAGAGAGAATAACCATCGTCCTTTGGCTACCACACCCACTGAAACAAGAGAGTGGGTGTACTTTTTATACGTAAAAGAAGAGTTCAGGTCATGAAACCAAAAATAATGCCTGTTGATAAATACCCAATAAACAATGCCGTTCGCCGCCTGCGCTGGCAACGGAAACTCGAAGAATTACAACGCAATCCTGCTAGCAAATTCCCAATTACTCTGTACTTATAATAAAAGGGCTGGAAAATGAGCTTAGAAACATCTTTAGATAAAAATAATGAGCTGTTAGAGCGGAAAACCGCGCTGTTGGAGCAGCAAAACTCACTTATTGAACAACAAAATACCCTGAATACCTACCAAGCTGAACTATTGGTGCAACATAACAAGTTAATGGCGCAATTTATCTCAGCATTGACAGTCTTTAAACCAAACATACCTGCTGCAAACGACGATCAGTCTATTGTGGCAACCGTCGAACAACCCACTAAACCGAAAAAATCCAGTGTTAAAAAAACCGTAGATAACACGCCTGTTGATATCGAAACACTGGATTTGGAAACCGTAGTCGCCATTGCCGTGTTGTTCAAAAATGACGCCTACAACCTGACCGCCGATAAACTGGCTCAGGCCAGAGCAGTTATCGATGGTGTGGGCGAAACTGAGCGTAACGGACAGGTAGACGCCCTTGACTGTGCACTACAGGGATTGCAGGAACTAAAACCACTAACGAACGCCGTTATTTTAGATCTGTGTCTGGAAATGGTCGCCAGTTGGGATGATATCCCTGGCATTACTGAACGCCGCGAATTTGCGTTGTCACTGTTGAACGAGGGCAAACAGACCGCTGAGCCAGAACCAGAACCAGAACCAGAACCAGAACCAGAACCAGAACCAGAACCAGAACCAGAGCTTGATTATGCAGCACTTTATGATAAGGCTCAACAAGCACTTTTACGACTGGCAAAGGGGGGTTACCGTAGTGAGGCGGTAGGTATCGTGGCTAAATTCGGAGCTAAAAAGCTGGGTGACATTCCCCAAGAAAAATTAGTTGACGTTCTAAAACTGGCCGAAGACGCGTGGGGGGAATAATGCAGGAGGTACATGCAAAATTATCACCCTCAGCAGCGCATCGTTGGCTACGCTGTCACGGTAGCCTAGCAATGGAGGCTGGACTACCGAACACGGAAACCCCGTTCGCACTGGAGGGAACGGTCGCCCACGCCCTCGCTGAAAATGTATTACACAACCGCCAAAACCCAACACTGGCGGGCGAGCCATTCACTATGGGGCAAACTACCGCCGAATATATGGGGCAAAACGTCCTGCGTAAACCCGGCACCCCGTGCGTTAATGAGGAAATGGTAGAGGCAGTCGGTGAATATGTCGAAACGGTGTGGTCACTGGCTCAGGGTAATGAGTTATTGATTGAACAACGCGTCGATTTTTCCGATGTGATCGGTGTTGAAAATTCATTCGGCACCGCTGACGCGATAATCATCAACGGCAATGAGCTGCAAATTCACGATCTGAAATATGGCAGGGGCGTACGGGTTGATGCTGAGAGGAATGAGCAACTAATACTATATGCCCTGGGCGCTCTCGACCAGTTCGATATGTTGTATGATTTCGACACGGTACGGTTATTTATCCACCAACCCCGATTAAACCATGTGTCGGAATGGACGGTCAGTACTGACGAGTTGCGGAAATTCGGGGAACACGCCAGAGAGGCCGCCGCATCGGTCATTATCACGTTCAACATTGCTCAGTGTGATGGGGTAGAAACATTACCCACTGACAGTTTTACCCCAGGTGATAAACAGTGCCGTTTTTGCAAGGCCAAAGCTACGTGTTCAGCATTAGCGGAGCATGTGCTAAACACGGTTATCGATGATTTTGTCGATCTGACGCAACCATTAGAGCCACAGATAGAAAACGCCATTGAGCAAATACCTAGTTACAGCAACCTAACACTAGCTGTCAAATACGCACAGGTGGATTTTGTTGAAAGCTGGTGCAAATCCATCCGCGCTCGCGTCAACGATGAGCTGAATGCGGGTCACTCTATCCCTGGGTTTAAACTGGTCGCGGGTAAACAGGGTAACCGAACGTGGAGTGCTGAGGCAAACGCTGAGGAAATGTTAAAAACATTCCGGCTCAAGCAAGACCAAATGTATTCCCAAAAACTGATCAGCCCTACCCAAGCCGAAAAACTGCTCAAGAAAGACAGTCCTCGCCGATGGGCAAAACTGGAACCACTTATTGTTCGGGCTGACGGTAAACCTACCGTCGTACCGGAATCAGACCCGCGTCCAGCATTAGACATTAACCCTATCAACGATTTTGACGACGTATCGGATGATATGTTCGTTTAATTACACATCTAATCAATAAAGAGAAATAAACAATGAAAATTAAATTACCAAATGTACGTTTGGCATTTCCTGATTTATATGAAGCGACCCAAGTCAACGGCCAAGGCGATTATAAATTTCGCTCCACTTTCCTTATTCCAAAAGAGCGAACTGATTTAATTAAACAAATTGAAGCCGCAATTTTAAAAGTGGCTACTGATAAATGGGGCGCTAAAGCTGAGGGTATTATTAAAAGTATCCGCGGCAATAACATGCGGTTTAATTTCCGTGACGGTGATGATAAACCTGATTATGACGGCTACGCGGGCAATATGTATATTTCCGCTAATAACAAAGCACGGCCGTTAGTTATTGACCGTGACCGTACTCCACTTACCGCACAAGATGGCCGCCCGTATTCCGGCTGTTACGTGAACGCAACTATCGATATTTTCGCCTACGAAAACAACGGCAACGGTATTTCAGCTTCACTGTCTGGCGTTCAATTTCTACGAGACGGGGACGCATTCGCAGGTGGCGGTGTTGCATCAGTGGATGATTTTGAAGATATCAGCGAGGGGGCTGACGCAGAAGCCGAAGCCGAAGCCGACGTTTTTAGTTAACCATAATTGCCCCGTTCATTATACGGGGCTTTTCTTAGGGTAAAAAACCATGACAGTACAAGCAAAAAACCTATATACCAAAGACGAAGTGAAAACACTTTTACGTTATAAATCCAATAGCGGCTTCCATGATTTTCTAAAGAAAACTCATAATTTCCCTCAGTCCGTTAAATTAGGTTTAAGAAAAGTCTATTATCGGAAAAATGAAATTGATGCTTGGTTAGCTGAGCGTTTGGGTTTATAAAAACCATTAGGATAAAAAAAACCATGACACAGAAAACATTAACCAAAGAAGTAAAATCATTAATTGTTAAAAACGCATTAGCCAAAGCCGGAATATTTGAAAAGGAAGAGCAACTATATAAAGACCGCGCAGACTGGGCAGAGAAAATAAGAATCGAAGCCATTGGCGGTATTACTATGGAAACCGCCATTCAGAACATTAAGTCTGAAATAAAAATACTGGCGGCTAAAATACCCGAATCAGTACGCGTAGATGACATGCCGGTTCGCGAAGCTATCTACATAGAAATTAATTTAGCGGGAATTTCGGTCGTTGCGTATTTCAACGGGGCACGAGAGCGTTATCGCTATCGCGAAAACCGGGATTATATATATATAAAATAACACCCAAAACGACCACATTATTAGCCGATAATCCGTTGGTTAATGAATTCTATGAACTGGAAAAACGTCACGAAGCATTAAATAACCAGCGGGACGATATTACTAATAATGTAGAAGCCGCATTATTAAAGTTTCGCTCGGTGAAACGCTTATTAGCAGAATGGCCGGAAGCCACCGAATTATTGCCTAAAGATACAATAAAAGCACCTCCGGTTCCCGCCGTTCGCCGTGAGGCGTTAAACGAACTAATAGGATTACCGACCGAGATTAATTAAAAACAACTGAATCTATTTATATCCGATTACATATTTGGGGGGATAAGTTGTGTCTGAAATATGGAAAGTTATTTCAGGGTATGAAGGTCGTTATGAAATAAGTAGTAAAGGGCGAGTTAGAAGCGTTAGTTTTAAACAAAGATATTTATTACGCAACGGGAAAGAAGCATTTCGGAAAACCCAACCAAAAATAATCGCCCAACAAATAACGAATAGTGGCTACCTATTAGTACATCTTCATTTGAATAACCATCGAAAAGCCCGAACTGTACATACTCTTGTCGCCGAAGCTTTTCTAGCAGGCTCAGGCGAAACGGTTAACCATATAAACGGAAATAAACAGGATAACCGAGCCTGTAATCTGGAGTGGGCCAGTTATAGCGAAAACCATCTGCATGCAGTCGCTACGGGATTAAATAAGCAGGCAGTACGAGTTCAACATCCCATAACAGGCGCAATTTATTCCTCAATCACTCAAGCCGCGAAAGCATGCCGCGTCTGTCACCGAAAGGCCGCAACATGGAAACGAATTTAGAATTGCTCTTTTGCGATCTGGAAACCTATAGCGACACCCCGATCAACTGTGGCACACACCGTTATGCCGAAGACGCCGAAGTTATGTTGTTTGCCTATGCGTTAGACAATAATCCCGTGAAAGTCTGGGATGTCACCAGTGGAACTAGTATGCCAACCGAGTTACAAAAGGCGCTAGCAACCCCTAGTATTCTTACTGTCTGGCACAACGGTGGGATGTTCGACTCAGTTATTCTGCAACATACCCTAGGTATCGATATTCCACTGGTTCGATTACACGATACTATGGTTCAAGCGCTGGCACATGGGTTACCAGGCTCATTAGGCACTTTATGTGATGTGCTTGGGATTAATGCAGATAAAGCCAAAGATAAAGAGGGAAAAGCACTGATAAATTTATTCTGCAAACCCAGACCAAAAAACAGTAAATACAGGCGTGCTACACGCCTAACGCACCCTGAAGAGTGGCAACGCTTTATCAAGTACGCTGGGTCAGATATTGAAGCCATGCGAGAGGTTTACCGCAAGGTGCCCAAATGGAATCTTAGCCCTACAGAAGTTTTATTGTGGCAACTTGACCAACACATTAATCGCCGCGGTATCTGCATGGATATTGATCTGGCTAACAGCGCTTTGTCAGCCGTAGACCAAGAGCAAAAACGTTTAGCAAAACGTACACAGGAAATGACTGACGGCGATGTACAGGCCGCAACGCAACGTGACGCAATGTTACGACATATCACCACGGCGTTTGGGGTTGAACTGCCCGATATGCAAAAAAGCACACTGGAACGACGAATAGCCGATCCCGATATCCCATCAGCATTACGCGAATTGTTATCTATCCGGTTACAAGCAAGTACTACCAGCACCAGTAAATATAAGGCATTGATGAAATCGGTTAGTAGTGATGGGCGTTTACGAGGAACTAAGCAATTTTGCGGTGCATCACGTACAGGGCGGTGGGCTGGCCGTATTTTCCAGCCTGATAATCTACCAAGACCTACGCTGAATCAGGATACCATCGACACGGGTATCGAGGCGTTAAAATCTAACTGCGCCGATCTGCTGTTCGACAACATCATGGAATTGACCAGTTCGGCACTGCGTGGCGTTATCATCGCGCCGAACGGTAAAAAACTGGTCGTCAGTGACCTGTCCAATATTGAGGGGCGCATGTTGGCATGGCTGGCGGGTGAAGACTGGAAGTTAAAAGCGTTCAGCGAATATGACAACGGCACTGGCTCAGACCTCTATAAACTGGCTTATGCCCGTGCATACGGAATGAACGTAGATGATGTTGATAAGAATCAACGACAGATAGGCAAAGTCATGGAGCTAGCGTGTTTAGCTCCCGATACATTAGTACTGACTAAACGCGGGTATATCAAACTAATTAACATTCAAAATGATGATCTTTTATGGGATGGGATAGCATGGGTAACACACAGAGGAGTAATCAACAAAGGGTACAAGAAGACTGTAAATCTGGACGGTGTAAAGATGACACCAGACCATCAAGTACTAACACCTTCTGGATGGAAGCCGGCGAGCCATATCGTTTCAAACAAAAGTATGCGATACCGGAGTCTGGAACTCGCTTCGGTGAACTTACCGTCATCAGTGAGGGTGAAAAAACAGCGGACAAACAACGCAGAGTTCTTGTCCAATGCTCATGCAATGCAATTCCGTACACCGTACTCTTACACAATCTTATTAGGGGAAAAAGTACCAGATGTAATCAATGCGCTAAAAAGAAAACTCAAGCGTATCGTAAGAAATACTATTGTTATGCCGATGCCTTGGGTGACGACGAGATTAGAACACGATTACTCAATCGATTATCAGCAGCCGTATCCCGTTGCCACAATGCTAACAACCGACTGTACAGAAACTACGGGGGAAGAGGGATACATGTATGCGCCGAGTGGCAACAAGATAAACGTAGCTTCCTTAGGCATGTTAAAACTCTCGATGGATTTGGTAACCCCAGTTTGGAAATGGATCGCATCGATAACAACAAAGGTTATGAACCCGGTAACATCCGCTTTGTTACAAAGGCAGATAATAACCGAAACAGACGAAAAATTGCTGAATTACAAAAAAGAATCGATGAATTGGAGCAACGTGTACGACATTGTACATGCGGGACCTCGAAACAGATTCACGATCAAGACTAATTCAGGACATTTGATAGTCCATAACTGCGGTTACGGTGGCGGGGTCGCCGCTTTTGTTACTTTTGCCCTGACCTATGCCCTTGACCTAGAAGAGTTAGCCACTGCCGCACTGCCGAATATCCCGGTAAAAGTTCAGCGGGATGCGATGAGTTGGTATAAAAAGTCAGTCGAACAGAATCAAACCTACGGCCTGAGAGAAAGAGTTTTTATCACCTGCGATTCACTCAAACGCATGTGGCGTAATGCCCACATTGCTACCGTACCGTTCTGGTATGAGTTGGAAGAGGCCGTAAAACGGGCAATCAGTTCACCTAACATCACTATCCCCTGTCGTAAATTGCGAGTTCGCCGTGATGGCGCATGGCTCCGTGTTGTTCTGCCATCAGGTCGTGCAGTGTGTTACCCCTCCCCCCGTCTCGACGACGGGCAGATCAGTTACATGGGTACTAACCCGTACAGCCGCAAATGGCAACGGCTCAAAACCTACGGCGGGAAACTAGTGGAAAATGTCACTCAGGCAGCAGCCCGTGACATATTATCCGGCAATATGCCACGCATAGAGTCCGCGGGCTATGACATCGTGCTGACCGTACATGACGAAATCATCAGTGAATCCCCTGATACATCAGATTACTCACCTGAACATCTAAGTTCATTATTATCTACAAATCCTGACTGGGCACTGGATTTACCTCTGAGCGCTGGCGGCTTTGAAGCATACAGATATCGTAAGGATTAAATTATGGAACGTTGTAAAGAGTGTAATGGTTACTACGGCGAGTCAAGACCCGTCGCTGTTGGTCAAAAATGTTGCTTCGTTATTACGACTACGCGCAATGGGTATTCATTTAATAGTCGTTCAGTCACTGGAAAATTATTTCTAATAAAAGAGGACGGTTACTCTGTTATTTACTGTAAAAAGATATACCACACGGACTTAATTGCTCATCCTGATGATCCATCACCACTTACAATTGCATTTAGTGGGCATTGTACCTGTCACTGAGAATTCTCCTATGTCATTTAAATATAGAGACAGCCCGTTATATTTTCGGACTGCACGCGAGGCTGCACAAATTGAACGCGAGGGCGATTATTTACGGGCGTCAAAAGAGTGGAATAAAGCCTCTCGCCATTCGCGTAATGCGTTAAATATCGAATGGTCAGAAATTCGTTCTGAATTTTGTTTAAAACAGTATCACAGGGATAAATTAAATGAAAATACGAGAAAACGTAATAGAACGACATCTAGTTAATGAGGTAAAAAAAGCAGGGGGCATTGCCTATAAATTCGTTTCCCCTGGCCGCCGTGGTGTACCTGACCGTATATGTATATTACCGAGCGGGCGGGTCGTTTTTGTCGAGTGCAAAGCCCCTGACGAAAAGCCCCGCCCTGACCAGTTACGGGAACACGAACGGCTCAGGGCATTAGGGCAAGAGGTAGTGGTTTTGGATAGTAAAAATTTGGAGGGGATATTATGAATAAATCGAAAGAACACTTACAATTTAAACTTAGAATTCCTCGCGAATTAGCAGAGGAATTAAAGAAATCAGCAGAAGAAAATATGAGGTCAATAAATGCTGAAATACTATTACGGTTGAAAAAGTAGTAATTACTTTTTACTATTTTTATCAGCTAATATTCTCAAAGTTTTTACAACGTCATCCATTTGATCAACAAATTTTGGGTCGATGCAAACAGAATCAGGGGTAATATATCCTCGCCCTGATGACATAGTTACCCATTTGGTTTTTTCAAAACTCTCAGACAAACGCTGCAAAACTTCTGCATTCATTGAGCGTTTATTTTCCGCTGCTGCTTTTTCTAATTGTTCTTTAAGTTCCGCAGGCAGGCGGATTTTCATTTGTGCGTCTTCTCTACTCATGCTTGGCCTCTTGGCCTCTTGGCCTCTTGTTTACTTAGTGGACTTTTGTGGACTTTTAATTATGCCTCACAGTGGACTTGACATCAATGAACCACGGTGGTTTACTTAACTGTAAATGAACCACCGTGGTTCATTATTTTAGGGATACCGACAATGGCTATAAAAGTTTCGCAACTAAACCACGCCGATTTGCTTTCAATTATTGGAAACATTCTGGATACCGCTCAACTACTGAGCACTATTGAATCAGGATCACCGCTTGCATTTGAGCTTATCGAATTCGCCCAGCAAGCAGCACAAGAAGCATCAAACTTAGAAACCACTAACTAAAGGTATAAACATGCAAAACGTTACAATAAAAGAAGGTATTAAATTTCTAAAAGAAATTAAAAGCGACTGTCCCGCTTTCATTCTGAACGAAGAAAAAATGATGAGTAACGCTCCACTAACTGAAACAGAAATACTGGAGTTTGCTGAGTACATAGTGAAAACCCAAAGAACCATCGTTGCTACAAGTTATTTAAATTCATGCCACAAACGTTTCGGTCTACATGATAATGGAAATTTCGTATTTATATACGAAAACTGCGGGGTGGAATTATCCGCGGACTTGATTGAAACAATACTTATCTATCGGATTGAGAAACCGCTTTTAGAAGGCCCGCTTCTGAAACTTAGCGCACCTGACAAACATCTCTCTTTGTGGCGTTTTTACAAATATAACAACGCAAGTGAGAAAGACGGTGATTATTCATGGCTACATGATTTTATCGATGATTTTATTATTGATGGATTTAAATCACTCATTGCTAAACCGGCATCATTAACCAAACATTGAGAATAAAACAATGGCTAAAAATACTTTGATGAATTTCTCTAACGAAGAGTTAGGTATTGAGTTGCAAGGATTGTTGTACAAAGACAAACCTGTTTTTTTCGCGGTAGAGGTAGCTAAGGTTCTTGGATATAAAAACCCACATGAAGCTTTACAAGATAATTGTAAGTCTTTGATTAAACTTAATTCTAGCCAGACGCTAGAATTGAATTTAGGCTTCAAACCAAAAGGAATTATCCTTTTAACTGAACCTGATTTATACCGCCTCATACTACGTAGCAAATTGCTTTCGGCTGAACGTTTTCAAGATTGGGTATGTGAAGAAGTGTTACCGGCTATTCGTCAAACCGGTAAATACCAAATACAGCCTCAATCATCAATCGCTGAACTGGTGAAAGATCCTCATTTCCTTCGTGAACTGGCGCAGTTACAAGCAGGGGAAATTCTTAAACTAAACCACACGGTAGAAACCGTGACCGCAGAACGTGATGAAGCTGTTCGTACAAAAGCCCAAATCAGCCGAAAAAGAGAAGCAACCGCTCTTCAACGTAATTCGGCATACCAACGTGTCGCAAACAGAGCGATACGGGAACGTGAAGAAATGGCCGCACGTTTCGGTGCGAGTAAAGAATGGGCGTCTCAACAAGCAGTATGGCGCGCAACGGGGATAATGTACGGGTGGAAAGTATTAAATGCTTGGCTGGACGAAAATAATATTTATGACCCCGTCACCGATGGTTACCCAATGGCCTACAACATTTACCAAAATTGCCACGAAGTTATATACCCACGGCAAGCGTGGCTTGAAGTACACGGCGTAGATATCAGTGAATTATTTTAACCCATAGCACCCCGCTGTAACGCGGGGTTTAAAAGGTACTCTATGAAACAATTCACACCCCGACCCTACCAAAACCTCATTATTAATCACGAACTGGATATACCCCGCTGCAACGTGTGGGCGGGAATGGGTATGGGCAAAACGGTAGCAACATTAACTGCAATGGAAGATCTCTACATGGCAGGTATGGAAACCCAACCAACATTAGTATTGGCGCCGTTACGTGTAGCCCGCTCCACATGGCCGGACGAGGCGGACAAATGGAACCATTTCCACAATATCGAAGTTCAACCCGTTGTAGGCAGTGCAAAAGAGCGCATGGACGCGCTCAAAAATACCAATGCCAGTGTATTCACCACTAACTATGACAATCTCGTCTGGCTGGTGGAAACATTAGGTGATAAATGGCCGTTCGCTACCGTCATTGCCGATGAGAGTACACGGCTAAAATCGTTCCGGCTACGTAAAGGGGGAAAGCGAGCCGCTGCACTGGCAAAGGTTGCACATAAACATGTCAGACGCTGGGTCAATCTCACAGGCACACCCTCCCCAAATGGTCTGGTCGATTTATGGGGGCAGGCGTGGTTTATCGATCAGGGCGAACGACTAGGCCGGACGTACAGTGCGTTCACCTCGCGCTGGTTCAATAGTATTCGTTTCCCTGGGCAACAATGGGTGAAACTGGAGCCGTGGCCATTTGCCCAAGAGCAGATGCAAACCGCGTTGAATGACGTGACCATCGCGCTAAACGCGGCGGACTGGTTTGATATTCAGGAGCCTATCCACAACGTGATCAGTGTCGATTTGCCGTCCAAGGTTCGCCAGCAATACCGCGCGATGGAAAAAGAAATGTTCATGGAATTAGGTAGCACTGGGGTTGAGGCACTGAACGCTGCGGCCAAAACCGTTAAATGCCTGCAAATCGCCAGCGGTGCTATCTATACCGACGAGAATGGCGGTTGGCAGGAACTGCACGACGCCAAACTACAGGCATTAGATAGCATCATCTATGAATCCGCTGGAATGCCGGTGCTCGTTGCCTACCACTGGAAACACGATTTAGAACGTTTACAGAAAGCATTCCCGAAAGGGACGCATCTTGATTCAGATCCGCAGACACTGCGCGACTGGAACAACGGAAAGATCCCCGTCATGTTCGCCCACCCCGCCAGCGCCGGGCACGGGTTAAACCTGCAAGACGGCGGAAATATCCTGGTGTTTTTCTCTCACTGGTGGGATCTGGAACAGTACCAGCAAATCATTGAACGCATCGGCCCTACCCGACAGATACAAGCCGGACACAACCGCCCTGTGTTTGTTCACCATATTATCGCAGCCCGTACGATGGATGAGATGGTGATGGAACGGCGAAACTCAAAACGCGAAGTACAAGACATTTTATTAGAGGCAATGAAGAAGAGGTAAATTTTCTGCAACACCGTTTATGTAACTGTGACGTTCAATACGAACGGTTAATAGATAATCGAGGTCAATATGGATGTAAAAATCGGCATCATTAGCGATTCTGATATCGCCGAACTGACGGGTTACCAAATTCCGTCAAAGCAATGCGCAGTGCTGAAAAACGCAGGCATATTTTTTATTGTTCGACGAGACGGGCGACCTAGAACCACGTGGGAACATTTTAACAACCCTCTGTCCCAGCGTGTTAGAAACTATGCTCCTGCTCCTCAAGAACCCAATTTTGGAGCGTTAGACTAATGGGCAGAAAACGCAAAAATCCCGCGGATAACTGGATGCCTCCGCGCGTTCGACGGGGGAGATCAGCGTATGAGTTTCAGACCTATGATAACCGGACAGTCCGTTTGTGTGAATTCTCAGCGACTCAGGCCGAGGTTTGGGTTGCATACGAAAAATTAATCGCCAATCAGAAAAATGACGAGACACTAAACGGTTTGGTTAAAGCGTTTTTTCTTTCCCCTGATTTTTCCGCACTGGCTACCGAAACCAAAAAAGATTACCGAAAATATGCAGGTAAGCTGTTACCTGTATTTGGGAATATGTTACCGGACAATATCAAACCGGAGCATATTCGAAAGTACATGGATAAACGCGGATTAAAAGCCAAGACACAGCCTAATCGCGAGAAAAATTTCTTGTCTCGTGTATATGGCTGGGGGTATGAAAGGGGAATTGTACGTAGTAACCCGTGTAAAGGTGTTCGCCAATTCAAGGAAATTCCTAGGGATCGGTATATCACCGATGATGAATACAATGCTATCTACTCCGTTGCCCCACCAGTAGTTCAGGTTGCAATGGAGCTAGCCTATCTGTGTTGTGCCCGACAGGCTGACGTTCTGGCATTGACCTATGCGCAGGTGCGGGAAGATGGTATTTTCATTAAGCAGGGAAAAACGGGCGTTGCCCAAATCAAAGCCTGGACAGAACGGCTAGATAATGTAATTGCAATGAGTAAAGCGTTACCGTTAGATAATGGTGTTAGCAGTATTTATGTGCTCCACCAGCGCAAAGGGTCTAAGTACACCCGTGATGGGTTTAACAGCCGCTGGAAAAAAGCCAGAGCCGCCGCTATTGAAAAATTTCCAGAGCTGGACTTTAACTTCACATTTCATGATCTGAAAGCAAAAGGGATTTCAGATCTAGAGGGTACACTGGCCGAAAAACAAAAAATCACTGGACATAAAAACATTACTCAAACGGCAAGATATGATAGAAAAGTGAATGTTGTTCCGGTCGTTGGGGGACAAAAAAAGTAAACGGATGGTCAAAAAATATAGTGAAAGAATATAGTGAACAAATAGTGAAACGTGATTTGAGTCATAAAAAAAGCCACCCAAAGGTGGCTCTTTTTTTACCCTAACTCACTGTTTAACAGCAAGTTTTTATATGGTGCCCAGGGCGGGACTTGAACCCGCACAGCCTTACAGCCGAGGGATTTTAAATCCCTTGTGTCTACCGATTTCACCACCTGGGCTGAATTTGGAGGCGCGTCCCGGAGTCGAACCGAGGTGGACGGATTTGCAATCCGCTGCATGGCCACTCTGCCAACGCGCCTTTTGGAGCGGGAAACGAGACTCGAACTCGCGACCCCGACCTTGGCAAGGTCGTGCTCTACCAACTGAGCTATTCCCGCCTTTCTTCGAACCTCTTGATTTACTTAACTTGTTTCGTAAACCTCATGTGCCGTTCGATGCGTTGCATTCTACTTACTTCACGAAATGAGTCAATACAATTATTTATAAAACTCGTTCGTTCGATGATTTTTGCGTCACTCGGATCAACTTTCACGCAAATCATCCCATGCAGCGCTCAAATATTGAAACATTGACCAGAATGTCAAGACCGCAGCAGCGTATAATAGGATGAATCCTCCCACTTCAAGTTCAATGCAAGGACGCCATAATAAGGCAACCAATGCCGCCATTTGTGCTGTAGTTTTTATTTTTCCCATCCAAGAAACAGCGACACTACTGCGTTTTCCCAATTCCGCCATCCACTCACGCAGAGAAGATATGATGATCTCACGAGCAATCATCGTCGCAGCAGGCAGAGTGATCCACCACGTATGGTAATGTTCTGCAATCAGTACCAGCGCAGTAGCCACCATAACTTTATCCGCCACCGGATCAAGAAATGCGCCAAAACGCGTCGTCTGTTTCCACAAACGGGCAAGAAAACCATCAAACCAATCTGTTGCAGCAGCAATAATAAAGATAATGGCACATAACATCGGTGCCCATTGAAATGGCAAGTAAAATGCCAAAACAAAGAATGGAATTAAGGCAATACGAAATAGGGTAAGCCATGTTGGAATATTTAATTGCATAATGCTTAGTAACTATCTGCCCAAGTTAAGTTTATCAGTATGGTGCATCAATACTTCTAGTGTTTCAACGCATTATAGATTTTTTCTGCCAATGCATAAGAGATAGAAGGCACTTTTGCGATCTCTTCTACACTTGCGTTGCGTAAAGGTTGTAATCCACCCATATATTTAAGTAACATTTGTCTACGTTTTGGCCCAATACCATCAATTGATTCCAATGTACTGGTCTTTTTCACTTTTTCCCGACGTTGACGATGCCCTGTAATGGCATGGTTGTGAGATTCATCACGAATATGTTGAATAACGTGTAACGCAGGTGAATCAGGAGGAAGTGCCGTCCCTTCTCCTTCCGCTTCAAAAAATAGAGTTTCTAACCCAACCTTACGATCACTACCTTTCGCAACGCCAATCAGCTTAGGATACTTTTTATTCCATTCAACCTCCAAAGAATCGAAAACTTCAATCGCACGTGCAAGCTGCCCTTTTCCACCGTCAATAAAAATAATGTCCGGGATTTTTGTCTGATCGATAGCTTTGCTATATCGACGACGCAAGACTTGATTCATCGCAGCATAATCATCTCCTGGAGTGATACCTGTAATATTATAGCGTCGGTATTCTGCACGAACCGGGCCATTAGCATCAAAAACAACACATGATGCAACAGTTTGTTCTCCCATCGTGTGACTGATGTCGAAACATTCCATACGTTGGATTTTTTCAAGGCCGACAAATGTGGTCAGTGATTCTAATCGCTGATGAATTGTCGATTGTTGGGAAAGTTTGGTAATCAAAGCTGTAGCGGCATTAGTACGTGCTAATTTTAAGTAACGCGCTCTGTCGCCTCTTGGCCGTGCCTGGATATAAATTTTTCTGCCCGATATTTCAGCAAGTGATTTTTCCAATAGTTCTTTTTCAGGTAATGCAAAATCCAATAAAATTTCTGTTGGCAACGTCCTGTTTTGACTTCCTTGGAGATAGAATTGACCAAGGAAAGTTTGCACTACTTCATCTAATTTCGTATCAGCCGGAATTTTAGGATAATAACTTCGGCTGCCCAATATCTTGCCCTGACGGATAAATAAGACATGCACACAAGCCATTCCCGCCTCAAAAGCGACGCTAATAACATCAAGATCATCACCTTCTCCGGAAACAAATTGTCGTTCCGTAACTTGCCGTACTGCTTGGATCTGATCGCGATAACGGGCAGCCTCTTCAAATTTAAGCTGTTGACTCGCTTTTTCCATTTTTGCAACCAGCTCATCCAATACTTGCTGATCTTTCCCCGCCAAAAACAAGCGGACGTATTCAACTTGCTGCTGATATTCTTCATCTGTTACAAACCCCTTAACACAAGGGGCCAGGCAACGCCCAATCTGATATTGCAAACAAGGTCTTGAACGATTGCGATACACATTGTCTTCACATTGGCGAATAGGAAATAGTTTCTGCAATAAAGCCAAAGTGTCACGTATTGCATGAGAATTGGGGAATGGGCCGAAGTATTCTCCTTTCGCATGCCTGGCTCCACGATATAAGGATAAACGGGGATGGATATTACTACTCAAGAAAATATAAGGATAAGATTTATCATCTCTCAGTAATACATTGTAGCGAGGCTGATACAGCTTGATGTAGTTATGTTCGAGCAGGAGCGCCTCTGTCTCTGTATGGGTAACGGTGACGTCTATCTGGACGATATTTTTCACTAATGATTCTGTTTTGCGACTACTAACTTGTGCCCTAAAATAGCTAGATAACCGTTTTTTTAGATCCTTAGCTTTACCAACATAGATCACTGTGCCAGTGATATCATACATGCGGTAGACGCCCGGCTGACTGGTAACTGTTTTTAAAAATGCATTTGAATTAAATAGTTCCGTCATGACTGATCACCCATCAAATCTTATTACCCACCGTGAGTTACCATATTCTGCGCATCAAGCAATCCACAGCGTATTGCCATATGGGTCAATTCTACATCACCTTTGATATTTAGTTTACTGAACATCCTATAGCGGTAACTATTCACTGTTTTTGGACTCAGATTAAGCAACTCAGAAATCTCATTAACTTTACGCCCCTGAGTTATCATTGTCATGATCTGCAATTCCCGCTCCGAAAGTTCATCCAACGGGTTTTCTTTTGGGGGTGATAACTGGTTGAGTGCCATCTGCTGGGCTATGTCCGGTGAAATGTAACGCTGGCCTGCATAAACAGCCCGAATTGCATTGATCATATCCTGAGGCGCTGCAGCCTTGCTCAAATATCCCCTAATCCCTGCTTGCATTACTTTTGTGGGCAAAGAACTTTCAGTATGGATAGTTAGCATAATCACTCGTGTATCAGGTGAATAACGGATGATTTTTTTAGCCGCCTCCAACCCTCCTATACCGGGCATTCCCATATCCATCATGACAATATCCGTGCTGTTTGATCTACACCATCTGACCGCATCTTCGCCACTACTGGCTTCTCCTACGACTTTTATCCCTTTTATATCATCAAGGACGCCTTTCACACCAATGCGCACCAGTTCATGGTCATCAACTAATAAAACATTAATCAAACAACATCTCCACTAACGTAATATCCACAATAATGATAAAATTAATAAACTCCAAAACAAAACGGACACGCTGAGTTTATCTTTATGATTTGCATAAGATAAATTGACAAAAGATAACATTCTCTCTCGAATGAGATCAAAACCTTTTGGATGAGATAACAGATTATACTAACATTAGTGCAAAACAGAAAGAAAATTGTTACATATCAATGAAATGAAATAAACATATAGCCAATTAATTTCATTTAATATTTTGTTAATAACATATCTCTATATTATTTATAGCAATCCATTTTAACCCAGAACAATATGAGGGTGTTACTTCCCCCATATTGCAGCGATTATTTAAATAAATTAAGGAGATCTGCTTTAGTCAGCATAGGGGTTTTTTCAACAAAGTTATAATACGCTGGCTTACTGTCCACATAAATTTGGCGAGATAATTTACCTGAATTACTATTCTCAAACAAAGCAACTGGGACATAATAAGCGCTTGGTTGATGCAGGTGGTAAAAAAGATGTGTGCCGCATCTGTTACAGAAAGCGCGCTCTGCCCATTCGGATGACGGATATGTTGAAATATTTTCAGCTCCCTCTATTTTTAGATCATCCTTACAGTCTACAGATAAAAATGGCCCCCCATTCCATTTTTGACACGTTTCACAATGGCATACGTGAATATCTTCAATGCGTTGATTGGTTTTCACACTCACCACACCACATAAACAATGACCTTTATTCATCATTTAACTCTCTATCTATAATAAATTTAAAGGGAAAAATTTTATATCTGAGATTGAATAAATCTACCACTATATTTCATCAAAATACCATATTCACTACAATGCCCCTCTAATTTTTAGCCATACAAATACGTTCTAGAAACTTCAAGTTATGGCTTGATAACAGGAAAATAAGTTATTTATTTTTCCACGTCTTCGTTATCCTCCTCCTCTTCATCATCATCTATGTGCCAGCTATGCAATATTCGGTGGACAAAAGGCGTCACCACCATACCTACTGCGATAAAAAAGATAGCCTGAAGGAATAGTCCATAAACGGCAGCAAAATATTTTCCCAGAGTACTGACTGGTTCAATATGCAAGTTTTGTGTCCCAATCATTGAAACTGAATTTAGTATTGCATCAGGAATAGCATGGCTTTCGATCAAGAAAAAACCCAGTACACCAGGAATAATACCGATCAGAAAGATAATGAATGCATGCAAAATAAAGCGCAGTATCCGTAAAAGAAATCGGTCAAAGCTAATTAATTTATCAGTAAATTTTTCCATACCAGATCTCCACTAATAAATTAGTTACCATGGTGATTGTATGTTAGTTTTTATTTTTATCAATGTTCATGAACCGGACATCACTCAATATTCCCTGCCCCAAGAGCACACCCACAATAGTGATAACAACACCAATCATTTGTGGCAAGCTGGGTATATTTCCCATCATTAGCTGTATAATGAGTGAAAACATGGGAACAAAGTTAAAAAATACCGCCGTTTTTCCTGCTCCACGAATAGCAACCCCCATATTCCAAAAAAGATAGGCAACAGTAGAACCACCAATACCTATATAGAGACAGGCCAAATGGCTTTCAAATGTTCCGGAAGATAATGCAGTTATTGGCGATTCCACAAAAATCGCAATAAACACTAATATGATCGCACCAAAAAGCATCGTCCAGCTCGTAGTCGCCAATGGCGTCGCATCTTTGACAAATACCCGTGTTCCCACTGTGTAAATTGACCAACCAAGACTTCCCATAAAAATGATTATATCTCCGATTACTACATCGCCCAAAATCAATTTACCGTTGGTAATAACCAAAGCAACCCTCAACAAACTGATCGCCATACCAATAACTCGCATCAATCCAGGTAACCTACGATTTATAATAGCTTCCAGAATATTGGCAGAGATAGGCGTCGTTGCCACAATCAGAGCAGCCGTAACGGGGTTGGAACTTTGAAGACCAACAAAAAATGCCCCATTAAATCCCGCCACACCAATTGCTCCAAGAACAATAAAAGCCAACCAATTTTGTTTCAAAACATTACTGTGAATCCCCTCTTTCCATACAAAAAAAATAAAAATACAGATAACTGCATAAAAAAAACGCTCAACAGAAGCTGTCCACGGAGGCAAACTCGTAAGTGCAAATTTTGTTACCTGAAAATTTGATCCCCAAAAGAATGTTGCAATTAACGTCAGTACAATCGCTAACTGTGGAGTTGTTTTCATATTCATTACCCTATCTTAATTTATCTTAAACAAAGTGATCCTTGGCAAAATCATTGTGGCATCTTTTAAAATTGAAATATTTAGGCAAAATTGGTAATCAAATTTTCAGAAATGGAAAACAAATCATGCAATCACTTATTTGGGATGATATCCGAATATTCCTGGCAATCGAACGAGCAGGTACTATCAGTAAAGCAGCTGAGCTTCTTGGTATTGGTGTGGCAACGGTATCGAGAAAAATTGAACGTCTGGAAAATACCTTCGGAATGCCATTATTTTTGCGGCATCAAACAGGTTATCAACTAACAGAGGATGGCGCAGAACTATTGGAAAAAGCCAAAACCATGGAGATGGCAGCAAGTTCATTTCTGTTTGAAGCCGATCTACGGGCAACGATTGCAGGCAGTGTACGCCTTGCAACACTCGAAACATTATCCAATTATTTAATTATGCCAAACTTGCTGACCTTACAAAAAAATCACCCAAACCTGACATTAGAAATCACAACGGATAACTACCCGGTAAACCTTCACCGCCGCGATGCTGATTTAGCACTTCGTATCATCAGACCGGAGCAAGGCCATGTTAATGTCCGACAACTAGGAACGCTGGGGTTTGGCCTTTATGGAAGCGAAGCCTATTTAGCCACCTGCACTTCCGGTATATTTAGAGGTGAATACAACGACGCCCATTTTATTGGCTGGACAAGTGAATACTCGCAATTTCCTTCCGTTAACTGGCTTAAACAAGTCTTACAAGGGCGCTCTCTTTCAGTCGCAACAACTTCGATTTGTTCTCAAATTGCAGCAGCAACTGCGAATCTGGGATTAGCCGTGCTACCTCATATTGCAGCCAATAACGCAGGGCTTACTTGTATTTCGCCTGAGTTAGGCATAGATAAACCCATCTGGCTTGTTATTCAATCTGATTTAGCCCATTCCCCCAGGATACGGAAAGTAGCAGATTTTTTAGCAGATGTGGTTTTTCAAAATCAGGATAAACTGTCAGGACGGTCACACCAAACGGGCATACTATAATCATTCAGCATGACCAACTGTGGCACGCTTGGTTGGATAAGCAATAAATAAGAGTATCGTTATACAATGGTTGATCCGCTTCCAGGTCTGGCCTAGCCAAAAAATTTTTTTTCAACAAATCGCTCAACAAGCAGCTAGCCATGCTGGATATACTAATTTCAATCCGGACTCCTGCCTAATCAATTGCTATCGGCCAGGCTCCCGTTTAAGCTTAGATTAAGATGTTAAAGATGAATAAATATTTTCCATCCGATTATATCCGTCTCTATGAGATTACCTGTTAAAACAAGTTAACAAATATCCTGATAATAAATTAATTAATTGAAATAGAAGTAAAAACACCCAAATAAAAAACTCTAAAAATAAACCAAACAATTTAATATCTTTAATAAATTGAAAACACAGATAAAATCGGATAAAAATAATTTCCTATCCGATTTCACATACATATTATTTACAATATATTTGTTCACGTTATGATCTAGTTGTGATATTGTGACTTATAACATAACCTAATAGTCATAGCATTAGGTAAATTCGATATTAATATGAGAGGTATTATTGTCTCATTAAAGCAATTTCTTAAAAAAGAAATTTTTTAACAATCTATTGAAACATAATGCAGTAAGACTGCTACTTCTACTATCGGGGCAGCCAAGTAATTTCTCTAAAATTGGTATATGTTCTTAATTATCATTAATATGCCGCTATATTCATATATAGAAAAAACGGGAAAATGCTTACTCATTTTTAATCATGAGGTTATTATGTTAATCATTGATGAAAAAAACAAAAGCATAAGAAACATGTTTTCTAACTTGTTTCATCATCCTTCAGTCAATAAAAAGAAAGAAAATGGAGAGATCATTAACTTATTAATTGGATGGGATGAGCGACATAAGAATATTATTGAAAATATTTCAAGTGCCACGACAGAATTCCCTTTGCTGAAAATTTATTTACTGCCTCTCGATTCTACTCCTTCATCAATTTTAATTGAACAAATTGAAAAATGTGATGTTTTCATGTTTTTTTATCTTTCATCAACATTAAAACCTTTTACATCATCTGGGCCTCAGTTTTTATCTCCCATAAGGCAAGTCATGCAAGAAAATTGGCGAAAATCAATTATCTTTAAGGATTATGGTGAACATTTTTATGAAGCTTTCTCTGAGCAAATAGAAATAATAAGTAATAGAAACCAATCATGGACATCAATTGATGGTAAAGATAGTTATGATATCACTCCTGGTGAAATAGCAACAAAACTGCACAATCTAGAAGGATGTATCACTTTTAGTGGTACTTTTCTCAGCACTATCCCTTTTGCTATTAAATATGGTGTCGTAAAAGATTTTTTCAGAATAAAAGTAAAAAATAGCCAAATCATTGACTTTACATGCCGTGATCCTATTTTCTCCCAAGATTTTGACAAATATTTATCCGCAAATCCAAGCAATAGTGTGATTGAAGAATTTGGTATTGGGACAAATTATGGTGTTAAAAGGCTGTACGGTTTAAACGCTGGTTTTGAAGAACGACATCCTGGCCTGCATCTTGGATTAGGTGGCGGTGCAATGGGTAGCCACCATTTAGATCTTATTTTTCAAGGAGGAAACCTATTCTTTGATAAGAAGAAATTTTTTCATAAAAAATTATTTAATATTTAGATTAAAAATAACTTCATAAAATTCAATTTCATATATGGCAACCAATAAAAACAATATTATAATTACTTCAAAGTCTAAAAAACCAACTAAACAGTAAAATATTTATACATAATTAATAGAATCGTACCATTACACCAGATAAAAGCATTTTTTATTTTTTGCACAACATATTTATTTACAATCCATTTTTCTTCATTATCATATAGCATTGTTACCTGCAACATATCATAGATAAATTATTCGTCATATAGTCTAATCATCATAAACTTATTAAAGTTGAGGTTAATATGGAAGATATCACTATCGAATTAAGCGAATGGTTTGAAGAAGAAACTTTTGAAGAGGCTGTTGAAATTATGCAAGAAAAAGCCGTTGTTCCCGTTGGAACAGCCATGTGGCCTATTTAAAAGAATATATATTCTTCACATTAGTATATTAATGATTATATAAGACGGAGAAATTCTTCTCCGTCTTCATATTTCAAGTTTTCTGCAAAATTCCTTTTGCCAAGAGCCAGTTTATTATTTACTACTATAACCTCTAAAAGCATCATACAAATCGACTATTAATTAATGCCATCCCCATCACATCACAATATTGACCATTTCTAAACGACTGCATACGCCGTATGCCTTCAGCTTCAAAACCAAATTTTTTATACAAGGCAATCGCTTTTTCATTATCAGTAAAAACTTCCAGTTCAATTCTGATGCAGCCTAACCAATTGAATGCATAGTCAATGGTAAAAGCCATCAACTTTGAACCAACACCCTTACCAAAATAAGCCGCATCAACACCGATACCAAGCCCCACGACATGTCTAAGTCTCGGATTAGCATAGGTAAATAATGCTATTGTACCCACGACCTTGCCATTTACTTCGGCCACAAAATCAATATGCCCTTGTGTTTTCTTTAATTTTAAACGTTCACGCCACATTTCATGCGAAGGACATGGTCGTTGTAACGTATTGAAGTAAACATCAGGGTGGCTAAAAATTCGTTGATAATGCTCAGCATCCTCTGGCTCAGTTGCCCTTATTATAATTTCCATACACACCTCTTTTTAACTTGCCCTCTTTATAATTACCTGATAAAGAAACAAATGTAAATAGTGTGTTAAATATCTATTTAAAGTAATAATTCAGCTTTCCACTGAAATTATTTCATACCCATTTATTTTTTTGGAGTTCATATGGTTCAGGAAAATGTAGCTATTTTTGAATTACTCAAAAGCCTTGAAGTGAGTCTTCACGGTAAAAAAAGAAATAATGCCGATTGGCTGAATATGATATTACACGATGACTTTCTAGAAATTAGTAAATCAGGTTATGTTTATACTAAAAAAGAGGTGCTCGATGCATTAACTACGGAAATAAAAACTACTTTTCAACTTTTCTCAAAAGATTTTTCTATGAGTTGTCTTGATGAAAATATTATATTATTAACTTATCAGTCTTACGAATTGGATCGAACTGGCACCCTATTCAATCAAGCATTTCGTTCATCAATTTGGCAATTATCTTCAACCGGTAAATGGCAGCTTAGATTTCATCAAGGTACGATCATACCTGTTTAAGATAAAAAATGGCCCAATATTTGGGCCATCAGAATTAATCAGCAGGATCCTTTTACTTAATGAGTAAGGCGGGTTTTACGCTTTTTCACAATCTGAAACCCGATCATTAGAATAATAAACCAAATTGGTGTGGCCACTAACGCTTGGCGAGTATCTGGCTGCAAGGAAAGCAATACCAAAACAAAAGCAAAGAAAACCAAGCATACCCAAGACATTACAATACCAAATGGCATTTTATACACCGAAGCCTGGTGTAGTTCTGGGCGACGCTTTCTATAAACCAGGTAGGAACATAAGATCATGCTCCAAATAAACATAAACAGGATCGCAGAAACGGTTGTCACTAGAGTAAAAACTCTCATCACATCGGGGATAAAATAGATCAAAATGACCCCCAAAGAGAGGCACAGACAAGTAAAAATCAACCCTGATGCAGGAACCGAACGACGGGAAAGAAGGCTAAACTGCTTTGGTGCATCTCCTTCTTTCGCCAGCCCGAATAACATCCTGCTAGTAGAGAAAACCCCACTATTTGCCGAAGATGCCGCAGAAGTCAAAACCACAAAGTTAACAACGCTGGCGGCGGCTGGCAATCCGATCAAGATAAACAATTCCACGAAAGGACTTTTATCCGCACTGACGGCTCGCCACGGTGTGACTGACATAATGACAATCAGAGCTAACACATAAAACGTGATAATGCGGATTGGAATAGCATTAATCGCTTTTGGTAAAGATTTCATCGGATTTTTAGTTTCCGCTGCGGCAGTTCCCACCAACTCAATACCAACAAAAGCAAATATCGCGATCTGGAACCCGGCAAAAAAACCACTTAACCCCATGGGGAACATACCACCATCATTCCAGACATTAGAAAGTGCTGCAACATGTCCTGCTGGTGATTTAAAGTTGATGCCAATCAAAATGCCTCCTGTCACAATCAAGGCAATAATGGCAATAATTTTGATCATGGCAAACCAAAACTCCAGTTCACCAAACAGCTTAACTGTCGCGAGATTCAGAGTTAACAATATCAGAACACACAAAAGCGAAGTTCCCCATTCTGGAAAGCCGGATACCCAATACCCAACATAAGCAGTGATGGCAACAATATCTGCTATACCAGTAATTACCCAGCAGAACCAATAAGTCCAGCCTACAAAAAAACCGGCCCATGACCCTAGTAAATCCGCGGAGAAATCGCTAAACGACTTATAGTGCAAATTAGAAAGCAATAACTCTCCCATTGCCCGCATAACAAAAAACAGCATAAAGCCTATGATCATATAAACAAAAATGATCGATGGCCCCGCAAGAGAGATGGTTTTGCCTGATCCCATAAACAGGCCAGTACCGATGGCACCACCAATTGCGATTAGCTGTATATGTCGGTTGGTGAGACTTCGCTGCAAGTGCGAGCTTCCAGTTTCAGTAGTGTGAGTGGGTTGTATTTTTTCTTCCATAGTTGTATCCAATTTATTCTCACAGCATGGCCTTAATACCCTCAAGCTGTGTTTAATAGAACATTTTGACATAGACAACCGCGCTATTAACAGAAGGATTTCACATGAAAAACAGAGTGATTACAATTCGACCAATTAGTTAAGGGTTTTCTGTGCGTATTTTATTCAATTAGTAAAAAAATGGATATAGGCCATTGACGCCCAGTTGACGTTGGAGAATAATTAATCGTGTTGGGTCGTTAGCTCAGTCGGTAGAGCCGTTGACTCTTAATCAATTGGTCGGGAGTTCGAGCCTCCCACGACCCACCAAATTTTAATAATTAAATCATAGTATTAAGCCACTTTTCGCAAGTGGCTTTTTTGCATTTTATAACCAGTGGCGACAAAGTGGCGATAGGGATTTTTGGGCTATATTTTCCCATGCTCTTTTAGTTTTCGTACCATGTACGATTTTATATTGGCATTCGTACAAGGTACGAATAAACTATTTTCCATAAACGGCAAGGATGTGTTTTTAAGGAATACCTACTTTTTATCGAAACCCCTGTATTTAGTAGAGATCGAGCTGATTTATTAACCGATGATGAATTCAGAAAACTACAGGAGCACTTACTAAAGAATCATGAACAAGGTAGTACCATTAGCGCTACTGGAGGATGTAAGAAAATTCGCTGGCAGCGAGAAGGAATGGGAAAAAGTGGCGGAGTAAGAATCATCTACTACACCATCACGAAAACAGGAAGGCTTTATCTTCTTTTGATTTACCCTAAGAATAAAAAAGATGATTTAACCCCAAAAGAGAAAGAAGTACTTAAAGCCATCAGTAACAAATTGCAATAATCAACGCCGCGTAGATACGCGGCAATGTTCATACAACGGAGAAACTATGGACAAAAAACTTTTTGATGATCTGGTTGAAAGCATGAATCAGATGGTAGCGATTGAAAAAGGAAAGCTTTCCGTTCCTGTTGAAAATATTCATCGCCACCGTCTGCCTGATGTAAAAAACCTACGCGAAACCTTTGGGTTAAAACAAAGTGAATTTGCCGAAGCTGTTGGCGTTTCTGCTTCCCTAATTCAAAGTTGGGAGCAACACCGCCGTATTCCTTCTGGTTCATCACTTAAGCTGCTTAAGATGCTTGAGCGTAATCCTGCGCTGATTAGTGAATTAAGCGCACTTTAATTTTCTTCCTTGCCCTGATGTAAGGAGAGAAAGTAATTTCAGTTCCGCATATCTTGCAAGGCCGCATTCCATCTGATTTCTATGATGATATGCGGCTTTATTTTGTGATCCATTCATCCCACGTAAAATAGAATTTTTCCTTTAATATCATCATATTGATATTTGCCCCGCGATCCGTTTGCGATCCAAAAGCTGGAATTGCCTGAAAATCTTTTCACGTCTTTCAGTTCGGGATTTTTCCCACGCCGCCAGTACTGGCGCGCTCTGGCGATTCGGTTTGCAGGATTTTAAAACTGAAAAAACTTTTTGATCCAAAACGTGCAGGCAGGTGAAACATGCTCGCCTGATTTGGTGTTATAGCTAAATCATACTAATATGACATAATATCTAAACCTAAGATGACAAGGCATAAAATGAGATGGGCTACAGCTTAGATTTTCGAAAGCGAGTACTGGCATACAAAGACCAGGGCAAACGGGTCTAAATTGACCAATTAATTTTTTAAGATACTTTTGCCCATTCAATGTGTCATTAATAACGCATTGTGGTTTATCATCTATATTTCCGTCCACATCACCCTGAACCCCCACGATGAAAACCACCTCTATCAGTCACGCCTTCGGGCATCTCAGCGATCCGCGTGTCAACCGGACTCAGCGTCACTCGCTTATCGATATTCTCACTATCTCAATTTGTGCCATCATCTGCGGCTATGAAAATTTCAATGATATTGAAGAATATGGCAAGACCAAAGAAGACTGGTTCAGGCAATTTCTGGCGTTACCGAACGGAATACCCAGTCATGATACCTTCAATGATGTTCTCAACCGACTCAATCCACACGAGTTTAGCCATGCCTTTACCGCGTGGGTGAAAAGTCTGGCTAACCTGTCCGAAGAGATTATTGCGGTAGACGGTAAAACGATGCGAGGCACGCTGGATAAAGCCAGGGGTGTCCCGGCTATCCATCTAGTGAGTGCTTGGTCCGTCGCCAATCAGCTGTGTTTTGGTCAAGTGAAAGTGTCGGACAAATCCAATGAGATCACTGCGATCCCCACACTGCTGGCCTTACTGGATATTGAAGAAGCAACAATCACGATTGATGCGATGGGTTGTCAGTCTCAGATAGCGGAGCAAATTGTGACAGGTCAGGCTGATTATGTCTTGGCGTTAAAAGGCAACCAAGGCGAATTTTATGAGGATATCAAGCTGTTTTTAGATACTCATCTGGCCACTCACTTTACCGGGATAGCACATGACCGAAACCGATGTGTCGACGGGGATCATGGGCGTATAGAACAGCGGCAAGTATGGCTGGTCAGTGATGTTAACGGGCTGAAAGAACGGCATCCGCAATGGAAAACGTTGGGCGGAGTTGCCGTGGTTGAATCTCATCGGGAAATCAAAGGGAAAGCGGAGACGTATGAACGACGTTACTACATCACCAGCCATCAGGCTAAGACCGCCCAATTTATCGCGTATGCAATACGCAGTCATTGGCACATTGAATCGAAATTACACTGGCAGTTGGATGTGAGTTTCCATGAAGACAAAAACCGCCTGAGAAGTGGTTACGGTGCAGAAAATATAGCCTTAATGAATAAAATCGCGTTAAACCTGCTAAAAAACGAGAAAACGGTTAAAGTCAGTATTAAAACCAAGCGACATAAAGCAGGTTGGGATAATAGCTATATGCTGAAAGTCCTTACGATGGGTTTTACGTCAGTATAATTTAGACCCGTTTGCCCTAGACTGGGAACATATCAATCTGACAGGCGATTATATCTGGCGAAGCAAACGTACGTCCGCTTCCGGTAAGTTCCCAAGCCTAAGATTGTGAAAAGTTTTTAATTTTGATACAAACATAAATAAATAATCCAACACCCACCGACTCAAGTCGGTGGGTGAGTGATTAACGGACTGAAAGCCCCGATACACATCGGCTGAACGATGCGTCAATTGTCCATCCTAAAGTTATCATCCGAGTTCGATTCAAAATGATGCGCCAGATAAGCCTTTATCATCTCTTCCGTTAACTGACCTAACTTACCGTAGCACAACTTCTCCTGTCAGCACTTTGTACCTGTATTTCGTTACCCACACAAAATAATATTCAATCCTAAATACCGTGTGGCTGCCATATCTGTAATCCATATTGCACCTCTCGTGCAACACAGTATCACAGCTAAAGCTGACTGACTAAAATCGGTTTTAACCTTTCATATGGAAAAAATAAATAAATAAATATTTATACACTTTTAAATAAAAGTAAAATTATGAAATCTGCTTTAATCATTAGCATCTTAAATATTTCGGTAATTATATGTGCCGTGGTGGTGGCAAGGCTCGTAGCAAAGTTAGCATTTGTTGAATATCAACATCTGTTTTCTACATAATAATACAACTAAATGAATTAGTAAGCATCAGGCCCTACCATCAAAGAACTAATATAATTATTGGTGTCACATTGAATCATAACTTTTTGTCCGCTAGATGCAGCATAAATTGCCGTTGCAAGCATGGCGTTCCCTGCAGGGGTATCAACTTGATAAGCCCCCCAATACCAAGCCTGGGCACCTTCTTTATTTTTAATGGTATAAGTTGTCCAGTTTTTATTACCACCATATCCTACAGATAGAGAAATAAGATAACCCGCATTGAGAGTGCAGTCTTTTGCAGGATTCGTCTTAATTATTGAGCCAACTATATTTAATTTAGGTTGTGTATTATTTGTAGTATCTTTAGGTGTAGCAGCCGCTACATTGCTAATTATACTCAAAAATAAAGCAAGTATAGAAAATGTTTTCATCTTATTTAACCTCTTTTTTAACGTACTTATTCATATGTAGTATATTCAATTTTCCAACTGATTGTTTTAACTTTGTCCCAACAACTCCACCACTGGACTAGATTATAGGCATTGCTCGTTTTTACAGTAAAAGAATAAACTGAACCTGAATTAACATGAAATGAACTAGGGCCTATGTCATTATAACAACTAGAAGTAATATATGAAATGTTTGCTGTTCCACTTCCTTTATTTTCAACCATCATATTATCGGTTGATTCTACGATGGTCGAATGGTGAGTTACGTTAGCTTTTTCTGTGTTTTGAGTGCGATCAAGAGTTTCTTTTTTATAGTTTGTTTTATCATCAAATATTATCACTTGAAATTTATTGGATGATGAATAGTCTCCAACAGAAGGGGAGCATGCACTTTCACTTCCATCACAAATTAACCTAAGCTTAATCTGACAACCACCCTGACGAGTAAAGGTACTATACCATGAACTGAAAGCCCAAGTCTTTGTTGTGGTTAGCTCTACTCCGCATGTTTTAGTTTTAGGCTTGGGCTTGGGCTTGGGCTTAGGCTTAGGCTCAGAGTGAGTTAGCAATATATTGGTAATGGGAATTAAACTTTTTGCCAGGGGGTAAACAACAAAAAAATCAATGCATTGTGAATCCCCCAAACTTTTCTTTGTATGCGATAATGGAGGAGAATGTCCACGCCCACAATTTATCTTTTCCCCGTGATTATATGAAGCTGAATAACGGTTGTTGACTGGATCATTTTCATTAAATGCGGCATAGCTTTGTACCGCTGAAACAGACAGTGTAAAACTTAGAAAAAATATCGTCTGTAATCGTTTCAAAAAAAATTTCATACATTTAATTTCCTTTGATTTTTTTAAATATAATGTTTGTGGCGGTTTACCTTGGGATTATAAACATTCATCTTCCGCCGCCATTATTTCTCAGCGCAAACTTTGCTAAACTCATGATATGCATCCCTACATTACCAAGCGTCTGGTCCAACCCATAAAGATTTTATGTTATAATCATTTCCATCACTTCCTACAGTGCATTGAGCAGAGACTTTTTCTCCACTGGCAGCGGTATACATTGCTACAGTATTGATCGCTTTACCTGCATCTGTGTTTGCATCATATTGCGTCCAATACTCTTCACGATTTTTCCTGTTTTTATCCATGACTGCAATATTTATCCAATTTTTGGTATTACCAGTCGTACTTCTGCCTACATACCAAATACCAACCGAGCTAACATAGCCCAAATAGTTAACCTGATCGGTACAACTTTTTTTACCATTTGAAAAATCGATTAGTTCATATTTAAGTCGAGCAGATTCTTTTTTTGTAATAGAATTCAATTGGGTTTTGTCAGTTTCTGCATGAGCGATATTTACAATACTAAAAGCTAATAAGCTAATAGCTAGTTTTAAAATATTTTTTTCATGTTGACCTTTTATTTAATAATTAATTTTCATGATATGATATTTAATCCGAATTCTGGATAAGAAATTGACGAGAAGTCTGTTCCGGAAGCAAAACTTTGGTGAACGCCAAAAACCGCTCCGGGAGGAACAGGCTATGAATAACTTAGTTGAAATTTTCTGCGATGTCGACAATTTTTGTCGTTTTTTCATCCCCACTGGACGCAGTTTTGTCTTGATAACGGATACCGTCTACGCCACCGACGAAATCGCATGTGTTCCAGTGAAATCATGACCATTTTGATCCTCTTTCATCTGTCATATTACCGTGATTTTAAACATTTTTATCTGGTGCATATTTGGAAATATCACCACAACGATTTTTCCACCTTGCTCAGTTATACCCGTTTTATTAGTATCTCCCCTTCCGTTTTTTAACAGGTTCTCTTTACGGCAATAAAGGCTATCTCAGCCAGGAACTCACGGGCGATTTAGCAAAAAGCGAGATCACGCTTATCACTAAAAACACCGCAATATAAAAGCCCGCCGATTTGCTGAGTAGCATAATATGATGTTATCAAAACGATTTATCATCGAAACGATCAAGCCGTCATTGAAAAATTTTATCCATTGCTCACAACACATCATATAACTGGCTTTCACTCAAACTGTTATAGTCAATATATAAAAAATTGTCACTATTATACCCCATTTCCCTGTGTTCTACTTGTCTGCACCTTCTAACTTCGTTTACCCATATACCCAAAGATTGCAATAAGAGGTCACTATGTTAGGGTTAACTGCCCTTGAACTCGCAAGGATACAATTCGCCTTTACTGTTTCTTTTCACATTATCTTTCCTGCCATTACCATAGGCTTGGCAAGCTTTCTGGCGGTATTGGAAGGCTTATGGCTTAAAACACGTAATACGGACTACAAAACGTTATATCATTTCTGGTCAAAAATTTTTGCGGTTAATTTCGGTATGGGAGTTGTTTCTGGCTTGGTGATGGCTTATCAGTTCGGCACCAACTGGAGTTTCTTTTCTGATTTTGCCGGTACCATTACAGGCCCGTTGTTGGTATATGAGGTGCTGACCGCATTTTTTCTTGAGGCTGGATTCCTTGGTGTCATGCTGTTTGGCTGGCATCGGGTCGGAGAAAAGCTACATTTTTTCTCAACTTGTATGGTGGCACTCGGCACAATTATTTCTACATTCTGGATATTGGCCTCTAATAGCTGGATGCAAACACCACAAGGCCATGAAATTATAGATAATCTAGTTGTTCCTGTTGATTGGTTCGCGGTGATTTTCAATCCATCTTTCCCCTATCGCCTGCTGCATATGGGGACTGCGGCATTCCTGGCCTCAGCATTTTTCATTGCTGCTTCTGCTGCCTGGCATTTGCTGAAAGGCAATGATTCATCCGCCATGCGGAAAATGTTGTCAATGGCGATGTGGATGATCCTGATTATTGCCCCATTACAAGCCGTGATTGGCGATATGCACGGATTGAATACGTTAAAACATCAACCGGCTAAAATCGCTGCGATGGAAGGTCATTGGGAAAATCATCCTGGTGAAGCCACCCCACTGATTCTATTTGGCATTCCCAATCAGGAAGCAGAAGAGACACGTTATGCAGTCAAAATCCCCTATCTTGCCAGCCTGATTCTGACACACAGTCTGGATAAACAAGTTCCGGCACTGAAAGAATTTGCCCCGGAAGATCGCCCAAATGCTTTTATGGTGTTTTGGTCATTTCGCATCATGGTGGGATTGGGGATTTTGATGATTTTTGCCGGCGCCTGGGGACTATGGTTGCGTCATAAAAAACGCCTGTATGAAAACCCGCTCTTCCTCCGCTTTATGCTTTTGATGGCACCTTCCGGCCTTATTGCAATTCTGGCAGGCTGGTTCACAACAGAAATTGGCCGCCAACCGTGGGTCGTCTACGGCTTAATGCGCACCAAAGATGCGGTATCTGCACACGGTGAAATCCACATGAGCATCAGCCTACTTATTTTCTTTGTCGTCTATGCCGCCGTCTTCGGTGTTGGTTACGCCTATATGATGAAACTTATCCGTAAAGGTCTTCCACCAGTCCCAAATAAGGAGTCAGTAAATGGGCATTGATCTTCCTCTCATTTGGTTCCTGATCATCATATTTAGCACCATGATGTATATCGTGATGGATGGTTTTGATCTTGGAATCGGCATCTTATATCCAGCGATTAAAGAGCAATCCGATCGTGATCTGATGATGAATTCTGTTGCTCCTGTCTGGGATGGTAATGAAACTTGGTTAGTGCTGGGAGGCGCTGGGTTATTTGGCGCGTTCCCACTGGCTTATGCGGTAGTTTTAGATGCATTGGCAATCCCATTGACCATTATGTTATTGGGCCTGATATTTCGTGGTGTTGCTTTTGAATTTCGTTTCAAGGCCACACCAAAGCACCAACACTTCTGGGATAAGGCATTTATGGCCGGTTCGATTCTCGCCACCTTTATGCAAGGTATCGTTGTTGGGGCAGTTATTGCAGGTTTTCCTGTCGAAAATCGTGTTTATATCGGCAGCCATTTTGATTGGCTGGCTCCTTTTCCTCTATTTTGTGGGATTGGACTTGTCATCGCTTATGCCTTATTGGGGTGTGGTTGGCTAGTGATGAAAACAGAAGGCCACTTGCAACAACAGATGTATCGTGTTCTGCATCCCTTGACATTGCTGATGCTAGCAATTATTGCCATTATCAGTATTTGGACACCACTTGCCCACTCAACGATTGCCGAACGCTGGTTCAGCTTACCGAATCTATTTTTCTTCATGCCCGTACCATTATTGGTATTATGGTCAAGCTGGCTGCTATTGAAATCTAACCAGAACTCAAGCCATTACACCCCGTTTTTGGCAGCACTGTTGTTAATTTTCATGGGCTTTACTGGATTAGGGATCAGCATTTGGCCGAACATTATCCCGCCCTCTATTAGCTATGAAGAGGCGGCCTCCCCTCCTCAATCATTGGGTTTTATGCTGGTTGGTGCTCTGTTCATTATCCCGATAATTTTGACTTATACCTTTTGGAGTTATTATGTCTTCCGAGGAAAAATCACCCATGAACAAGGCTACCATTAAAACAGCATCACAACGCCCTTCACTCTGGAAGCGCTTGGGTTGGATGGTGGCAATTTGGTTTTGCAGTGTAATGGCCTTATACGCTGTATCCACGTTATTTCGTACTCTAATGACAATGGCGGGAATGAAGATCAAGTGATAACTAACTTTTCTAATTACTGAGACGATATCTTATATCCCCCAGCCACAAAGTTAACTGGGGGATTTATTCCTATACTACGTGTCTATGCAATTTAAAATCTATTATCTGTAAGCTATCAATGCTTTCTGGCATAATTTAGAACGAATACAATCTTGTTGGGAGAAATGGATCACACTGATAGCTTCGTCATCGGAAAACCGCTCCAATGCATCTACCAACCCTGATGTAATTTTTATCGGCAAATCACACTGGCTAACATCACCATTTACAATCACTGTTACATTTTCTCCCAACCGCGTTAAAAACATTTTCATTTGATTAACGGTAACATTTTGCGCTTCGTCAAGGATCACAAATGCATTCTCAAATGTTCTTCCTCGCATATAGGCAAAAGGAGCAATTTCTACTTTGCCAATTTCAGGACGCAAGCAATATTGCAAAAATGAAGCTCCCATGCGTTTTAATAACACGTCATAAACCGGACGGAAATAAGGTGCAAATTTCTCCGCCATATCTCCCGGCAGAAAACCAAGATCTTCTTCTGCCTGTAATACCGGACGCGTCACAATAATTTTATCAACCTCTTTATTGATTAAGGCATCGGCCGCCATCACAGCACTAACGTAGGTTTTTCCGCAACCCGCTTCACCATTAGCAATAATCAATTGCTTGTTATTGATCGCCCGCATATAGCGATACTGTGCTTCGCTGCGCGGCATAATTTCTGAAATATCCCTGCTTTCACGCGCCATTCCGATAGCTTCCACACCTCCAAGCTGTACCAGTGAAGTGACATTATCGTTATCCCGATAACGTGAGTCCCTTTTTAACATTCTTCTAACTTCACGACGAGATTTAATCACTGCTTTCTGTCTACCCATAGTCGCACACCTTATCGTTAGCCTCACTTTGCGGTGTCTTAACATCGATGTTATTTATAGATAGGAGCTCCCTTTTAAGCTCATCAAAGGCCCATAAAAAAACCGACGCTAAGATCGTCACTTTTTATCAGTGACATGATCTTACGCGCCGGCTCCTAACCGAGAATGCAGTTTTAGCATCTGTCATTAGCATTCCTCGCCTCTTTCCGTTTTCTTTGGTGTAATCTAACGGACTATGATGTCAGTATAATGACAGTTTTTTATTTATGACAAGCTCAAAGGTTAAATTTTACTGAAACATTGTTTAATTTTTATTAGCAATGCATTAACAACTACTTTTTACAATTACCAGCCAAGTGATATCCCGCTTTTTTGGCTTCGGCTTCTGAGCGAAAGTAAATTGCGTTTTTATCTGCCACCGTTTTATAGCTAGCACAGTGTGCAAAATGATAAATCTGGCTATTTTTATTCCCCTTAATTATCTCATCTTGCGCCGTTTTTGATGTCATCCTTTGGGTTGATATCTGGCTATTCCCTGCATACAAATTACTTTGCTTTGGCGCACGGCTCTGTACCTCTCCCCCTTTTTGCGCCATCAATCCTTGCTGCGATATTAAACCTTGACCTGAATTTTTATGTCCCAATTCCCACTTTTTGCTGCCAGTCACAAATGGGTTATGGTGCCCCATAATCTTGGCGATTCGGTTATCTCTTTCACGCTCCCAGGCATCCACTGGATACTGGCGATCCCATGCCATCATCAATTGTTGCTGCTGGCGTGACATAGTCAGATTATAGCGGTCATGTATATAGAAATAGACTCTGGCAACCATACCTTTTACTCTATCGCGTGGTTCAAACAAATGTGATTTAAAATCCACCTTACTGCTACATGAACCATACATATTAGGTGTGTTTCTGGCGAGCATTCCGTAACCAAAATTACTGCGATCACCGTTAACTTCACCGATCGATGGAGCCAGGTTATGCATGTCTGATTCGATCATGCGAAATACAGGATCGGTTTCAACGCAGTTTTTCCGCCCACCATTCCGCCAACATTGACGCTGATGCCCGAATACCCAAGCTGGCACCATATGTTCCCATTCAATACGTGCAGCCCTTGTTTGCTGTGATCTAACGTGATAACCGCAAGAAGCCAGATCAACACGCCCACCACTTTTGCCAACCCATTGCCAATCACATCCACAATATAGTGTGCCTATGCCTGATTTTGTTTGTCCGTTATAAACATTTTTTCTTGATTCAACTTTAGCTTGTTCGAAGCTGGTCGGTGCACTCCATGCATGAAAAGAGAGGGTTAATCCAAAAACCAAAAGATAACGTGCCAACTGGCCTATTTTACTATTCAAAATAATACCTATTTACTTATTGTGCATAACATCCATCTATTATCCTGCCTGATCCCCCTCTAAAATGACAAATATTATTCGTCGATTTCTCTTTAACGATTAGGAAAACGTCAATACATTATTTGATGTAATTGATAATAATATAATTTAATCTACCGATTAACATATTTTATTGGCATATTAAGCGGAAAAACATTAATCTTATTAAACTATTGAGCTCTGTTTATTTGGGTAATATTAAGACACTCCTAAAATATTTAATTGAATTTAGTAGGATAAATGGCCATTAGCACTAAAACTGAACAACTTGAGCAAGAATTACTGGAAGTTGTAAAAAAATATTCAGGGAATGAAGAGGTGACCGTTATTACCACTAACAGTTCAGAAAACAATTTACAGATTCAGATTATTATCGCCGGTAAGAATCAGTTAGATATTACACTGAATTCGTTTTCTGATTAACCGAAATTTTCTCTGTAGTTTTCCATAACCCAAATAAACCGTGCTATGTTCGAGCACGGTTTTTATAGATAAAAATCAACTTTATCCGGATGCAGTCAGTTATCTCACAACTAAAACAGAGATATTAGCATATCCTACAATGCCCGACGCATTTGAACCCAGCAAGTGAGTTGAGATATCTGGCCGACGAGATCCGACAATAATCAAATCTGCATTAATCTCACGCGCTGTAGACAACACCTTATCCCGTGGAGAGCCGAAGGCAACAGAGAATGATACCCTATCTTTAGGTAAATCCATTCGTTCTACGACTTTTTTCAGTTCCTCTTCAGAATTCGCTATTGCTTTTTTGGCAAAAGCACTCAATAAATCATAGTGGTAACTATAATTCACGGAAAATCGGGAAATATCTGGCACAGAGTGAAAAAGATGAACCTTTGCATTAGATATTTTTGCTAAATATTCAGCATGTTTGATTGCATTATCAGTTAATATATCTTCCGCAATATCAATTGGAACTAAGATCGTGTTATACATACATACTCCCCTGTAATCGGATATAACCGCTAGCTATTGAGCATCAGTTAAAAGCAGTAAAATCAACAAATTATCATTCTTACCACCAATAATTATCGCACTACTAATACAGATGTTTTTGCATATCTGACAACTCCAGCAGAGTTGGAACCCAACAAATGCGTCGTGATATTAGGTCGTCTTGAACCGATAACAATCAAATCAGCGCCAATTTCATCTGCTGTAGCAGTAATTTCGTCTCTTGGTGAACCAAATGCAATCGAATAAGAGAGCTGACGATTTGGTAATTCAATGGAATCAACCAACTTTTTCAAGTCCCGTTCTGCCTTGATAGTCGCCTTGTCCTTAATTTCCATATAGCCTAATGCATAAGCATTAATAATCGCCGATGAAATGGGTAATACATGTAAAAAATGTAATTTGGCCCCTGTTTCCCTGGCAATTTTAAGAGCGCAGTCAACAGCCTTGTTGGTTAGATCTTCTTCTGAAATATCTACTGGTACTAAAATAGTTTTGTACATATGCACGCTCCTACTTATCGAAATACCAAGTTATCCTGATTTCTTTTAGTATATTGAAATGCGGAAAACTTACTGTGAGTTATCTAACACCTAAAACAAGTTAGCTCCTATTCAGATTCATGGATAGAGATTAGCCTGACAAACTCATAATTGTCTATTACATCAAATGATAATTTATTTCACAAACCTTATTGATTAAGATAATAAGCAGAAAATGTTACTACTTCTGCTCAAAAATCGTCTTATTAATCCAGAACTAATCACTCCACCTTAGAACCGGTGGAGTGAAATTAAATTGAATACTATTACAAAATAGTGGCGTTTAAAAAAGCGATTATCGATAAGCTGTCATGACATATTTTTAATTTTTTTAAGAATGGGTATTTATCGTGAATACTGGCTGTAAGACGAGCAGAATAACGCGGGAGAGACAGATTAAGAGCACAATAAGATACAGATGTGATTATTTCATTTTGTGGTTGGGAGTGCTGTATATAAGGGCCGGTATTGAGTCCTGTTTGAACATCTCGGTACAATGTATTAGGTATATAAGCCCCCCTTTCAACATAATCTTCTTCCCCCTCATCATACACATACTCCTGCACTCCATAAACTTGTTCGAGACTAATACCGCCAAGTGCCACATATTCTGCCTGATGCCCAAAAGTATCAATCAGACGCTGATAACATTCATACCATCTATCGCCATTTGACCATACCCCAACCACATAACCATACCCACATTCCTTCATGTCGCCGGTTCTGAAAACCAGTGGCTTATGAACAATATTGTCAGGTTTTAAAGAATGTGTTGCCTTTGTTATTTTCGTATCGTTTGCGCAAGCCGAACAACCCTAAGCCACCATTATCGGTATGAGTAATATATATTTTTTCATAATCTTATTTCTCCACAAAGAAAGATAACAATCTGCCAGGTAAAGCCTTACCATCTGAACCCAGTATGAAATCATTTCCTTTGTTATTTAAATACTACGCGCAGAAGCGTGAATATTAGGGCAAGATCACAAATTACGAATGTTTTTTGATCAAAAAAAGGTGCTGTAATGACAGCACCAAAATAGTGACACCGAAAAATCGCAGTTAAGCTTTTTTATCTAACGGAAAAGGGACAGGATGTTTCGTATTGTAATTAAAGGTATACATTGCCGTTATGACCATCATAACAACGAGCGTCCATACCACTTCTTTTGCTCCAGTTCCAAAAACTGCCCAGATACAATAGATAAAGGCGATAAACGTAATAATGATATATCGCGTTTTCTCTTGCCCAAGATGACCATGACCAATTAACAGCAAAGCTGCACAGGTATATAAGTAAGGTATCAAGGTAAAAATCACAGAGACGGAAGAGACCAAGCCAAATTCTTTCGCTGCATTTGGCGAAATACTACTGAGTTGGAAAATCGTCATTAGAACCCCCAGGATCAACAAACCCGCAACCGGAGTTCCTGCTTTGTTCACTTTGGCAAAGATTGAAGGAAACAGTCCATCATCTGCGGCAGCTTTGGCTGTTTGCCCTGCAAGCAATGTCCAGCCGCCCAATGATCCCAAACAGCCTGCCGCGGCACAAAAGGCAACGACTGCTCCAGCGGTATCTCCCAATGCCAATCGGGCAGCATCACCAAAAGGTGAAGATGAGATTTTCAACGCCGCGTTGGGGATCATACCCATAATTACACTGCTGGACAGAACATAACAGACGGCCGCAATCAGCACACCGCCAATAGTCGCAATAGGCACATTACGCTTAGGATTTTTAACCACACCAGCCGCAACAGAAGCGCTTTCAACGCCAATAAAAGACCATAATGTTACGTTTAAAATACTCTGAATCGCGCCAAAGGTATTCAATCCACTGACGTTCCACGCATCCATATAGGTCTTACCGTTGAACCAGAACCAACCCAATACAGCGGTTGCTACAATCGGAATCAATGCTAAGGTTGTCGCTACCGCTTGCACTCTGGTAATAACATGTGGCCCGATAATGTTCAAAATGACAAATATCCACAGTATGACTGTACAAGTGATGGTTAAAATAATGGGATCTTTCAGGATAGGGAAAAAATAACTCAGGTAACCAACGCCAATCACAACCATTGCGATATTACCGATCCAACACGCCAGCCAATATAAAATGTTAGTCTGATAGCCTAAAAAAGGGCCAAAGGCTCGTCGTGCATAGGCATAAGAACCGCCTGGACTGTCATCCAGTGAGGAGATTTTCGCATAGACAATCGATAACCCCACGGCACCAATGATAGTTACCAGCCATCCAAGGATCGCAATACCTCCTGTTGAGGCCAGACTGGCAGGCAGGAGAAAAACGCCCGATCCCATGATGTTACCCGCAACCATCAGAGTAACGGGGATCAATCCGACTTTTTTTGCCTCTGAAACATTTGCCTTTGAAACAATAGCCATAATTTATCTTCCCGTTTTCACTTTTTTATACACATGACGTGATAAATGCCATTGATAATCTCTGTACCTTCCGTTTCATGCTCAAAACCAGGAAATTCGTGATCCCACTTTTGTAATGCGTGTAAATATCCAATTTGGGGACTGGTTTTATCACCAAAGTTCTCGCCTGAAAGCAGCATGGGAATACCGGGCGGATATGGGATGATAGAGTTCGCAGCAATGCGATGAGGTAAATCGTCCAGTGCCACCATTTCCACATTATGGGTCACAATGGCCTGGTAAGCGGTTCGCGGCGTCATTTCCATTTTGGGTAAACCAGCATATGCCCGATTCAGTTTTTCACCCGGATTATTCTGCCGTAAATAATCGAACATTTTATCGCCTAACTCTTTCAATCCTAAATGCTCATACACCTCTGGGTGCTGCTCTACCAAATCCGGCAAAACTTTATTCAAAGGCGTATTAGCATCATAATGGTGTTTGAAAGACAGCAAGGTGTTAAGCAATGTTCCCCATTTTCCTTTGGTGATCCCCATTGAAAATAGGAACATAATTTGGAAGTCCGTGGTACGGGTTGGTACGATACCGTGCTGACTTAACCATGCGGTGACTAATGCTGCCGGCACGCCCTGTTTTTTCAACTTACCATTATCCCCCATGCCCGGAGCCAATATGCTGACTTTAATCGGATCAAGCATACTCCAGTTATCCGGTAAATCTTCAAATCCGTGCCAACTGTCTCCCGGACGCATTACCCAACAACTTTGTTCTTTCGTCAGTAGTTCCTTGGGTGTATCCTCAAAAGCCATTTTTTTACCAGTCACAGGATCTGTCACTTTTTCCTGATTCCAGGGCTTAAAGAACCAATCCCCTTTCTTACTGAAATCTCGATTCAAACGCGCTAATGCCTGACGGAAATCAACAGCTTCTTCAATAACTTCCTGAGTCAATGAGTAGCCACTATTGCCATCCATCATTGAAACCGCGATATCATTTGAAGCGCAAATCGCATACAGAGGAGAAGTTGTTGCATGCATCATGTAGGCCTGATTAAACCTCGAAAATTCTACAGGTTTGCGTCCGTCCCGTACATGGATAAAGGAAGCTTGAGATAGTGCATTCAACAACTTGTGAGATGAATGGGTAGCAAAAACTGTCGGCCCAGAGTGATTTTTCGGATCTCCACGCATGGCAAAATGATCATGATAAATTGGGTTAAACCGCGCATAGCCATACCATGCTTCATCAAAATGTATTCTATCGACACTTTTATCTAATAACTCCTGTACATGCTTAGCGTTATAACAGACACCATCATAGGTACAGTTTGTCACTACGCTATAAACAGGTTTCTGATTAGCCATGCCTTGGAACAGTGGATTTTGTTTCAGTTTCTTCTGTAATGTTTTAGCCTGCATTTCTTGTGGATAGATAGGCCCGATGATGCCATAGCGGTTACGGCTCGGCAGCATATAAACCGGTTTGGCGCCTGTCAGTATCAGCCCCTGTTCAATGGACTTATGACAATTTCGGTCAATGATGACCACGTCATCTTCGGTCATACAAGCCTGCATAATCGTGCGGTTAGAGCCTGACGTTCCGACCACGACAGAATAAGAATGGTCTGCACCAAATACTCTGGCGGCGTTTCTTTCACTTTCACCAAATGCACCGGAATGATCTAATAGCGAACCCAATGAAGCTCGCTCAATTCCCATATCGGTACGAAAAAGATTTTCCCCATAATAGTCATGATAAAAGCGACCAACTGGTGTTTTATTAAATCCGACGCCCCCTTGATGCCCTGGCGCCGCCCAGGAATATTCATAGGTTCGGCTGTATTTCATCAATGCCGACATTAAAGGAGGAAATAATTGTTGACGATAACGCTGCATGGCTGCAATGGCACGACCCGCAATAAAATCCGCAGAATCTTCCAATATCCAGGCAAATTCAGTTAGCTGTTCCAGTAATTCATGATTTAGCAAAAATACCGCTTTTTCCCGATCACTTAACAAAAAGACCGGAACATTTTCCTGTCGTTCAAATAATTTATTGAGAAGTTTCTGTATTTGACGATATAAATCATCATCGATGAGTGCACAGCTTATCATTAAACAATCGAACGATTCATTGGCTGAAATTATTGTATAACTATCATCAAAAGACTCAGCAATAATAACATCCACGTCTTTTTCGATTAATTTATCAGCCAACCTATGCACAGCATTTTCCACATAGTGACTATGATATCGTGTACCCACTTCGTTTTCTGCTATCAATACTTTCATGACATTATTCCTTACTCTATCTCTACTTGAACTGACAGGATAAATTCAGAGTTACTTGGCAATGACCATCGAATAGTTGATACGATCAGGAAAATTTAACGATGCTAAATGAGACACAGTAAAAGCTATCAATAATATAATTATCTAAGTTAACTATTTGTTAATATATAACTTTAAGATTAAAAATCACATTGATTAATATAGTGCCTATTTGAATTTGTGCAATCCATTTGTTTTTTGTCTATCTCTAAAATTTGGCGTTTATGGGTTTAGTAAGAGCCAGAGCACAATAGCGTAACCATGTGGATTTTCTTTACCAGCGTTACTATGGAAGAGTACGGGACGTCATTAAGTAAGTGCTGATGATGCCCATCACTAAATTATGGGAACAATATGAAAGAACATCCTGATTTATGGGCCGATTTATTAAACGGTCTAAGAAACGCTTGGCCGCAAATTTCTGGTTCTATTTTGGCCATCATGATCTGTTACGGCCGACTTATTTATGACGGTGTGGAGCGGAAAAATCGCTGGGTCGAGCCGCTACTATGTGGAGCGCTGTCGTGGGGATTTTCCAGTGGACTGGAACTATTTGGTATTCCAAACAGTATTTCACCTGCCCTCGGCGGTGCCGTTGGTTTTATTGGCGTAGAGAAAATACGAGAGTTTGCCATTCGTGCCATCAATAAACGTTTAGGAGATAACAATGACAAGAGGGATTCGTAACCACAACCCGGGCAATATCCGCCACGGTGATAAATGGCAGGGTTTGCATGATATCCAGACAGACAAATCATTTTGTCAATTTGGGGCGCCGGAATATGGCATACGGGCGATGCTAAAAATTCTGCGCAACTACGAACGCAAATACGGGGACAATACTATTCGCCAGTTTATTTCCCGCTGGGCACCACCGAATGAAAATAATACCGAGAGTTATATCGTTTATGTATGTAAATCAGTTGGCATAGCTAGCAGTGCCGTGGTGGATGTAGAAAATGTCGCCACAATGAGCCGACTGGTTAAAGCTATCATTCAAATGGAAAACGGCCAACAGCCTTATTCCGATGAGATCATTAAGCGAGCATTTGAATTGTTATAAGTTCTAATCACCGCCTACTGGCGGTGATTTTCAACAGTATCGTATCCCGCTTCCCTGCCAGATAACTAAAAATATAACTTGCTTAATATTCGCAATCATGCGTTAATAGCTGGGTCGGTTTGAAAGACAGACCTCATACAAAGCAGTTTATTAAAGCAATTCTCATCCTCAGGCGTTATCCCAGATATCCCTTTCTTTTTGAGTTTCTCCATTAAGCGCTAAGTAGTTTCTGTAAAACAAGCCATATTCGCCTAAAAAGGCTCAATTAAAGGAAATATCACATGTCTAATAAAATGACTGGTTTAGTAAAATGGTTTAATGCGGATAAAGGTTTTGGTTTTATCTCCCCTACTGATGGAAGCAAAGACGTCTTCGTACACTTCTCCGCTATTCAGAGTAACGACTACCGCACTCTGTTCGAAGGCCAGAAGGTCGAGTTCTCTATCGAGAAGGGTGCTAAAGGCCCGGCAGCAGTAAACGTTGTGCCTACAGCGTAAAATCTTCCCTGAGTCCCTTCCTCTGCGATAACGAAGACAGCCTCTGGCTTGAGTGGACAGAGTGACGGGATGTCAAAATATTTTCAGTTGCCGGTATGGATAAAACTGGACCGGTTTCTGCCCCTTCCTCTTTGGCTTCATTATCAATAGAAGCGTTCTATCCGTTGAAAGCTTAACTTCCTGAATCTCTCAAATCTTCTGCTCCCACCGTGTTCCCGTGCTAGTTAATCCTTTTTCTAGCGAGGGGATATTTATGCCAGATGCCTTCAATACACCGCAAAGAAGATTATGTAAGAACAAAACATTATATAGGGATTTTGAAGAACTGAATCATTAAGAGCCAGTATATGATAGCCCCATAGAGCGCCATGAATGTTCTGTTAAGCCTCCCCAAAACTCGCCACATAGGCACACCATCAGAATTTTTAAAAACCCCTATCAAAAATAAATAGTCTAAATCCCTTTTATAGCGGAAATTTTAAAAATAAAGTACCTGCTCATAAAGAGTTAGTTCTTCAATATCTCCAGTGTGCAGTAATGCCACATAAATCAAATTTAATTCATTATTAACCCGGTTAACCAGTCTCACGAGCAGGAGTTAAGCAATGTCTATATCATGCAATAATATTAACAACGAAAACCCACTTTCATTAGAGAATGCTTCTGCATCTCCCTCTTACAAAGTCCCACTCAGTTCTCCCCAGCAAGTTGTCTGGCTCGACCAGTTCTTCCGTCCTCATAGTATCTGCTATAACTTAGGTTCAGTGATTCTGGTTGAAGGAAAGTTGGATAAAGCGCTGCTAGTACGCGCTGTTGAGGCCGTTGTTTATCGTCATGATGCATTGCGTTTACGACTCGTTAAAACTCAGGAATTACCGCTGCAAACACTCACCGACACTTTGCCTGTATCCGTGACAATCCACGATTTCTCAGATCATGACAACGCAGAAGAACAGGCTGAACAATATATCCGTACTGCCTTCATGCGTCCGTTTGATTTGTACAATGAACTATGGCGTTTTGAACTGATACGGGTGAGTGATAATCGTTGGTACTGGCATTTCTGCTGTCATCATCTCATCGGGGATGGGATTACTTTAGGGCTTATTCCTGAAGAGATAGCTAACACGTATACTCGGTTAATCAGAGGAGAAAAATTTACCGAAACGGCCCCTTCTTATCTCGACTTTATTAATGAAGATCGCACCTATTTAAACTCACAGCGCTATCTACAAGACCAACAATTCTGGTCAGAGCGCTATAAAAACTTACCGCCAGCCTTAATTCAGCCATCAACTTTAGAGCAAACAACAGATAACGAACATGCCGAACCTTTAATTTGGTCACTGGATAACACGCTCTTCCAGCGAATCGAAGACACTGTCGCTGCACATGGATTGTCCGTCCTGCATTTTATGTATGCCGCGCTGGCTTGCTATTTCTCACGTACTGCTTACTCGCTGACAAACCGTACCGAAGATGAAGATATTGTTATTGGTATTCCCGTGCATAACCGTAAAAACAGTAAACAAAGACACACGGTGGGGATGTTTTCATCGGTGATTCCGGTCGGTATAACCGTTTCGCCCCATGATACTTTCCTTGATGTGATGGGCAAAACCGCAGCAGAATTGCGCCGTTGCTATAAACGTCAGCGCTTACCAATCGCAGAAATCAATCGACTCATACAAATCCAGCAGAAGACTGGGCGTGCTCAGTTATTCGATATCATGCTGTCATTTGAGCGGATAGACGTGAACGCCGATATACCCGACGCTACACTCAAATACTGCCAAATACAACGTGGCGCACCGTTCCCGCTTGTCATTGCTGTCCATCAATATGCATTCGCTAACAGTGAGGATGCCTATAAGCCTATCACGTTTGAGTTTAATTTTTCACCCAATTACCTGAGTCGTGCTGAAGTGGTAGCACTCCAATCTCGCCTCATGGTGTTGATAGAAGCCGCCCTGACGTCTCCGAAAACCCAGATCCGAAACTTACCCCTATTACCACTAGCAGAGCAGCAGCAACTGTTAGTAGATTTCAATGCCACACAAATGGATTTCCCGCCCGATACCTTAGTCCATTCCCAGTTTGAAGCACTGGCAGAGCAACAACCCAATGCCCCCGCCGTGATATTTGAAGAGCAAACTATTCGCTATGGCGAACTGAACCGCCGTGCTAATCAG
>NZ_NKHQ01000074.1:0-67311 GCF_014467265.1 Xenorhabdus sp. TS4 | reverse complement strand
GTTGATTCGTGCAGTAAAAACGGGTATCTGGCTGTTGAATGTGCTGAAATTAAACAAATTATTAGTTCAATAAATGAGCAAAATGAGGATTTGGAGGGGTATTGGGTAGTTTTGAGTGAAATTCACCCAAACTCCGGAAAATTCGGTGTGGAATTTGGGGCAGAGGGTGGTGGGATTGTGATAGGGCTGACAATTTTTGGTATAAATGAATTATCTCAGAAATAAATTTTAGGTCATGAACGCACTTCTTTCTGTTGACGGTATTTTTGACGGTATTAATTAGGTTTTTTGTTTTTATATTGAATTAAATCAATTAGTTAACTCAATTATAAACAATTGAGTGGGAATGATTTAGAGCCTCACCAAATCATGATGATTTTCTAATTAATGCCCTGATTTCAGGGCTTTTTTGCTTCCATATCTCACCAAATCAGCATGCAATTTTTGACGGTATTGTAAAATACTTTATAGTATCATGCTCAAAATACCATCAGAGTTTTTCTTGAAATTGAACGCTATCAAATCAACAAAAATGGTGCCGTTATGACGCTAGGGGCGACTATTACGACAATAGCTTCACTAATTGGTTTGATAGCGACATTCCAGAAGTGTAATAAAAATGATAGGTCACTTAACTGGCTGCTTTTGAGCCACGGACGGCTAAAACTGATTTTGTACATACAAAAATTATAAGTTAGCAATTTACTTTATCTATCAATCATACAGAAATTACTGAGGTTTTATGAGTGGGTTTGAGTTGTTTTGAGTTTTGATCTGTTTCGTAGATTATTCTGTATATACTCCAGTGTTTTTCTAATCGGGTTGGGTGTTTTCTTGAGGACACAAGAGAAGACAATAGAACCGACCCGCCAACTAAGTGGTTTATATCTGAAACTGATTACGGTGTTAAATTAAAGATGGTCTTTATTTATTATCCTGAAAAAGGAGTAGCCATAAGAACAGCCTATGCACCTAACGAAGATGAATTGAGAATTTACGGAAAATAGGGTCTAGGAACAGAGAAATGAGCAAACAAACCTGATAGCTTCCACTGATGAAGTATGGGATAACGGTGAGCTTGGTCGCAGTGAAGCTCACGTCAAAGTGTCTGATGATATAACAGATGATCTGATTAATGAGGCATTGGATTTGCAACCGATTTCAATCAGGTTGAATAAGTCTCTGATTGAAGACCTGAAAATGATAGCTGACCTTAATGGCTTGGGCTATCAGCCGTTAATCAGGCAAGTTTTAAATCGTTTTGCCAATAGTGAGAAAAAACGGATACTGACAGAAGTTCACAACAAAGCGATGAAAAGCGAAAAAAGAAAATCAGCGCCACAAGGCGGCCTGACTAAAGCAATAACTAATCTAACCCGCCCACTTCACCGCGCGGGTTTCTCTTTTATAGGTACTTATATGGATATATTGAGCAAAGAGTGTGATTTCTTTCACGCTTTATGCTCGAATAGGATAAAACTAGGAAATATTCCTAGCTAAACTAGGACCATAGCTCAAGCCAATCTTCCTTTAGTTTTCTAAACTGACCCGATAATAACTATATCTGCGAAACTATATTTACGAAAACTATAACTACGAAAATTTTTGCTTTCTTGCGATTTGTCTTTTTTATTTTCACCTGCTTCAAAAAGGCTCTTTTTTTGTAGTTATCTAAGGATTTCAAATGCTTAAGATTCTAGAACAAATTCGTAAGCCAACACTGGATCTTCCAGTGGAAGTACGCCGTAAAATGTGGTTCAAACCCTTTATGCAGTCGTATTTGGTGGTTTTTATTGGCTATATGGCTATGTATTTGGTGCGTAAGAACTTTAACATAGCCCAAAACGATATGATCTCGACTTATGGTTTGTCGATGACGCAGCTTGGGTTGATAGGATTAGGTTTTTCTATTACTTATGGTATTGGTAAAACCGTTGTTGCTTATTATGCCGATGGCAAAAATACCAAACAATTTCTGCCATTTATGCTGATCCTATCTGGCATCGCCATGTTAGGGTTTAGTATGAGTATGGGAAATTCCGGCATCAGCATTTTCCTGATGGTGGCATTTTATGCGTTGAGTGGTTTTTTCCAAAGTATCGGTGGGCCTGCCAGCTATTCCACTATTACGAAATGGACTCCCCGTAACAAGCGTGGAACCTATCTGGGTTTGTGGAATATGTCACATAATGTAGGTGGTGCCGCTGCGGCTGGGATTGCACTCTTTGGTGCCAATTATTTCTTTGATGGTCATGTAATAGGGATGTTTATTTTCCCTTCTATTATCGCCCTGATCATTGGTTTCATTGGATTGCGTTATGGTAGCGATTCTCCAGAAAGTTATGGTTTGGGTAAGGTAGAAGAGTTATTTGATGAACCTGTCAGCGAAGAAGATATCGCGGCAGAAAAAAACCAAATGACCAAACGTGAGATCTTTGTTGAATATGTATTAAAAAACAAAGTCATTTGGCTGCTTTGTTTTGCCAATATCTTCCTTTACATCGTGCGTATTGGTATTGACCAATGGTCAACAGTGTATGCTTATCAGGAATTGGGACAATCAAAAGAAACCGCCATCACTGGTTTTACCATGTTCGAAATAGGGGCGCTGGTAGGCACATTAATGTGGGGGTATTTGTCAGATTTGGCGAATGGCCGTCGTGCCCTGGTTGCCTGTGTCTCGTTAGGGTTGATTATTGTCTGCCTTGAATTCTATCAACATGCAACCAGTGAATACATGTATTTGGGCTCTCTGTTTGTGCTTGGTTTTCTGGTATTTGGTCCACAGTTGTTGATTGGTGTAGCTGCTGTTGGGTTTGTACCGAAAAAAGCGATCAGTGTGGCTGATGGTGTTAAAGGAACATTTGCTTATTTAATCGGTGACAGCTTTGCCAAGCTCGGTTTGGGGATGATTGCTGATGGCGTGCCTGTCTTTGGTTTAACGGGTTGGAAAGGGACATTTGTTGCCCTGGATACCTCAGCATTTGTATGCCTTACCCTGCTTGCTTTCGTGGCTATTGCGGAAGAGAGAAAGATTCGAAAAGCGAAGAAAGCACATTAAGCTATAGTAAAAACTTACTGATGCTGCTGTATATCCGCAGTAGCATTTTTTCATCACTTTGTGCCCTGATATCCCCTATTTTCTATCTATGACGTACTATTGCGAAGCAATATTAATAAGGGTAGTTTAGTCCGATACTTAATTCGATAATAAATGATAATGATTAAAGTAGCATTAGTTGATGATCATGTTGTTGTACGTTCAGGATTCGCTCAGTTGCTGAATTTAGAGTCTGATGTTGAAGTCGTGGGGGAGTTCAGTTCATGTGCTGAAGCCAGACAAGGATTACCGGGATCGGGGGCAACGGTTTGTATTCTTGATATTTCAATGAAAGATGAAAGCGGGCTTTCACTACTGAAAGATCTTCCCTCAGGCATTACCTGTATTATGCTGAGTGTTCATGACTCTGCCACAATGGTGGAGAATGCCTTGAAAGCCGGTGCGCGTGGTTATCTCAGTAAACGTTGCAGCCCGGATGAACTGATTCAAGCGGTGCGGACTACAGCCAATAATGGTTGTTATCTTACACCGGATATTGTACTTAATTTAACGTCATCAAAGAGCAATCCGTCTTCATTGGAATACCTGACTAGACGAGAGCGACAAGTTGGAGAGATGTTGGCTAGTGGTATGGATGTTAAAGCCATCGCGGCTGAATTAGGATTAAGCCATAAAACCGTACATGTCCATCGAGCCAATGCGATGAGTAAATTAGGGGTAACGAATAACGTTGGTTTGGCGAATTATTTTGCCACTAGTGATCTTTAATGCGTCAATATCTGATTAATTCATTTTGCGGCTGGTTACTGTTTTCTTGTTGGTGGTTCTGCTTATGGGTCATCGCCTACTATTTTGTCAATGACTCTGAACTGGCTATTCTATTTTTTCCTTTTGCTTTGCGCCTCGGCATTACTCTTCATACACCCAAGCGTTATTGGACGACTATTTACGGCGCAGAATGGGGGCTTACCATCTGTTTGACGCTCTTAATGGGGCAGCTACAATGGCTGACGGTATTAACTGCCAGCATGGCCAGTTTTCCTCTTGTTTGGTTTGCCAGTCGCTACTATTGTGGCAGTCAATGGCAGCGGTTTGCAGTTATGGTGGCTATCATTCTGACAACATCCATGATTAATGTGGCGGCGATCAGTAATCATAATTCTGCTTTGAGTATTGCATTTTTGGTGAGTTTAACCGGTGGTGTCATGTTAGTTCCTTTGTGCTATTTAGTATGGCATTACCTGTTCCAAAATATTTGGTTTCCCCTGACTGCTAATCTTGTATCGCATCGTATTCAGTTTCATCTGAAACACATTATTCTTTATAGTTCATTGTTTATAATGAATATTTTTCTTCAAGTTGGTTTGCCGAATGAGTTGCGTTATTTTGCTCCATTTTGTCTGGCCATTCCTATTATCTTGCTGGCTTTTCGCTACGGCTGGCAAGGCGCTGTGGTTGGCACTTTGCTAAACAGTATTGCTTTGATTGCCGCACGCAATGGTGTCTCGAATAATAGTGTTTCGAATATAGAGATAACGGATCTTTTGTTATCATTGTTGGCTCAAACGTTAACGGGGATCATGCTGGGGATGGCGGTGCAGCGTCAGCGTGACCTTAATGCACAGTTAAAGCGCCAGCTTCATTGTAATCACAGCTTGTCCCGTCAATTGGTGAAAGCAGAAGAGTCGGTAAGGCGGGAAATTGCACGTGAATTGCATGATGAAATTGGTCAGAATATTACCGCCATTCGTACGCAGGCCAATATTATCCAGCGGATAGAAGTAGCACCGATTAGCGCTAATTGCGCTAAAACTATCGAATCGTTATCCCTCAATGTCTATGATACAACTAAAGGCTTACTTAGCCGGCTGCGGCCTAAAATTCTTGATGATCTCGGTTTGAAAGAGGCTATTGAACAATTATTGCGGGATATGGAATTTGAGTCCCATGGCATATTGGTAGAAGTTTATTGGGAAACGGATTCAGCTGTGGCAATTGAGCAGCTAAGTGACACAACTCAAATTACATTATATCGTCTTTGTCAGGAAGCGCTGAATAATGCCATGAAATATTCTCAAGCGGATCGTATTGGATTGCATTTTTCCATCAACGGGATGATCCATTTATTGATCAGAGATAATGGTATTGGTTGTAAATCTGAGGATCATATGAAAGGGTTTGGCTTACGTGGTATGCGGGAACGTGTGCAGGCCCTGGGTGGGACGTTCTTAATTCATAGTGAAAAACGACAAGGTGATTCGACACCTTCGGGGACGGATTTGTCTATCATCTTGCCTAAACTTTAAGATACGGTCATGACAGCTTCTTCTCAATCCAGGCAGGTACATGACGAGCCGCTATCTGCTGAAGAGATCCGGCAACAGTATCGCTACTGGCGCTTGCATATTATGCTGAGTCTCTATGTGGGATATGCGCTGTTTTACTTTACCCGTAAAAGTTTCAATTATGCGATGCCTGCCATGATAACCGATCTCGGCCTTGATAAAGGGGAAATTGGCCTAATTGGAACTCTGTTTTATATCACTTATGGTTGTTCCAAGTTTCTTTCCGGTATTATTTCTGATCGCTCCAACCCGCGTTATTTCATGGGAATCGGGTTAATTGCCACAGGGATCATCAATATCTTTTTTGGTTTGTCCAGCTCGATTGTGATGTTTACCTTTTTGTGGATATTGAATGCGTGGTTTCAGGGCTGGGGTTCACCGCCTTGTGCCAAATTGCTCACCAGTTGGTATTCTCGCTCAGAGCGTGGTTTTTGGTGGTCTCTATGGAATACATCACACCATATAGGCAGTGCATTGGTTGCGTTGTTTGTCAGTTTCTTAACATTAAATTTTAGCTGGCGAGAAGGATTTATTGTGCCGGGCTGTCTAGGTATTTTGGCTGGGATATTTTTATGTTGGCGATTACGTGACAAGCCTGCCACAATGGGATTACCGACCATTGGTCAATTTCGTAATGATCATTTAGAAAAGGTACAGGAAAATCAAGGGCAAGGGCTAACCACCAAAGAAATACTGAAAACCTATGTTTTTTGCAATAAATATATTTGGTTGCTTTCACTGAGTTACGTTTTGGTCTATCTCGTCCGTACGGTTATTAACGATTGGGGAAATCTGTATCTGACAGAATATCATCATTATGATTTAGTCAGTGCGAACGCAGTATTATCACTTTTTGAAGTGGGTGGTTTTATAGGCTCGCTGGTGGCAGGCTGGGGATCGGATAGAGTGTTTGGTGGTAATCGCGGGCCGATGAACTTGATATTTGCGATGGGTATTTTCTTATCGGTGGCTGCCTTATGGTTGATGCCTATGACTGGTGTGATTTTTCAATCCATTGGTTTTTTCACGATTGGATTTTTTGTTTTTGGTCCACAATTATTGATTGGTATGGCTGCCGCAGAATGTTCCCATAAGGATTCGGCGGGGGCGGCGACGGGGTTTGTCGGTCTCTTCGCTTATACTGGTGCTGCACTTGCTGGTTATCCTTTTGCCATTATTTTAAAACATTATCATTGGAAGGGGTTATTTATTACCATTTCTGTCTGTGCGGTAATGATAGGTTTATTATTACTGCCATTCCTGCAAGCCCAGTTTCCCAGGCAGAAAATGCAGGATTAATAAATGGGTTAAAATTTATTAAGAAAGCACATGCCGATTACACCATTCTTCCCTAGTTATTTCCCAGAACTCACAATCATATTTTCCTGAAACATACTCTTTTTCTTCCACTTTTATCAGCCTTTCTCCTTGTGCTATTGAGATTTTTTTCGAACCGTAGTTAATACTGGCTTTTTGTGTTCTAAGAACGGATTTCCCCAGTACGTGAAACCAATAATCAGTCACTTTTTCACAGGCTTCACGCATCAATCCTTGGCCTTGATGCTCTAAGGAAAGCCAAAATCCTCGGTTATTATCTTGCCTATCATGTAACCCGATCATCCCGATGAGTTCATCGGGATGTTTTTTTACCCGAATAGACCATAACCAGCCTTTTCCTGATTGTATGGCGGGAAAAGCCACGTTTTTGACAAAATATTCTGCGCCATCGTCAGGATATGGCCAGGGAACTGCGCTGCTATCTAAGTATTTGACGACATGCCAATGAGGAAATTTTTGCTGAATTTGAATAGCGTCGTCATAAGCGAGTTTTTTTAATAGAAGCCGTTTGGTCTCTAGATTATCGTATGGCATGTTACCCTCACTTCGTGATAAAAATGTTAATTAATGGTAAAAAAATAAATATTATGTCGGAAATAGTCAATCCAATTTCTTTAATTTAGTAACATAATTGAGTGTCGGGCTTAAATTTCAAAAAGAGAGGGTTAAAAAACGTATGTATCAAAAATATGGTATAGTATGTCCCTGATTTTTCCCTATCCATCGGAATGTTATGTCTTATCAATGTCCTTTATGTCACTCACCATTACTGTTTGCTAACTACCAATGGCGTTGCGAAAACAATCACCAGTTTGATTGTGCAAAAGAAGGGTACGTCAATTTACTGCCCGTTCAGCATAAACGCTCAAAAGAGCCAGGGGATAGTGTGGAGATGATGCAAGCGAGAAGGGCATTTTTGCACTCAGGTCATTATCAAGCCCTGCAACAAAAAACAGTTGAGTTGCTTGGTGAATATTTACCAGAAAGCGCTGAAATTTTGCTGGATATTGGTTGTGGTGAAGGTTATTACACAGCGGCGGTTCAGGAACAGCTCAATCTTCAGCGGAAATTGGTAGTGTATGGATTGGATGTGGCGAAAGTCGCAATTCGTTATGGTGCCAGGCGTTATCCCGATGTTAATTTCTGCGTAGCATCTAGCCATCGGCTGCCATTTGCGGACAGTTCATTGGAGGGTATTTTACGGATCTATGCTCCTTGCAAGGCAACAGAATTGGCTCGAGTGGTGAAAATAGGTGGTATCGTCCTGACGGTAACGCCAGGGCCTCGTCACTTGTATCAATTGAAAGAGCTTATTTATCAGGAAGTGCATTTACATCCTGAAAATCAGGAACAATGGGAAGAATTTGAATTAATTTCAACCGAAACGCTGGCCTATACAATGTCATTAAAGGGTGAACAAGCACATAATTTATTGCAGATGACCCCTTTTGCCTGGCGGGCATCAGAAGAAATTAAAACGCATTTGATATCGAGAGAACAGTTTAATTGTGAAGCAGATTTCACGTTAAAAATATATCGACGTATTTGATAATCAAAAGACGGCTGTCATCTTATTAAGCCGGAGTAGCACGATGGTAAGAGAACACATCTCCGGAATATAGCGCTATGTATCCGGAGTAAGTGCAGTTAATAAAGTTACAACATGGAAAACGATAATAATAGCCTTATTCCGCATACCAAAATAATTTAAGATGCTCGAATAATATATTGAAGCCAATGGCAATTAAGACCAATCCCCCAACCAACTCGGCTCTTTTACCCAATAGCGGACCAATATAACGACCAATTAACATGCCTAATGTGGCCATAATCATAGTCATAAGGCCAATTGTCATGGCAGTGTGAAGAATATCAACTTGTAGGAAGGCAAGACCGACACCAATTGCCATAGCATCCAGACTGGTTGCAATTGCAGTGAGAACCAATGCCACTGAACTATGGCGTTGAGGAGTAGCTTGATAAGAAGTTTCAGGTTCACGTTTGAAGCTATCAATTATCATGCGGCAGCCAAGGATCAAGAGCAAGAAAAAGGCAATCCAATGATCCCATTCCATAATATATTGGCTGGCATACAGGCCCAATGACCAACCGATTAAAGGCGTACAGGCTTCAACCAAGCCAAAGATGATACCTGTGCGGATGGCTTCGCGAAAATGAGGTCGGTGGAGGGCGGCTCCTTTTCCTACGGCAGCGGCAAAAGCATCCATGGAAAGGGCAAGCGCGAGAATAAGTGTTGCATAGAGATTCATTAAAATAGCCTCGGTTGGGTGATTCCATACACACACAACACACCCCCAACCAACGGCGCTGTTATGTGTCTATGGTCTTGCCAACCGATTTATCCCCGTATCTTTCAAGCTGCCACTTTGTTAATTGTCACTTGAAATATAACGGGGACATAAAAACCTGGATGTTATTAGGTTCTTTAGGTATTCGTACCACGTTTTATTTTAAACGAGTATGTTGATACGAATTTTCCAGAGATTTTCTGGAACAGGCTACTCCCCAATGACTATGACGGACAATATCATATTAAGAATAAAAGGCAAAAAATATTTTGCCATATTTTAAATATGAAAATGATAATGCTTATCGTTATCTGTCTCTATTTAGGAGGGAAATAAGACCAATGTGAATTATTGATCTTATTTAGTCGAATCCGCCAAGAGAAATCATCTGTTGTTAACAAGAAAGTGATAAATTTTTTCTAAGTCATCCAGCTTTGTTACGGATAGATATATTTTGTTTTGCCCTAAATCCATCATGAGAATGCCGTCTTCAGATAAATTCATTGCGCTAATGCTTTCATAAGAAAAAAAACGGTTAGCATAATAAAAGCCTTGTTTTTTGAATATTAGTTTTGGTGAGCGAATATAACCAAGATATAATGTCACCAAGATGATAAATATTAATAAATAGGTCGTAAACTGACTGCCATGTGATATGACATTATTGTAAATAATAATGGCAATCAAAATGATAAATATCAGCGCATCAATTCGCTGTTTTCTTTTGAGTTTGATATTTAACAGCGTTTTTCCTTTGAGCTGATTGATAATAAATTCATCATAAATCGCAAAAGCGAGCATTAATACAATTAAAACTATTAGAACAATATCATTCAAACTCATTTTTAATCCCTATTTTTATAGTGCATGGGAAATTATTGTCTTGACAAAGAAAGGGGAGGTAAAACCTCCCCGAATATTCAAGTCATGCAGGAATATCAGATCTAGCCAAGGAAACCAAAACGGAAACCGACGATCCCCAGCACGAAAAAGCCGATGATAATCCATAACGGATTGACTTTCTTCCGCAGTAGCCACATACAGCCAAATGTTAACAACAATGGCATTAGCCCAGGCATTAACTGGTCAAGGATGGTTTGAACTGTAGTCACTTTCATCTCACCCGTGATTGGATCAGGAACTTCAGAAACCACTAGCGGAATATTCACTTTGGTCCATTTGTTGACGAGTGCACCCATGACAAACAAGCCGAGAATTGATGCTCCTTCCGTCATTTTCTGCAAGAACCCCCCCCCCATATCTTTAACGATATCCAATCCTTTTTTGTAGCCATAAGCCACACCCAAGTAACGGGTAAGTAATCGCACTAAATTAAACAGGAGGAAAAACAGAATAGGGCCTAGCAGACTGCCACTCATGGCAATACCTGCACCCAGAGCAGCGAATACCGGACGAACAGTTCCCCAGAAAATAGGATCACCTACACCCGCTAAAGGACCCATCAAACCCACTTTGATACCGTTGATAGCCCCGTCATCAATGTCAGCCCCATTGGCCCGTTGCTCTTCCATTGCCATGGTGACACCAAGAATAGGCGCTGCAACATAAGGATGGGTATTAAAAAATTCCATATGTCGTTTGAGAGCTTGCTTCCTTTCTTCGGTATTCTCTGGGTACAGACGACGAATGGCTGGTATCATTGAGAAGCAGAAACCGAGTGCCTGCATACGCTCAAAGTTCCACGATCCTTGAAAGAGGTTAGAACGGAGGAATACACCACGAATATCGCTTTGTGTCAGCTTTTTCTGACCCATATTTGTTGCCTCTGACATGTTGTTTATCCTCTTAATCTAATTCGTTATCAAGGTCGTTTGGGGTATTACCAGCATGGGTGGCTGCCTGTGATTGATTATATTTTGGGCTAAGCTGGATATATAGGATTGCCATGACAATACCAATCACACCTAATGCGACAAGGTTGAAGTTAGTGAAGGCCGCAGTTACGAAACCAAGGTAGAAGAATGGCATCAGATAACCTGCGCGCATCATGTTAATCACCATTGCATAACCGACAACCACGATCATACCACCGGCGATATTCAGGCCGCTGGTAACCACTTGTGGAATGGAATTCAACATATGCTGAACTTCAGAAGTTCCTACTGATACAGCAACAATCAGGGCAGGGATGGCGATTCGCATAGCCTGGAGCAGCAAAGCTGAAACGTGAATGACGCTAATTGCGCGAAGATTGCCGTTTTCTGCTGCTTTGTCGGCTGCGTGTTGGAAACCAACAGTCAAGGTACGGACAATGATAGTCAGAACCTGGCCCGCTGCTGCCAGTGGAATAGCCAGTGCGATACCGGCACCGACATCTTGCCCACCTGCGATAACCAGAATGGTTGAAATGATAGAAGCCAATGCTGCATCGGGGGCGACTGCTGCACCGATATTCATCCAGCCAAGGGCAATCATTTCCAGTGTACCGCCGATGATAATGCCGGTTTTTATATCGCCAAGCACTAAACCGACTAATGTACAAGCAACTAATGGTCGGTGAAATTGAAATTCATCAAGAATTGAATCCATACCTGCGATACAGGCAACGATGAATATCAACACAAATTGAACAACGGTAATTTCCATTGTTTTTCTCCTGTAACCAAATGTAATTTGGTAAGAATTTTGTTATTGAGTAATGGTTAATAAAATGACATTTGTTTTTATGGTTAAACTTTTTTCAGCAGATCCATCATGTTCAAACGGGTATCACTAGCAACTTTACGAGCTTCAAGTTCTATGCCACGAGAGTTCAGTTTTTCAAAGGCTTCAATGTCAGTCTTATCAACGGAAATCGCGTTGTTGATCTGGGTTTTTCCTTGACGGAAAGCCATGCCACCGATGTTTATGGATTCGATAGCGACGCCACCTTCGACAATGCGCAGAACATCTGTTGGATTGGTGAATAGTAGCATGACACGTTCACCGGCATATTTGGGGTTGTTATAAACCCGAACGCACTTGGCAACGTCTATAACATGAGCGCTAACACCGGGAGGTGCAACTTGTTTCAACAAGGTGGAGCGAACAGTATCCAGGGCAACTTCATCACTGACGACAATGATACGCTTGACGTTAGTTTCCTTAGTCCAACGGGTAGCAACTTGGCCGTGGATAAGGCGATCATCAATGCGTGCGAGGGCAATCTTCATATGGCCGCCCACAGAGGTTGATGAAGCGGAAATGACTGAAACAGGTGCAGCGGGTTTCACGGGTTCAGGTTTGGCAGGCTCTTCATCTTGTTTTGCTTTAAGGGCTCGGATCCCTTCTTTGCCGGTTTCCAATGCAACAGCAACCAGCTCTTCCATCGTTGGATCATCGTCACGACACATGAAAGCTTCAACCAGCATCGGAACATTGACACCAGTAACGATTTCATAGTTGTCTTTATCAATCACAATGCGGTTTGCGGCATTGAATGGACTGCCACCCCAGGTATCGACGAAAAACAGTACGCCTTGTTCTGTATCAAGCGATTCCAGCTTTTGGTTGTATTTCTCGAATAACGTATCAGCATTTTCACCGGGCACAAAGTCGATATAAGAAACATTTTCCTGTTCCCCAATCAACATCTCTGTGGTTCGAAGCAGCTGTTCCGCCGCGGCCCCGTGTGTGCCAATCATAATGGCTATACTCACTTGTTTTCCCCTTTCTATAACAATTGAACTCAGACTACTGCAAGCTCATACTCAATATTTCTAATGTATTTAACTTCCTATCAATCAATAGGATAGTCGTGAACATAAAACTGTTATGGTTTTATATTTTGTTACATAAGTAAATATATAGTTAGAATATCATTTGCAGCCTTCAAGAAAATTGCTATCAGTCAGAAAAATTAAGACAGACTATTTTGACAGGTTAAAACAATATTTTATTCTGTTAAATAATAAAATTTTATTTTAAAATTCTAATAATTTCTTATAACTTGGTGTTTGTTTTTGTTTCCGGTAACATTTTCTTAATTTTCTTATAAAAAAATTGTGATGTTTTTACCGTAAAATGGAAAATAATGTACTTTAGTAACTCGTTTCAGCCAAAAAAATATCCCTACCAGATGGAAGGGATATTATTTCAGCTAAAATCCAAATGTAGAAAAAATAGGCAATAATACTGCTCATTGCATAATAAATGGGCAGTATTTTATATTAGTCACATTGAACTTTTATCGCCAAACCACCGCGTGAAGTTTCACGGTATTTCGCGTTCATATCTTTGCCCGTTTCATACATGGTCTCAATAACTTTATCGAGAGAAACACGTGGTTCACTGGTACGGCGAAGTGCCATACGGGAAGCATTGATCGCTTTAACTGATGCAATGGCATTACGTTCAATACAAGGAACTTGCACCTGGCCTGCAACAGGGTCACAAGTCAAGCCGAGGTTATGTTCCATGCCAATTTCTGCTGCGATACAAACCTGCTCAGGGCTTGCGCCGAGTAATTCTGCAAGACCGGCTGCCGCCATAGAACAAGCAACTCCAACTTCGCCCTGGCAGCCAACTTCCGCACCAGAAATAGAGGCATTCATCTTATATAAGATACCAATTGCACCCGCGGCTAGGAAATAGCGCGTGTATAGTTCCGCTGTCACAGGTTCAATGCAATGGTTGTAATAGGCCAAAACAGCAGGGACAATACCACACGCGCCATTGGTTGGGGCCGTAACAACACGGCCACCAGCCGCATTTTCTTCATTGACGGCCAATGCAAACATATTGATTAAATCGACAACATTCATTGGGTCATTAGACAATTTGTTTGATGATGTCAGCATACGGTGCAGTGCGGCGGCACGACGAGGAACACGCAATGGGCCTGGTAAAACCCCTTCTGTGTTCAGGCCACGCTCAATACAAGCTTGCATGGTTGCCCAGACATCTGCGAAATACTCAGCAATTTCTTCTTTGCTGTGTAGATCCAATTCATTTTTCATCATCAGGCCAGAAACAGACAAACCTGTTTTATTACAGTTCATCAGTAGTTCAGCCGCAGAGCTGTAAGGATAAGAAACAGGTTTGGAATCTTGGGATGGCTTGCCAAAATGTTCTTCATCAACAATAAAACCACCACCGATGGAGTAGTAGGTTTTGCTGTAAACTTTTTCGTCACCGGCGAACGCATGAATTTGCATGCCGTTTTCGTGCAGTGATAAGTTATCGCTACGGAAGTTCATACCGCCATCGCGAGGAAAATCGACTTCGTGTAAACCATTTGCCAGCGGCAAACGTTCAGTTTGCTCAACATCACGAATAAAACCTGGAATTGAATCAATATCAACAGTTGCCGGCATATTACCTGCCAGACCCATGATGATAGCGATATCCGTATGGTGACCTTTCCCGGTTAATGAAAGTGAGCCGTATACATCAACAGCTACACGCGTGATAGAGGACATTACCCCCTGGTTTACAAGATCATCGACAAATTGTTTGCCTGCTTTCATAGGACCAACAGTATGAGAGCTGGATGGGCCAATACCCACCTTAAACATGTCGAAAACGCTAATCACGCCAGACTCCTTTAAAGAAGAGAGATATAGTTATTTATATAAAGCGCGCTACTTTACTGTTATTTGGTAGTGTTGATAAAGGAGTTTACAGTTTTTTTTTAATTATAATAGCAATTGATATGATTATGGATAAGTAATGCACAGTTTTGTGGCGTTTTGTGTCCAATTTAGGGCGTTTTTTGCACTTGCTGTGCTAAACGATAAATAATGGCTGCGGTTAATCCCCAAATCATATGCTCTTGGTGCCAATAAAAATAGACTCGGCGCTGTTGATTGTGGCGTTTTATATCCAGATACCGATAATGGGGAAGGGAAAGTGCATCAAACAGCGGGATTTCAAAAATGCTCGCTACTTCTGCTGGGTTGGTTCGAAAAGAGATTGGTTCGGAAATAAGCCCAATTACCGGAGTGACACGATAACCTCCAATGCTATCCAAGGGGGCTAATTGCCCCAGTATTTGTACCTTATCTTGCGGTAGACTGACTTCTTCTTCTGCCTCACGCAAGGCAGTGGCAATAAGGGAAGCGTCTTCAGGATCTGCCGCTCCGCCCGGAAAAGCAATTTGCCCGGCGTGGGAGCGGAGGCTTGCGGAACGTTGGGTGAATAACAGCGTTGGCTCTGGCTTACATATAATCGGTAATAATACCGCAGCATTCCGTTGGTTGCTGGCTAAATGTACTGGTCGTGCAGGAAGCTGCAATTGAAACCGATGAATGAAGTCAGAGAGCGATGTCATGGTATAGATAGTTCCCCTAATTGAGGTAAGATCCGTCCGAGTTTATCAAATGTTTCCTGATATTCTTTTTCAGCAATACTATCTGCGACGATACCACCCCCTGCCCAACAGTAAATTTTTCCTTTTTCTGTCAGTAAGGTACGAATAGTAATATTGCTGTCCATTGTACCGCAGAAACTAATATAGCCAACAGCACCACAATATCCATGTCTGCGATGTGGTTCCAACTCTTCAATGATTTCCATGGCTCGGATTTTAGGAGCACCCGTGATTGAGCCGCCGGGAAAACAGGCACGCAGTAAATCTGTGGCATGATATGTGTCGGGCAAGGTTGCTGTGATGGTGCTGACCAGATGGTGTACGGCCGGAAAAGGCTCAACAACAAATAATTCAGGTACTTTGACCGAGCCTGGAGTGGCAACTCGCCCAATGTCATTTCTCAACAAGTCAACAATCATCAGGTTTTCCGCACGATCTTTGCGTGAGTTTGCTAATTTCTCTGCTTGCAATTGATCCTCTGTGGGGTTTTGTAATCGGGGCAGCGTTCCTTTTATTGGGCGTGTCTGAATGTGATGATCTTTCAAAAGAATAAAACGTTCAGGTGAAACGCTGATAACACAGTGTTCAGGCAAGCGAATAAAGGCAGAAAAGGGAGCTTGATTACTTTCATTGAGCTGGATAAATGCCTGCCATTCATCTCCCTCATAATTAGCATGGAACCGTTGTGATAAATTGACTTGATAGCAATCCCCTTCTCGTAGGTAGCAATGGATTTGAGCAATTTTTTCGTGGTATTGCTGTGCTGTCATATTGGATTGCCACGGACTTGTCAGGGAAAAACCTTCTTTCCTGTTTTCTCGTAGAGACTCTAACCATGTCAGCCGTTCGTCAATATTGTGGTAGCTCAGTAACGTCGCTTTCTTTAGCTGATGATCAATAATTAATCCCCAATCGTAGATACCTATAGCCATATCAGGAAAGTTCAGTTCATTGGTGGCTAATTCAGGTAACTTTTCAATACGTCGTCCGAGATCGTATCCCCATATACCTAATGCTCCTCCTTGAAAAGGCAGGTCCGGATCAAATTGAGCATCAATACCCCAGGGGTGAAGATGGTCTTTTAATAGCTGGAAGGGATCTTCCTGAGAAAGAGAAACCTTACCATGACAATTAATTTCGGTAGATGCTCTTTGGGTGACAAGGGTTGTCACAGGTTCGGCGACAATAATATCAAATCGATTATGCGGATGTTCGGCGGTTCCAGAATGTAACAGCATGGCCCAAGGTAATGCAGAAAGGGGGGCGAAATAGTGAATGGCGAGATCAGGAGAATACGGTAATTGTCGTTTTTGTAATGCAATTTTCATGACGGCATCAATATTGGTGTTTAGCAATCCATAAGGAATAACATATTAATCCACGGAGATTATCACACAATCTCGCTCCTGACTTGAGATAAAACAGGCTATAATCGCCGTTTGCCATTAATTGTTATGTTTTGTTTGAGGTTATAACGATGTTTTCAGGTATGCCAGCATTATCCCATGAAGAGCAGCAAGCAGCCGTAGAAAGGATCCATCAGCTTATTTCCGAAGGAATGGGCAGCGGAGAAGCCATTGCTATTGTTGCTCAGGAATTACGCGAAAAGCACCAGAACCATGAGCAGATCCATGTTTTATTTGAAGACGGTGAAAACTAGTCGCAACGCATTTTTAACAAAACTCACATAATTACTTTCTACTACATGTTAATTTATCGCAACTTTTAATCCATACTCTTTGGGTGGTAATAGGAGGTAATATGAAGGCAAGTCAATTTATTCGTCGTATTAGTTTATTGAGTGCAGGTGTTTTGTTTTCTGTTTCGTTTACTGCAACCGCTGCTGATAATGAGCGTGTGGCGAAGTTTATTTCTTGTAAAAATTTAACCAAAGATCAAGTAGCGGCACAGGTTAAGCAAGATTTTTTACAAAATCGTATTAATCACTGGGATGAAGACAGAAAGCAATTAGGTACTGTAAAACCGATTGCGTGGGTAAATGTCAATGATATTACTGGTGATAAGGACGCATTGCAGGTTCCTCTGATCGTCCGAGGTACGAAAAAAGATAAAAGTTACAACGTCATAATTGATTGCCAAAAAGAGACTATTAGTTATAGTGAAGTAAAGTAAATAACTTGTCACACCATCTTTTCTTTAAATATGTACGGGATACTGGGAAAGTATCCCGTTTTGTTTAAACAGTGAGAGGGCTTTATGACGGAACAACGAAAACTCTATCCCGCTTATGATGCGTATCAAACAGGGTATCTGGATACGGGAGATGGACACCAGGTTTATTGGGAATTGTGCGGTAACCCGAAAGGTAAGCCCGCAGTATTCATACATGGTGGTCCTGGTGGTGGGATAGCAAACTATCATCGTCAGTTATTCGATCCCGAACGCTATCATATTATGTTATTTGATCAGCGTGGCTGTGGGCGTTCTAAGCCCTATGCTAGTCTGGAAAATAATACAACATGGCATTTGATAGAGGATCTTGAACGGCTGCGTAATCTTATGGGTGTTGAGAAGTGGCTGGTTTTTGGTGGCTCATGGGGATCAACACTGTCTTTGGCCTATGCTGAAAAACACCCGAATAGTGTGTCAGAATTAGTGCTAAGAGGGATTTTCTTGCTTCGTCCACAAGAGTTGCATTGGTATTATCAAGAAGGCGCTTCTCGTTTTTTCCCGGAAAAATGGGAGCGTACATTATCTATCCTGTCGGAGGAAGAGCGTAAAGATGTAATTGCTGCCTATAACAAACGGCTGACCAATGAAGATTTGCAAGTACAGTTGGAAGCTGCACGCTTATGGAGTCTCTGGGAAGGAGAAACGGTAACATTACTGCCTTCTACAAGTTCAGCTTCTTTTGCAGAAGATAATTTTGCCTTGGCGTTTGCACGTATTGAAAACCATTACTTTATCAATAATGGTTTTATGGATGAAACCGAGCAATTACTGGATCATATTGATGTGATCAGACATATCCCTGCTGTGATTATCCATGGTCGCTATGATATGGCATGTCAGATACAAAATGCGTGGGATTTGGCAAAAGCGTGGCCGGAAGCTGAATTGCACATTGTGGAAGGTGCTGGCCATTCTTTTGATGAAGCCGATATTTTACACCAACTCATCAAGGCAACTGACAAATTTGTTGGAAAATAGATTTACTGGAAATAGTTAAGATAACCACCACGTTGCGGGTGGTTATCTTTTCTCATATCATTCCTTCAGCGACTTTTAGGCTCATAAGGCAGGCGTGACAGTAATTTTGATTGCTGGCGGTAATGCTGTAAGCGTTGTTGGAAATATTCCCGCAGATGTGCTGGTTGTGATTGTTCAACAGTGTCAGGAATGACAGGCATGTTATAACGTTCTTTAAAAGCAACACCGGATGCGGCTAAATCAACATTGACCTTATTCATTTCATCTTTAGATAATTTGGCTAAGTTATGTTCCATTTTGGCCTCTCTGAAAACTCATTTTTAATTTCTCTAAAAGAAAATTAATAGACTCTTTTTTGTTTAGCAAGTTGTTTAAAAAAGGGTAAAAATACATCTAATAAACATAAATAATATCAATTCTCATTTTTATTAAAAATGTTTTTTTGAATAAAAATTTAATTAAACAAAACTGATTCTTATTTTCTCATATTTAATGAGATTTATTCTTGTTTATTTGTTGTGAATAAAACCTTATTTATCAAATTCTTATATATTTTTATTTTGTTTTTTGTATTGTGTGGTTTTAATTGGCATAATACGCCAAGTTTAATGAATTATTAGGAGAGTTGGCCGATGTTAAAACAAGAAATGATCAAAAAATTAAATGAGCAATTAAACCTGGAATTTTATTCTGCGAATTTATACCTGCAAATGAGTGCATGGTGCAGTGATAAAGGATATGAAGGCGCTGCAGCGTTTTTAAAGACTCATTCACAGGAAGAGATGCAACATATGCAACGTTTGTTTGATTATTTAGGTGACACTGGTTCAATGCCTGTATTGGGCGCTATTCAGGCCCCGCCTGTAGAATTCAAGTCTATCTCTGATGTATTTAATCAGACTTATGAGCATGAAAAATTGATCACAGAAGAGATTAATAAACTTGCCCATGTAGCGATGACGACACAAGACTATTCCACTTTTAATTTCTTGCAGTGGTATGTTGCTGAACAGCATGAAGAAGAGAAACTGTTCAAATCCATTCTGGACAAACTGGAGATGGTGGGCGAAAGTGGAAAAGCTCTGTTCCTGTTGGATAAAGAACTTAAGGGATTGTCTATGGTACCGGCACACGCCTGATATAGCCTTCGTCTTTCAATTTGATCGGTTTTTCCATCGTAACTCCCGTTTCTTTGCGTGTTTTTTCATGCATGGTGAAACCGGGGTTACGGTTCTCCTTCTTTTATCCCCATTTTTGCGTAGTGTCTCACAGGTCAGGACATTACTCGTCAATTACCGCAGATTAAACAGATTTTTTGGTATAGAATCTCCCTTCAAGTATAAAGAATTCATCTACATATTAAAGGGTTATCTATATGTTTATTCTTAACATCCGTTCATTCTGGACCAAATTATCTACTCTTGTGGTTCTGTTTGTCGGCATGTCTTGTCAGCAGGCTTTGGCCCATGCACATTTGAAAGATCAGACTCCCGCAGAAAATACAACGGTTGAAGCTGCCCCACAAACTATCACCTTGAACTTCTCAGAACGTATTGAACTTGGATTCAGTAAGGTAAAATTGATTGGCCCAGAAAGAGCCGTAGTGAAAACAGGTAAGTTGGAACTCGATCCTGAAACCAAAACCAAGTTAATCCTGCCAGTTGAAGGCAAACTTACTGCGGGAAAATACAGTGTTGATTGGAGTGTACTCTCTGTCGATGGTCATAAAACAAAAGGCGTTTATAGCTTTACCGTAAGATAATGATCTCTCTAGAGGCGCTATACATATTCTGCCGTTTCTCTCATTTTGTGGTCGTCATATTGATGTTCGGCCTTAGCTTATTCACCGTAATGCTTGTTTCTGGGCATTTCTCGATCCTAATGAGAGAACGGTTAAAAGTTGGAATCTTAATCAGCACTGTGCTGGCTTTGATAACCTCAATCATCTGGTTTATTGTACAGGCTGGATTAATGGGGGATGGCTGGCACGATGTTTATGCTCTGGATATCTGGCTGGCTGTCTTGGGAACCTCTTTTGGGCAAGTATGGAGATGGCAGTTATTGATAGCTGTACTTGCTGTTGGTGGACTGTTCCTTTCCAATATTAAAGTCAGAAATTTCCTGTTGTTAGGTTGCTCGATTATTTTACTCTCAAACCATGCTTTCATTGGACATGCAGCTATGTATGAAGGAAGCATAGGGCTATTACTTCAAGCCAATCAGGTTATCCATTTACTCAGTGCAGGTTACTGGTTTGGTGGATTGTGGCCATTCTTAGTGTGTCTGCAATTCTTGCGATTACGGCCGTCAGCAGAAACAAACTTATCGCCGAATGCGACTAACCTATATGCAGATAGCGTAATAGTCATGAGAAAATTCTCTCTTTATGGGCATTTTGCCGTGTTTCTGGTGATTGTGACAGGAATTGTGAGTAGTGTGATTCTCATTCCAGATTGGCCCATTTTCAGTCGAGCTCTGTCTGAATACCAATCCATGCTATGGTTAAAAATAGTTTTGGTTATTGGAATGGTTCTTTTGGCTTTGATTAACCGCTATATTTTAGTTCCTAAGTTAAAACAGAAAAGGTGCTATCAGCAATTGATGATCAATAGCTGGCTGGAAATTATTCTGGGTACAACCGCATTGCTATGCGTAGCGATTTTTGCAACGCAACCTCCTGCGTGATTCTTGAATGATTGGTGCAAATCTGGGTACATAAACAGGAAAATTAACGATAAAATCACGGTATGTCTCTATCAGGGGAAAAATAATGAAACGACTATTTTGGGCTCTGCCTCTTTTGCTTCTCTCTTTTCAGGGAGTGGCTGCACCAATAAAAACCATTAGCAAGCTACAGTTTGGCAAACAGTGGGCATTTACTCGCGAAGAGGTTATGCTTGATTGTCGAGCAAATGGCGCGTTGTTTGTGATAAATCCCAGCACATTGATGCAGTATCCGTTGAATGATCGAGCAACACAACTTATGCAAGCCAATAAAGTGATTGCATCATCATTAGAGACAATCCTTTTAAATGATCCCGATCATCCCAATCAAAAAATGAGCGTTGAGCCATTCCAGAAAGCGGCATTGGCTTTATGTGACCATCTATCCAACCGGTAATGGTTAAAATTTGGTAAATCATTGTATGTCAACTACGCTTTAAGTCGTAAGTTGTTCTACGTCTCAATGGCAACTTTTAGCGCAAGGCTCTTTGATAGAGCTATTTTTCCCTAGGCCGAGTAGAGGAGTGAACTCGGCCTTTTTTTTGCTTGTGCTTAAAGTAACAAGACACGATCCTGGGTGCAAGTCACGCTAGTTTTTAAATAAGCTGTGATATCTCCCTAAATTTTACAAGTGAATACTGGTAAAAATAATTAAAGAAAATTTAAATTCAGGAAGAGAGACGGTATTCTGAAAGAAAATTTAAATCATAGTGGCAGATTATGCTTAGAAATAGTCTGTTAAATATGGTAAAAATTTTATGTAAAATCATTGTTTTTATTTTGTTAAATATTGTCTATTGCGTAGGAGCTTATGGATAAGAATGAATTTTATCAAGAGCTAGCAGATAGTCTGATGGCACTGCTATCAGGGGAGTACGATCTTATCGCTTCTCTTGCTAACACAAGCGCATTGTTATACGAACGTTTGGATACTGTTAATTGGGTTGGCTTTTATTTAGTTGATGATGATACCCTAGTTTTAGGGCCATTTCAGGGTAAGATCGCTTGCGTTCGTATTCCTGTAGGAAAAGGTGTATGCGGAACGGCTGTTGCAAATAAGAGTATACAGCGTATTTCTGATGTGCATGCTTTCCCCGGTCATATAGCCTGCGATGCCACCAGTAATGCTGAAATTGTACTTCCTTTAGAAATCAATGGGCAAGTTATTGGCGTTTTGGATATTGATAGCACAGTTTTTGATCGGTTTGACGAGAATGATGAAAATGGCTTGAAAGCGCTAGTTATCAGGCTTTGTAGTCATTTGGAACAATGTGTTGTGTCAAAATATCTACAACAGAACGTAACTTAACATACGTATAACGTGGCATTTATCAGCAACGCTATTATAATGTCGCCTGTTCATGCCTGCGCTGGTTGGCAAAACCGTTGTAATCAGGAAATTTCATGGAAAATCAACCTAAGTTGAACAGTAGTAAAGAAGTCATTGCTTTCTTGGCTGAGCGCTTCCCGCTTTGCTTTGTAGCAGAAGGTGAAGCACGTCCTTTGAAGATTGGGATCTTCCAGGACATCGTTGAACGTATTCAGGATGAGGAGTGTTTGAGTAAAACACAGCTCCGTTCTGCTTTGCGCTTGTATACCTCCAGTTGGCGTTATCTCTATGGTGTAAAAGAAGGAGCCCAGCGTGTTGACCTTGACGGAAACATGTGTGGCGAGCTGGAAATTGAACATATTGAACATGCGCGTCAGCAACTGGCAGAAGCGAAAGCACGGGTACAGGCTCAACGATCTGAACAGCGTGCCAAGAAACGTGAAACTGAAAACGTATCTGACAAGAAAAATGAACGCCCTGTGAATAAAAAGCCGGCTCCTCACCGTCAAAAGAGATCAGGTGAGGGTGAAAAACGTCCGGTGCGTTCGCAAAACCGCCCGCAACAATCGCGTAAACCAGCAGATAAAACCATAAAAAAAATTGCACAACCTGAGTTAAACTCAGTCACTGACGTATCCTCTTTGAAAGTCGGTCAGACTATCAAAATAAACGTAGGAAAAAGTTTAATGGATGCATCTGTGCTTGAAATTGCAAAAGATGGTGTCAGAGTGCAGTTACCTACTGGTTTAGCAATGATTGTACGCGCAGAACACTTAAAGTTCTGATACGGAGGCCAACTTGGGCATGAACAAACTCATTACATTGGCTTTCGTTTTAGGTCTATCATTTTCTAGTATAGGTTATGCAGATACTATTAATGACAATGTCGCGAATGGTAGCCACGCTACTAACGCCAATGTCATTAATGATCACAATACGGCTGTTATCAGCCTGAGCCAACTGCCAGATTTAAAACCGGAACCACAGCATCTCACAGTAAGTAAGCGGATTGTTTCCCGCTTTCTTCGTTCTCATTATCGCCAGTTTTATCTGGATGCAGATTTTTCAGGAAAAATTTTTGATCGTTACCTGAATCAACTGGATTATGGACACAATGTTTTTTTGGCATCTGATATCGTCCCATTCGCGTCTCAAAAGGGAGAATTAGGAAAAGAGCTTGAAAATGGCGATCTAAAATTTCCTTATGATCTATTTAATCTTATGCAAAAGCGCCGCTTTGAACGTTATCAATATGTGCTCTCCCGTTTAGAACAACCCGTTGACTTAAACGGTCATGACACCATTGAAACCGACCGTATCAAAGCACCATGGCCAAAGAGTATTGAAGAGTTGGATAGGCTTTGGGATGCCAAAATCAAATTTGATTGGATAAACCTCAAGTTATCCGGCAAAAAAGATGATAAAGAAATTAAAGAAACTCTGACTAAGCGCTATCGGACGTTATTAAAACGCCTCACACAAACCAAGAGTGAGGATGTTTTTCAAAGCATTATGATGGCTTTTGCCCGTGAAATAGATCCGCATACCAGTTATCTCTCTCCTCGTGATACAGAACAGTTTAATTCAGAGATGAGCTTATCTCTTGAGGGCATCGGCGCTGCTTTACAATATGATGATGAGTATATTGCCATTCGTTCATTGCTTGCAGGCGGTCCGGCGGCCAAAAGCAATTTATTGAAAGTTGGAGATAAAATCATTGGTGTTGGGCAAGTAGGCAAGCCAATTGTCGATGTTGTTGGATGGCGTTTGGAAGATGTTGTTGCTCTTATTAAAGGGCCGAAGGGGAGTAAAGTCCGCCTTGAAATCACTCCAAGTACAAAAGGGGCAAAAAACCACATTGTTACCTTAACCCGCGAGAATATCCGCCTTGAAGATAATGCTGTCAAGATGTCGGTGAAAACGGTAGGGAAAGAGAAGGTTGGTGTTTTGGATATACCAAGTTTCTATGTCGGCTTGACTAACGATGTAAAAGTGCAGTTACAGAAACTCACTAAACAGAAGGTTGTCTCGGTTGTTATTGATTTGCGTGGCAATGGTGGTGGAGCGCTAACAGAAGCGGTATCGTTATCTGGCTTATTTATTCCTACTGGTCCCGTTGTCCAGATTCGGGACAATACCGGTAGAGTTAAAGTGGAGGCAGATACAGATGAGGCAAGATACTATAAAGGGCCTCTGGTTGTTCTGATTGACAATAGAAGTGCTTCTGCATCTGAAATTTTTGCGGCTGCGATGCAAGATTATGGACGTGGATTAATTGTGGGAGAGTCTTCTTTCGGTAAAGGTACCGTTCAGCAATATCGCCCTTTGAATCGTATTTATGATCAAATGCTACGACCTGAATGGCCTGAAATTGGCTCTGTGCAATACACGATCCAGAAATTCTATCGGATAAATGGTGGTAGCACCCAGCTTAAGGGGGTAACGCCTGATATCATTATGCCGACAGGAAAAGAACCGTCTGAAATAGGGGAAAGTCAAGAGGATAATGCGTTACCTTGGGACAGCATTCAGCCTGCGCATTATACTTCCTTGAAAGTGATTTCAGAGTTAACCCCACTACTGACTAAGCTGTATAATCAACGGATTGCTAATGATCCTGAGTTTAAATATATCAAACAGGATATTGCTTACTATAAAGTCATCAAAGAACGTAACGGCGTTTACTCCTTGAACTATGCTCAAAGAGAGAAAGAAAACAAGGAATACGAAACAAACAAATTGAATCGTCTTAATGAACGCTTTAAACGGGAAGGTAAAAAACCGCTCAAATCGCTTGATGATTTACCAAAAGATTATAAAGGGCCGGATCCTTACTTAGATGAATCTGTAAAAATTGCCCTGGATTTGGCGCATCAGCCTGCTGAAATGGCTGTAACGAGGTAGTTTTAAAATTCGTTATAGATAAAAGGTCGGCTTGTTAGTCGGCCTTTTTTATCATATTGTAAAGTTATGTTGTTTCTATCGCTTAACGTCTTAAAAAACTTGAATAATATGGGGTTAGTCCCCACCTTATAGTTTAACTCTTAGTTGAACTGTTTGATAATTAAAGGAAGCAAATTTATATGATGAGAATCGCCTTATTCCTTCTCACAAACCTTGCTGTCATGGTGGTGTTTGGAATAATACTTTCACTTACAGGAGTTCAGCGGAGCAGTGTTGCTGGCCTCATGATTATGGCTGGTTTGTTTGGTTTTGGTGGTGCATTCATTTCTTTGTTAATGTCGAAATGGATGGCTCTGCGCTCTGTTGGTGGTCAGGTTATTGAAAAACCTTCCAATGAAACTGAAGCCTGGTTGATGGAAACTGTACGTCGTCAGGCGGATCAAGTTGGAATTACTATGCCACAAGTGGCTATTTATGATGCCTTGGATATTAACGCATTTGCTACAGGGGCACGCCGTAATGCTTCTCTGGTTGCTGTTAGTACAGGGTTACTGAACAATATGAGCCGTGATGAAGCTGAAGCCGTCATTGCACATGAAATTAGCCATATTGCTAATGGTGATATGGTGACGATGACATTGTTGCAGGGTATTGTGAATACATTCGTTATCTTTATTTCACGTATCATTGCACAAGCTGCTGCAAGTTTCCTTTCCAGCAACGATGATGAAAGTGAAAGCAGCAGTAATGGTAATCCAATTGTTTACATGGTGATTTCCATGGTGTTGGAGATCGTATTTGGTATTCTGGCAAGTATTATTACCATGTGGTTCTCCCGTTACCGTGAATTCCATGCGGATGCAGGATCAGCGAAATTGGTTGGTCGCGAAAAGATGATTGCAGCATTGCAACGTCTTAAGACCAGTTATGAACCTCAGGAAGAGGGGAGAATGATGGCATTCTGTATTAATGGCAAAGCTAAGAGTTTCAGTGAGTTATTCTTATCTCATCCGCCGTTGGATAAGCGTATTGAAGCCCTTCGTAGCGGCGAATATCTAAAATAATGCAATAACCAGTAGCCTAAATAAAATAAGCCAAACTATATATTAATTTGTATGGCGGCATAAACCGCCATATTATTTATATTTCATTGCCGCGATAACCGGTCAAAATCCGTTCCCATTCTTGTTGGGCGAACCAGGTTTGAGTTTTGCCATTATAATGCATTTCATCGGGTAGGAAGACGCCATATTCAGAAGCAATGCCAGTGTAATTTGGCGAATTCCTTGCATCAATTAAAGTACGATATTTAGGTGCAGCGGCAATAACATCTTTAATTGCTTCATTCACATAGCTGGTATTGATGGGATCAAAAGCGACTGAAAGTGGGTAATATAACCGCCACGGAATATTATGAGAGCCGATAGCATCGTTAATACCTGTAATAATGCGGGTAAAATTCATCTCTGATGCTTTGGCTGCATCTAAACTCTCTGTTTCTGCTTCCCATTGATTCCAATGAATAGCCAAAATACGCGTTTTTTTGCCCATATTACGCAATGAATGAATTGCCATGCGTAAGGTTCTAATGACACGGGGATAGAGGGACTCCACATCCCTGGCATCACGCTCTGGTGCCCAGCGGTTATCAGGGGAATTATCTAGATACATTCCTTGTCCTCCCCAGCCCATTAAAATCACGTAAAGATCCGGTAAATACAGTGCATTTCCCTGATTGATATGATCTTGCCAAAATTTAGCAAAGCGGTTGGCTGCGTTGTAAGGATGATCTTGGTTGCCGCGAGGTAAACCGATGGGAGCACCAATATTGGCACTTCCGAAGCTGGTTAATCCTGTCCAGTGAATTTTGGAAAAGTGAGTGCTATAGACCTCTGGTAGGGATAGAGTGAATACATTATTTAAACCTTGAGTAATCCTTTTATTTGGCGGCAATTGTGTGCCATGACCATAGCTGTTAGATTGTCCAAGGATGATAAATAATGGAGCATCATTGGATTTCCATGATGGATATTTTGTTTCGGGAGAGTGAAGCTGTTTGTATGTCATCATTTTCCCCTTGAGTTATATGAATTAATTAGGTATTGCACTCCTTGCGAAAAAATTATTTATATAAGGTAAAGTGTACATGGTTAATCAATTTGATTTATTTTTCTTAACCTAAAACAGGCGTTAATATACATCTGGATTTTTGATTTTATAACACTTAATAATTGTTGGTAACTAGCTATAATTGTCAGATATGTAAATAAGCACATTATATTCAATATTAGATGAGTAATATTTTACATTGTGATTAATTAATCTAATTTTATTGAGGGAAAACTCTGTTCAACACGTTATCAACTATTTAATGATTAACCAAGTATAAAAAAAGACATAGCAAGATAATTAAAAAATAATATTCTGGGAGATATGATGATTGAATGTTTTTTTATGAAATTAAAACGCACTATCTGGCAACGAGATAACATCTATTTTGGATAAATTGATATCCAGTCTTAAGTCAATACCTTAAATACACCATGCTAACTGATATATAAATTCTAAGAAGAAATGAGGTCAATGGTATTGCTTGATTCTCCATTTAGGGGTCGAGAACCAATCTCAGTTATAAAAATATTTGGTATCACCTGACCATAAAGAATTGTGTAATGAGATTTTGTTCCTGTCCTTAAAAATAGAACCCATTTGTTAATGATATTTGATATTACACGGTAAGCTTTGAAAATATATCAATGAGGGTAATAAAATGATTCGATTTGAAGATAAAGTTGTCATTATTACTGGCGCAGGTAGTGGCATTGGCGAGGCTACAGCAAAGCGTTTCTCACAAGAAGGAGCCATTGTGGTGTTAGCTGGGCGCGATACAGAGAAGCTTAATCGTGTATTGAGTGAATTGCCTTCGGGCAAAGCGTTAGTGATTCAGACAGATGTTGCGGACCGAGAATCGGCTAAAAATATGGTTGATGAAACAGTCAGGCATTTTGGCCGAATAGATATTTTGGTGAACAACGCAGGTTTGTATGTGGTTGGTGATTTATTGAGTACTTCACAAGAAGACGGTAATGCAGTACTGGCTACGAATCTCAATGGTGTACTCAATTGTAGCTATTCTGCTTTACCTTATTTGCTAAAAAGTAAAGGATGTATTGTCAATAATGCCTCGGTATCTGGCTTGGGGGGAGATTGGGGAGGCGCTCATTATTGCGCAGCAAAAGGTGCTGTCGTGAATTTAACCCGTGCGATGGCGCTGGATCATGGTTCACAAGGAGTTCGTGTCAATGCTGTTTGCCCAAGTTTAGTATTGACGCCAATGGTGGCTCGTTTTGATGATGAAACCCTTGCGCATTTCGATAGTCGTATTCCGCTAAAAAGAGCGGGTCAACCTTTTGAAGTGGCAGCAGCTATTGCATTTTTGGCTAGCGAAGATGCTAGTTTCATTAATGGGGTGAACTTACCGATAGATGGCGGGGTAAACGCATCTAATGGGCAACCTAATTTTAATTAAAGGCGTTTTCTGAAAGGTACGGTTCAGAGGAAATATTATTTATCCGGCATTGTTTGTCGAAGGTGGCTCCACAGGCTGTGGAACCACTTAATTTTATTTTGGCTAATGGTATCAGTTTGGGCTATTTGCTACAGTTGAGCGATTTGAGTTTATAACCCTGGCCAGTTCACATAGTGTAGGATGAGTGAACAAGGTCGCTAATGGAATTGCCATGTCTTGTTCATGCATACGAGCCAACAATTGTATTGCTATCAATGAATGACCTCCCAATGCAAAGAAATTATCATAACGACCGACTCGTTCCCGTTTCAGCAATTTTTGCCAAATCTCAGCCAGAGCAGTTTCCACATCACCGAGAGGCGCTTCGTAACCGGAAATTGTCCCAATAGTAGATTGGCCTGATATTGGTGTGTCTTGCGGTAAGTCAGCCTGAATAGCGTTGAAATCGGTCAGTAGCTGCTGGCGTTCTGTGGCAGACAGGGTAGCAATGTTCATGATGGGTTTTTGGGGCTCGGTTTCCAATGTTTTTACCAGATCCGCTAAAGCAGTTGTCATATCAGCAATCAGGCGTGCCGGATCGATTCCTGGTATAGCTTGAGCTGTCAGCAGGAAACCTTTCCCCAAATCATCTACAGCCAGATAGATGGGATAGTTAGTTCTTTCTCGTCCTGTTACCAGACGTATACCTTCCCATAGGGTATTGGCAACATTTGGTTGGCTATGGCGATAATTAAGGAGTGTATTAAAAAGCGGCAGAGGATGTGCTACACCGCTGCAACGTTGAGCTAGCGCCAGTGGTGCCTGTTCATGTTCAAGTAACTGCGTCAAATTGCGGTAAGCTGCTTGCACAGTTTCTTGTGTGCTGTTCCCCGCAAGCGTGATCCGCACGGGCAGGGTGTTGATAAACAGTCCCAGAATTCGCTCAATATCGGCACTTCCTTGCATACGTCCTGACAAGACTGTGCCGAAGATGACATCATCTCGCCCACTTATTTTTGCCAGAACTTGTGCCAAGGCGACATGAAACAAGACTCCGGGACTAACTCCTTGACGGCGTGCCTGTTTGCGAATAGCACGGGTTAGTGTTGCATTAAGTGGCTTGATGATCTCAGTGACAGGTCTGTTCCCACTGTGAACATCTAATATGCCGAAAGGCGTAGTTGGTGTATCCACATCAGCGAGTATTTTCCGGAAATAGGCTTCGTGATCTGGCATCGGCACACGCAGGGATTGGGCGATAAAATGGCGGTACGGTAAGATAGACGGTAATTTTTCAGTACGATGATGCAGGAGTTCATTGATTTCAGCAATGATGATATTCAGCGATATATGGTCATTGAGGATATGGTGGCAACACAACGCTAACAACCACTCGCCCTGATTCGGATCATGCGTGATATCAGCAGAGAATAGCGGAGCCTGGCTGATATCGAGGCGGTGTTGGTATGGATCTGTCTGTGCCAACAATTGAGACGGAACGTCCTTATCGTTATCTGGCACAAAGGTTTTGATACACAGAGGTGCCTGGCGCCAAACAACTTGTACTGGCTGTGTTAAACCCTGCCAGCAGATGGCAGTGCGTAGAATATCGTGACGATTAATAACCTGTTGTAAAGCAGCCAGAAAAGCATCAAGACGCTCGCGGGTGTTGAAAGCAAGCAAGAGGTGCAACAGATAAACATCTCCTTGTGTTTGTAGCAGATGATGGAACAGCATACCTTCCTGTAATGGCGCAAGTGGGTAGATATCCTGAATATTGTTGGCATCATTAGGAACGGTATCAGCGATAGTCTTAATCTCGTGCTGTGTCAGAGAAACCAGCGGCAGCATATCGGGAGTAATGGTGGAGCAACCATCGGGGATGAGATTGGGCGGAGCGGTAAACGAGGATTCATCATCTTGAATTACCTGCATTATTTTCGCCATTTTCGCCAGTGTTGGTGTGGAAAATACAGTACGAACATCAAGGTGCCAACCTCGGTTACGTAGCCGCTCAATCAGGTTGACAACCATCAGGGAATGACCACCGAGTTCAAAGAAATGATCATAACGCCCAACCTTTTCCAGCCCTAATAATGCTTGCCAAATCTCAGCCAGGGCAATTTCCATTTCACCGAGCGGCTCTTCATAAGTATGGGTTGCAATGGATGTTTGATCTGGCATCGGTAGTGCCTGGCGGTTAATCTTGCCATTAGGCGCCAACGGAAAAGCATCTAGTATCACAAATGCGCTGGGCAGCATATAGTCGGCGAGATGTTGTGCCAGTTGCTGACGCAGTTCTGTCGGTCCCAGTTTCATATTCGGTTCGGCGATCAGATAAGCAATCAGGCGCTTATCACCCAGTTTATCTTCACGGGCAAGCACGATAGCCTCACGCACGCCGGGGCATTGCATCAATCTGGTTTCGATTTCTCCCAGTTCGATACGGAAGCCGCGTAGCTTGACCTGAAAATCATTGCGGCCAAGATACTCGATATTGCCGTCAGATCGCCAGCGAGCCAAATCTCCGGTCTTATACATGCGAGCGTTGGAATGTTCGCTAAAGGGATCGACAACAAATTTCTCTGCTGTCAGCTCTGGTTGGTTGGAATAACCACGGGCGACCCCCATTCCGCCGATATAGATTTCGCCACTCACGCCGATAGGAACCGGTTGACCAAGTGAGTCCAAAATATAGATACGTGTATTGGACAGTGGCCGGCCAATCGGAATATTATTGGTGATGGACGGAATATGTTTGTTATCTATCACCATTGCTTTATCTATCAGCATAGCCGTAGCCGTGATGGTAATTTCTGTCGGGCCATAAGCGTTAAACCAGCGGCAGGATTGGGTTTCCGGGTACGACAGCCAATCCATTAAATAGCGGTGTTCCACTTTATCTCCCCCAACAATAACGGTGCGTATATAGGGGCTGAAACCGACACGTCTAGCCTTCATTTCTTGCGCCCAATGGTGCCAGAAAGCAGTCGGTATATTAATGATTGTCACTTTCTGTTCACGTAAAAAATCAACAAACGTGCTATTCGGTATTTTGATATGAGGTGGGCGCAGAACCAGCGTGGCACCCGATGCCAGAGTAGGAAAAATATCTGACACTGAAATATCAAATGCGAAGGTCACAAATTGCAGAATACGATCCCCCAAGGCAGGTTCACTGATCTGGCAATGAGCATGGATAAGGCTGACAACATTGCGATGTTCCAGCATGACGCCTTTGGGGTTTCCGGTTGAACCTGAGGTGTAGATGATATAGGCCAAATGATGCGGCTGAACGCCTGTTTGCCTGCTGTCAGGATTATATTTAGGCTGTTTTTGCAGGTTATCTTGATGAATTTCATCGTCCAGCAACCAGATTGGAATATCTTGTATTGGTAAGCGTGTGTGTAAATGTTTCTGGGTCAGCAATATGGCAGGATTGCAGTCTGATAACTGATAAATCAGCCGTTCGGCAGGATATTCTGGATCAAGCGGGATATAACCGGCACCTGCTTTTAAGATCCCGAATAGACCAACGATCATATCCAAACCCCGTTCAACCTGAATTGCTACGCGGTCATCAGGGCGTACACCAAAAGCAATCAAACTATGTGCCAGTTGGTTGGCTCGGCAGTTCAGTTCGTCATAATTCAAGGATTGTTCTTCAAAGATCACCGCCGTAGCATTTGGTGTGCGTTGTACCTGAGCTTCGAACAATTGGTGAATCAACGTATTATGCGGAAAGTCAGCTTGAGGGGCATTGAAATCAACCAATAATTGCTGGCGTTCTGTAACGGGCAACATCGGCAGGCGAGCAATAGCCTGTGTTTCATCGGTTGTCATGGCAGTCAGTACATTGGTGAGATAACTTACCATGCGTTCAACTGTCGTCCGGTCGAATAGACTTGATGCATATTCCAGATAGCCACTGAGACCACTCTGGCTTTCGGTCAGTGACAGTGTCAGGTCGAAGTACGCGCTGTGGTGGGGCGGCGCCATCAACGAGACTGATAAATCGGGTAATTCAAGGGATTGAGTGGGCGTATTGTTCAGGGCCAGCATAACCTGAAAAATCGGATTGTAACCCAAGCTGCGTTCAGGTTTTAGGGCTTCCACCAATTGTTCAAAAGGCAGGTCTTGATGTGCATAAGCTGCCAGCGTCTGTTCACGAACATAAGTAAGCAGATTTGCCACCGAGTTGCACTGTTCCAGTTTGATGCGTAAAGGTAAGGTGTTGACAAAAAAGCCGATCAAACCCTCAAGTTCACTTAATGAACGGTTGGCAACAGGAGTGCCAATGACAATATCATCTTGTCCGCTCAAACGGGCAAGCACGATGCTCCAGGCTGTAAGCAAAGTCATAAATAATGTTGCATCCTGCCGTTGTCCGAGCGCTTTGAGAGCCGACAATAAATCAGCATTCAGGTGAACGGGCACATGAGCGCCTGTATAACTTTGTTCTGGCGGACGTGGGTAATCAATAGGGAGAGCCAGTAATGTTGGTGCGTTTTCCAGTTGTTTCTGCCAGAAATCCCGTTGTGCAGTGAGAACCTCACCTTGCAGCCATTTCTGTTGCCAGACGGCATAGTCCGCATACTGGATGGGAAGGTGGGGTAAAGGATCGCTACATTTCCCTTGTGCAATACGGTAGAGGGCACTCAGCTCGCGGAGCAATATTCCTACTGACCAGCCATCGGTGATGATGTGATGCTGGGTAAGGATCAGCACATGTTCTTCATCAGACAGTTGTAATAATTGACCTCGAATCATTGACTCATTAGCGAAATCGAATGGGGTTTGTGTTTCAAGTTCCGCGAATTCGTTAATACGGGCCATGTGGGAAGTTTTGTCTAATTTGCGCAGATCCCGATAGGTCAGAGAAAAAGCCGTATCTGCACTATCGATGTGTTGGTAAGGCTGTTCATCAATCAGGATAAAACGGGTGCGCAAACTTTCATGTCGGCTGACGAGATGATCAAGCGCAGCTGTAAGTGCAGCATGATCGAGATACCCGTTAAGATGCAGGATTATCGGGATATTATAGGCCAGATTGGCTTTGGTATTGAGTTGAGCAAGGAACCACAAGCGTTGTTGGGAGAAGGAGAGTGGCAGTGGTTGATTGCGATTGGTAGCGGGAATAACGACTTGGGTTGTCATAGGCGTGTCGATGAGCAAGGTAGCTAAATCCGCCAGGACAGGATGGGAAAAGAGTTGCTGCAAATGCAATTCTCGCGTCAGTTTCTGGCGTATGCGTGTGGCAAGCTGAATGGCGAGTAAGGAATGCCCGCCGAGTTCAAAGAAATGATCATGACGACCAACTTGTTCCAATGTCAGCAATTCTTGCCAAATCTTGGCCAACGTTGTTTCTATGTTTCCGATGGGCGCTGCATAATTGCGGGTCGCGAGTGCTGTTTGATCTGGCACTGGCAGTGCCTGACGGTTGAGTTTGCCATTGGGTGTTAATGGAAAGGTTTCAAGCGTCACAAAGGCACTGGGTAGCATATACTCAGCGAGGTGTTGTGCCAGTTGCTGGCGTAGTTCTGCTGGTATCAATATCGTATTGGGTTCGGCGAGCAGATAAGCAACCAGGCGCTTTTCATTCGGTGTATCTTCTCGGACAATCACAACCGCTTCTCGCACACCGCGACATTGCGCTAATGTCGTCTCAATTTCGCCGAGTTCGATACGGAAACCACGGATCTTGACCTGAAAATCATTACGACCAAGGTATTCAATATTACCGTCAGGCAACCAACGAGCCAGATCGCCACTTTTATATAGGTGGGCATCAGGATCTGAAGAAAAAGGATCAGCAAGGAAGCGTGCTGCGGTTAGTTCTGGAAGGTTCAGATAACCGCGGGCAACCCCGATTCCGCCAATGTAAAGCTCCCCTGTAACACCGAGTGGCACGGGTTTTTTGTGACTATCAAGCAGATAAATTTGAATATTGGCTATGGGTTTCCCAATCGGTACTCGTCCGATATAACGGTCAGGCACGCATTGCCAAGCGGTGACATGAATTGCAGCTTCAGTTGGGCCATATAGGTTATGTAACTGACAGTGCGCAAAATGGGACAGACATTTCTGCTGCAAGACATAAGGAAACTCTTCACCACTGCATAAAATATGGCGTAAAGAAGGGCAACATCCGGCAGAAATGGCATGGACAAATTGCTGTAGCATGGCAGGCACGAAATAGATAATAGTAATCTGGCGTTTTTCTATCTCAGACAGTAAATAGTGTGGATCTTTATGACCATCGGGGCGAGCCAAAATTAATTGTGCTCCAAACATCAGGGGTGGGAATAGCTCCCAAACGGAAACATCAAAACTAAAAGGTGTTTTCTGTAAGACCCGATCCTGCGGGGTTAGTTGATAAGCCTTTTGTGACCAAAGCAGACCATTCACGACACCACGATGTTCATTCATTACCCCTTTGGGCAAGCCTGTTGAACCAGAGGTATAAATCACATAAGCCAGATGGCGTGAGGTGAGGCCAAGCACTTTGGGATCTGGGTTGTTGATTGGCATGTTTGCTGTAAAGAATGCAAGATTATTGAGATCCACAATGGGTACGTTGGGCAGTCGATTGATTAACGTTGTTTGGGTGAATAAAGTCTGGGTGAGCAAGGCAACGGGAGCTGCATCTTCAAGTATATAAGCCAGTCGCTCGGCTGGATAGCCTGGATCAAGCGGGACATAGGCACCGCCGGCCTTAAGGATAGCGAGTAATCCCACCATCATGGCCGGACTGCGTTCAGAACAAATTGCCACCCGATCATCAGGGCGGATACCTAAGGTAATCAGATAATGCGCTAAGCAATTGGCTTGACGGTTCAATTCAACATAACTCAACGATTGCTCTTCAAAGATGACAGCAATTGCATCGGGGTTTTGCTGTACTTGCTTTTCAAACAGTTGGTGAATAAACGTGTCTTGTGGGAGGTCAGTGGCTGTATTTTGGGAGAATATAGCGTCTTGAGAAGATTGGAGCGCATTGAAATCCACCAGCAGTTGTTGGCGCTCCACAACGGGTAAAATCGAAATAGTCAAAATTGGCTGGTGGGGTGAGGTTTCTAGCGCTTCGGTCAGCCCCGTCAGGGCAGTAGTCATATAGCCGATCAGACGAATTGGATCGATGCCCGATACGGTTTGGGCAACTAAACTAAACCCATCACCCCAATCATCAACAAACAAACCGATAGGATAATTGACTCTCTCTTCTTGCATCAGCAGACGCACACTTTCCCATTTAGCAAAAGTGGTATCCGCCTGGCTATGACGATAATTGAGTAGTGTATTAAAGAGTGGCAAAGGAGGGATCACGTTACTGCAATGTTGAGCCAGCGTCAGCGTTGCTTGTTCGTGTTCCAGCAACTTCATCAAATTGAGGTAGGTCTCTTGAACGGTTGCCTGTGCGCTATTATCTGTAAGCCTGATCCGAATGGGCAGGGTATTGATAAGCAGCCCCATAACGTGATCAATGCCGGTACTGCCCTGCATACGTCCCAGCAATACCGTACCGAAGACGACATCGTCGCGCCCACTGGTTTTTGCCAGCACCAGTGCTAAAGCAACATGAAACAATATACTGGGACTGACCCCCTGACGTCGGGCTTGTGTGCGGATGGCCTTGGACAATGTCACATCCAGTGGCTGTTTAGCCTCTGATATCTGCTTATCCTCACTGTGAATATCCAGTATCCCGAAAGGCGCTGTTGGTGCATCGATATCAGAGAGTACCTGACGGAAATAGGCTTCATGATCTGAAGTCGGCAAATACAGGGATTGAGCGACAAAGTTACGATAAGGCAATGTTGGGGGTAATTTTTCAGTATGACGGTTGTCAAGATAACTATTCTTGGTATGGTCAGGTAATAATGCATCAATTTCATCAATGATACGTTCCAGTGTGACATGATCACAGATTAAATGATGGATGCACAAAACCAGTAACCACTCATCCAGATGCGGGTCATAGGCTATGTCAGCGGAAAATAGTGGTGCCTGACTCACATCAAGACGGTACTGGTGGGGATTGGTGTGCGCCAGTAATTGGGAGGAGATATCCTGTTCGCCATTGGGTAAGAATGTATTAACGGTCAAAGATGCCTGTCGCCAGACGACTTGCACTGGTTGTGCCAATCCCTGCCAGCAGATTGAAGTGTGCAAAATATCGTGACGGTTAATAACCTGTTGTAAGGTTGCCAGAAAGGTATCGAGCCGTTCGCGGGTGTCGAAGGCAAGTAAATTGCGTAACAGATAAGTATCGCCCTGTTTCTGCAACAGATGATGGAACAAAATACCTTCCTGTAGCGGTGCGAGAGGGTAGATATCTTGGATATTGGCTGCACCACCAGGAAGAGTTGCGGCGATGGCATTAATCTCGTGTTGGGATAGGGAAACTAGCGTCAACATATCTGGGGTAATGGCAGTACAGCCTTCAGGGATGAGATTGGGCGGTACAGTGAATACCGTTGTCTTTTCTTGCTCTGTATTTCCTTGAACGGTATTTTTTTGAACCGACAGTAGCGTTTTTGCCATCTCTTTCAATACGGGTTTAGTGAATATAACCTGAATGTCAATAGACCAGCCCAATTCACGTAGTTGTTCGATCAGGCTAACGGCTATCAGCGAGTGCCCGCCAAGCTCGAAAAAGTGATCGCAGCGGCTGACATATTTCACTCCGAGCAACATTTGCCAAATTTGACTCAAGATGGTTTCTGTTTCTCCTCTGGGGGCTTGGTAACTGCGTGTGACGATTGCCGTATGATCGGGTTTGGGAAGAGCCTGACGGTCAAGTTTGCCATTAGGTGTGAGTGGGAAAGCGTCGAGTGTTACGAAGGCACTGGGTATCATGTATTCTGCAAGGTGTTGTGCGAGTTGTTGCCGTAATGCCATTGGTTCCAGTTCAGTATCTGTCTTCGGTAGCAAGTAGGCGACCAGCTGTTTTGATGCGGGACTGTTTTCACAGGGCAGTACCACGGCTTCACGTATGCCGTGGCATTGCCGTAGCCTTGCTTCGATCTCTCCTAGCTCAATGCGGAAACCACGCAGTTTGATTTGGAAATCATTACGGCCGAGATATTCAATGTTGCCATCGGGCAGCCAACGTCCCAGATCGCCGGTTTTGTACATACGAGCATTTGGATTCTGGGAAAACGGATCGGCAAGGAAGCGTTCGGCAGTGAGTTCGGGACGGTTCAGGTAACCGCGGGCAACACCGACCCCAGCGATATGAATTTCTCCCACGACTCCTCGCGGGACGGGTTGACCGTGCATGTCAAGGATATAGATCTGGGTATTGGCGATGGGACGACCAATCGGTGGGGCATTGTCTTCCTGACTTTCACATCGGCAAAGAGTAGCACACACTGTGGATTCTGTCGGGCCATATGCATTGATCATCTGCCGTCCTTGTGCCCAGCGTTTGGTCAGCGTAGGTGGACATGCTTCCCCTCCCACCAATAAGGTTTGCAGGGTTGCCGGAAGTGTGTCCATGCTTGCCAGAGCAGTGGGGGACAAGAGGGTGTGAGTAATGGCGTGAGTCTCTAAATAGTGAGACAAGGTTGTTCCCGGCAGCAGGCTCTCCCGCCTGGCAAGGTAAAGGCGAGCACCTGCCAATAGCGCCATGCAGCATTCCCAAATACAGGCATCGAAACTGTTTGAGGCAAATTGCAAGATCCGATTGTTTGGAGTGATGGCTAGCATGTCTTGCTGGGTGGTAATCAAGTTACACAAACTGCGATGTTCTATCATGACCCCTTTGGGCTGTCCGGTGGAGCCGGAAGTATAGATAACATAAGCCAGATGACGGGAGGTCAGCCCCAATGCTTGGATCTCTGGGTTTTCTTCCGATTTTTCATTCAAAACAGAATAGTCTGGAATATCCAGCAGAATGGTTGGCAGGTGACGGTTCCCTATTTTTGTCATCGTTGTTTGAGTAACCAGCGCCACGGGGGCTGAGTCATTGAGCATATATGCCAGCCGCGTGGTTGGATAAGTCGGATCAAGGGGAACGAAAGCGCCACCGGCCTTGAGAATAGCTAATAAACCGACCACCATTTCCAGACTACGCTCAATACAAATTGCCACCCGATCATCAGGACGCACGCCGAGAGCAATCAGATGATACGCCAGACGGTTGGCGCGTTTGTTCAATTCATCGTAGCTCAGTGATTGCTCTTCAAAGACCACGGCAATGGCATCTGGTGTGCGCCGTACTTGTGCTTCGAACAGTTGATGAATCAGAGTATCTTGCGGGAACTCGGCTTGGGTGGTATTGAAATCCATCAATACCTGTTGGCGTTCAATATCGGGCAGGATTGGCAGATTGACTATTTTTGTCTGCGTAAGAGAGGGCATCTCCAGAGAAGTGAGAGCGGCGTCAAGCAGGACAGTAAGACGGGAGCGGAGCGCCATAACTTCTGTGATACTCAGATAATCAGGAGAAAAATAGAATTCAATGGAAATCGGGGAATGAGTATCTTCAGGACAGGCGGTATTTATGTATTGCTTCATTCTGATACAAAGAGGATAGGGAATACCAGAATGTAGCTCTAACTGTTTGACGTTGACGTTTTCTCCTTCCATATGCAAATTGGCTTTAAACGGTTCGAGAGATAAAGTCACGTCAAATAATCGCGCATTTCCGCTTTGTTGCCGCGAGTGTATTTGTCGGTTGAGTTCTGCGATGGGAAAATGTTGATGCTCATGGCAAAGACTCATTTCAGTTGCGGCTTTGCGCATGACATCACGAAACGTATCTTCCGGTGAAAGGGTGATACCAATAGGGAGCACGGATGCGAACATTCCCATCGTGGACTTTTGTCGCGTATTTTTGCGGTTGTGCACGGGAACACCAATGACAATTTCATTGACACCTGTTGTTCGGGTGAAATAGCAGGTCAGGATGGCATACATGAAATGCAGGAAGGGTAATCCCTGTCCGCCAGCCACTTTCTCGATACGTTTAAAAAGAGCCTGATCGATTGACCAAATGACAGGCTGAGGAGCAGCGGGTTTGGTTTGTTTATGGTTTGTCGTGTTATTGCCATTGACAGGCTGGAGCAAGGGAGGAGGCAGGTTTTCATAGCGTTTCAACCAAAATTGCCTGTCGTGTGAGTAGTGTTCGGAAGCAAGATAATCGAGGTTATCCGTAATAAAATCCAGATAAGAGTGAGCGGAGTTGTTCAGGGTTTCTCCTTTCATCAGGCGGTTATAGGCATCAATAACCTTGTTGATGAGTAGGAACATCCCTGTGCCATCAATGACCAAATGATGACAGCAAAATTGCCAGTACCGACAGGTATCGCTGACTCGCAATAATGTGGTGCGCCACAGGGTCTCACTCAGGTGAAATGGGCGCATGAACTCGGCATCCATGTATTGTTTTACTCTGGTTTCAGCATCTGGACGGGATGAAAAATCCTGTATATCCAGGGTGATAGGGAGAGAGTGAACAACTTTTTGGCTGGGTAAAGCGTGGGTGTTGATAAACTGCAAACGCAGAGTGTCATGACAATCAACAACAGATTCAAAGGCACGGGCAAATAATGTTTCCTTCAATTCTCCTTCAATGCAGATAAAAATGCTGAGGTTGTAGTTAGAAGAATGGGGATGAATAGCCTGATCAAACCAGATGGCTTGCTGGGGAGAACTAAGAGGATAGGTAGGAGAAGAGAGAGAGTTGTTATTACAAATTACTGAGGAAGTTTGTGAAGAGTTGTTATGTAACATTTTCATTTCTCCTTTGTAATTATTTGGTTTTAATTTGTTGCGTCCATCTGAAAATAAAATAAATACTGCCGATAACTGTTTTTTCGTGAAAATGAACTAGCTATAGGTTATTTGGCGAATTTTTATGCTAAATACATACTTGATAGTAACATTACAAAATTAAATTAACTAAAATAAATACTCTATGTCGATATTTTTTGTTGTAAAAGTGTTAATTTTAGATGCGGGTACTATGGTGGATGGTTGAAGAGGAATATCAGGACAAGATGGAAGTTATCCCGCCAGATTGGCGGGTTGATCAGAAAAATAACAGCTACAGTACCAGTTCATGAATGATTATCGCCAAATGGTCAAACATTTCTCCAAATAACCGCTCAGTGAATGGCACCAATGTTGGAAATAACAGGGAAAGCGTGAAAATCCCTACAGTCAGAGTCAACGGAAAACCGACCACAAATACAGAAAGTTGTGGTGTCATGCGGTTTAACATGCCCAGGGAGAAGTTCAAAACCAAAAGTAGGGTAATCATTGGCATTGCCAGCATCATGCCATTGATAAAAATTAGACTGGCACTTTGGGATAGCAACAGAAAACCCTTTGGATTCAATTGGGCTGATTGAACGGGAATGGAATAAAACGTATCTGCCAGAATTGATAATAGCCATAAATGTCCATCAAGAGCCAGGAACAGCAACATCATCATCATATTGAGGATGCGGGCTAAGATAGGCATATTCGGGCCACCAGTAGGATCAAAAAATGTGGCGAATGAAAGTCCCATTTGTAAGCCGAGTACTTCACCTGCATGCCGCACTACGGCAAAGGCGATTTGCATGGTCAGTCCCAAGGCCATACCAATCAATATTTGTTGTATCAAGACCCAAATTCCGGCAACAGAAAAAATCGGAATTTGCGGGGAGGGGAGAGTTGGAACGAGTAAAGCGGTGATCGCTAAGGCCAGACTAATTTTAACTTTTATCGGTATCTGCTTTTCACTGAAAATGGGGGCTGTGCTGAACAAGGCCAACAGACGCACCAATGGCCAGAAAAAATCGCTGACGAGGCGGGAAAGTGTTTCGCTATCAAACGGGATCATAATTAACCGATAATAGTCGGAATACTGCTAAACAGCGTGCGCATGTAATCCAGCAATAAATTTAGCATCCATGGTCCGGCAGTGACGATAGTCACGAAGACGGCCAGGATTTTCGGAATAAACGATAAGGTCATCTCGTTTACCTGAGTTGCCGCCTGTAATAAGCTGATGATCAAGCCACTGATTAAGGCAGATAAAAGGGGGGGGGCAGCCAGTGCTAACGCCACTTTCATTGCTTCAACACCGAGGGCCATTACCGATTCTGGAGTCATAATTTTCTCAAACCGCTTTTTGCTCTTTATTCCAATAAGATTTCACGCTAGACATAACACTATTGATTAAACATAAAAACTCTGTGCCAGTGAACCAAGCAAGAGTTGCCAGCCATCTACCAAAACAAACAGCATAAGTTTGAACGGCAGTGAGATAGTAGCTGGTGGAACCATCATCATCCCCAACGCCATCAAGACACTGGCAACAACCAGATCGATGATCAAGAACGGAATGAAGAGGGTAAAGCCAATTTGGAATGCGGTTTTCAATTCACTGGTAATAAACGCGGGAACGAGCACGCGCATTGGAACAGCATCCGCCGTTTCAAATGCGCCCTGATCGGCAAGACGGGCAAACAGTGCCAGATCATTTTCCCGTGTCTGACGTAACATAAATTGGCGTAAAGGTTTGGCTCCCTGATCCAGTGCGACTTCCAGTGTGATTTTATCCTCACTGTAGGGTAGGTAAGCGTTTTGGTAAACTTTGTCAAATACTGGCGCCATAATGAAAAAAGTCATAAACAACGCCAAACCCAACATAACCTGATTAGGCGGGGCAGAAGGCGTTCCCAGCGCATTGCGCAGCAAACCAAGTACAATGATGATGCGGGTAAAACTGGTCATCATTAGCAGAGCAGCAGGGATGAACCCCAGTGCCGTGATGAAAATCAGGGTTTGGACTGGCAATGACCAACTTTGTCCGCCATTGGCTAAGGGCTGGCTGATGATACCAGGAAACTCGGCTGCCGCGTTCATGGGGAACAGTGGCAGCAGGAGCGCCATAAACAGAGCCGTCAAACGCATTGGATAAAGCCGCGAGACAAATTTTTTGCCTGTCATAAAAAAAACGCTATTTTTCATCATCGTCCTTGTCATTTTTGCTGTTTCGCTGGAGTGTATTTTTTAGCATCTGACCAAATGGCAGCGACTTGAGCGCGGTCTCCTTGTCCACGTTGTCAGGGGGGGCAGGCATTTGATGCAGCATATTGATCTGGTGGGATGTGACTCCTAAAACTAGCCAGTTATCCTCGACTTCTACCACAACAACCCGTTCTTTCGGCCCAAGGGAACAGCTTGCCTTAACGTTTAGCAAACGATGATTTTTGCTTTTAGCCGGGGAAAAACCCAAACGGCGAACTAGCCATGTTATGAAGAAAATCAGCAATAAAACACCGCCCAGGGCACTGCTGACTTGCATCAGCGTTTGACTGGCTGGCAGGGGATCACTATTGCCTGTCTGTTTGATCATATTCACATGGGCATGGCTGGCGGCCGTGTTAACAGGTGCAGCATCAAGTGCTGCATCCTGTTGAAAAGAGGTATGAACGAAAGGCTGGTTCGCCATCATAGTTAACGACTCAAGCGACGCATACGCTCAGAAGGAGTGATGATATCTGTGATACGGATACCGTATTTATCGGATACGACAACCACTTCTCCCTGCGCGATCAAATAACCATTAATCAGAATATCCAATGGTTCTCCCGCCAGACCATCAAGGGGAACGACTGAGCCTTGTGACAGTCTCAACAGTTGTTTGATGGTCATTTTAGTACGGCCTAGCTCGACAGAAAGCTTGACAGGAATATCCATGATCAAATCAATATCGGAAAGCTGGGCCAACGCATCCTGCGCTTCCAGATTCTCAAATATTGACGCGCCGCCGTCAGAGGTTTGCTGTGCGGCCTGTTGTTCCAGCGCTTCTGCCCACATATCTTCAGTCGAGCTGGTATCTGTAGGTTGTTTAGCATCACTCATTGGGCTTTTCCTCATCCAGAGCAGTTAAAACAGGGTTAATCAGGTGTTCAACACGCAGGGCATATTGCCCGTTTAGTGTTCCATATTGACTGGTGAGCACAGGCACACCATCAACGTGAACGATTAAACGTTCGGGTCTTTCAATCGGTAAGACATCGCCTTTTTTCAATTCAAGGATCTTTGACAGCCGTAAAGGGATATCAACAAAGTTGGCCACCAGTTCTAATTCTGAATGTTGAACTTGCTTCACTAAACTTTCGCGCCACTGGCTCTCTTCCTGACGTATATTTTCCACTGGGGGATTGGTCAGGCGCTCGCGCAGAGGCTCGATCATGGCGAATGGAATACAAATATTGAATTCCCCGGTCAATGCACCGATTTCTACTTGAAACGGTGTAGTCACCACGATGTCATTCGGTGAAGTGGTGATATTGGTGAATTTCACCTGCGTTTCGGAACGCACGTATTCCACTTCAAGTTTAAAGATGGAATCCCATGCATCACGATAGGCATCCAGTGCCAATTTCAGCATCCGATTAATGATCCGCTGTTCGGTATAGGTAAATTCACGACCTTCCACTTTGGTTGGAAAACGGCCATCACCCCCAAACAAGTTATCAACGGCGATATAAACTAAGCTGGGTTCAAAAGCGAATAGCGCCGTTCCCCTCAATGGTTTCAGGTGAACCAGATTGAGGTTGGTTGGCACGGCCAGATTGCGGGCAAATTCGTGGTAAGGCTGAACCTTGATAGCGCCGACCGTAATATCCGGGCTACGGCGTAGCATGTTAAACAGCCCCATTCTGAATTGGCGGGCAAAACGTTCATTGATGATTTCCAGTGACTGCAAACGTTCGCGTACAACACGGCGTTGTGTATTGGGATCGTAAGGGCGAACCTCATTTTCTCGGGACGCAGTTTGTTCTACGTCATCAGCAGAGGCACTGTCACCATTGAGCAGAGCGTCGATCTCTGCTTGTGAAAGAATATTGTCACTCATTGTGATTATCGCAGAATAAACGTGGTGAATAACACATCGGTGACTTCTTGATCGGGTTCACCGGGTATTAGTGTCGGGTGTAGTATCTGTTTGATATCTGTCACCAAATGCTTCTTGCCATCATCTTTTGCCAGATCGGTGGCTTCCTGACGAGATAATAACAGCAACATGCGGCTACGAACTTCTGGCAGATATTCATGGAAGCGCTGACGGGTTTTCTCGTCAGTCAGACGCAATGTGATGCCAACGTAGAGAACACGATCGAAATGCTCTTCGTTGTCGATCAAATTGACGGTAAAAGGCTCCAAGGTCATAAATACGGGGGCATCAATGGCTTTGGTTTTTTCTGTACTGTTATTGGCTGACTGATTCATTACCCACCAGCTATACCCTCCGATGGCAACACCAAGAACAGCAATCAGTACTAACAGTATCATCCAAATTGGATTTGTGCGTTTATGCTCGTAGCTATAATCAGACATGGACAGATAAATTCCTGTTTTCTGTTGCGAATAAGTCTCCGCGCATTCCGTGGCGAAGCCCTTATCCATCAAAATCGAGATCAATTATCCCGCGTCTTTGTTTCGGCAATGGCTGGAACAAACGGGGAAAAAACCATTAACTCACACGTTTGTTATCGACCTGTTTTCGTTTTATTCCGACGTCCCACGAAATTAGGCTAATGTTTAGGTGGTAATTAGGCAAAAATATCAATACCTCCTCTGGCCGAGGTGAGTTGTTGAGGTGTCACCCTGATGGCTGATACAGAGGGGGTTGTGATCCCGGTTGCAGCCACTAAACCAGACTCTTGCGTTTCAGCATGGGAATCAGAATTGCTGTTCGGGTTATTGGCATGGTTATCAGCAAAATACTTTTGTTGACTGTTGCCTTGGGCATCACTGTTGACACTGCTTTGTGCCAATTGAATGCCGTTTTCAGCCAATGCATGGCGTAACCCGGGTAATGCCGCTTCCAGAGCCACACGAACATTCTGATGGGCAGAAACAAAATGCAATTGTGCCTGATTGTCTTCAACACTCATGCGGATGTGCAATGCTCCCAGTTCTTGAGGATGTAAGCGAAGTTCTGCCTGTTGTAGACCGTTACGGTTAAAGAACAGCACATGTTGATTGAGCTGTTGCTGCCACTCTTCGCTGCCAAGATGAGCCTTTAATAAAGGTGTAGTGAAAGGTGTAGTGGTACTGTTAAGCTGAAACTGCTGTCCGGTTGAAAGCAGGGAAGGGGTTGCCAATACCGTAGGTGAGTCAATAGAAGCTGTTTCTGCCGTCGAAGATGGCAATGCAGGCGTTGCCTGAATTGCCATCTGGAGCAGATTTGGATCTTTGCTATTGCCTGAGATTGTCTCTTTGAGAAGAGCCTTGCCAGATTCAACCTTATTATTGGTGGCAAGGTTATTGGTAGCCAGTTTGAGTTGTCCGGCGAGCGGTGCCAATTCAGATTGAAGGCTGACAGAACTCTCTGTCTTATTGTTCAGAGGGAGCGCCACCTGTTTAGCCGAAAGTTGAATGTCTTCACCTTGCTCACCCGCTTTAGACAGTTCAACAAAATTGTTGTCAGTTAATCTGCTATCTTTGGCGTTGCTGACCAACAGTGTATTAGCAGGGCTGTTTTCGCTATCCAGCCAGGCAGTTTCCGGCAATGCATCTTCTGGTGAAGAATTTTCCAGCAATTTATTTTCTAACAATTCATTGCCCATCAAACCCTGTGAGTTTTCAGTAAGAACAGCGGAATTTGTATGAGGAGTCAGCAGCTCAGCAAGCTGGATTGGTATCGTCGCACTTAATGTTTCGGCTGATAAGAGATCTTCATCTTTTAATACAGCAAATTCGGCACTGTTTTCTTGCGGTGCTGTTTCTACCGATGATTTATCCTTGACCATGCTGTTATCTGGCACTGCTGCCAATTGCGGCCAGCTGCTTTCTGCTGTTTTATCAGAGGTGGATTTTTCCTCTTTCAGACTATTTTTATCCACTTGAGTAGTGGGCTTCCGCATAGAGGTTGTTTCTGCATTGAGAAGTTGCCCAAATTGAGAAGAATGGTTACCGATCACGGTATTATTTAAAGTCGGCTGACTTTTATCCGTACCTTTGTCCGTGAATTTTAAATCAGTAGGCAAAAGAGTGAGATTCATTGTTTCATTCTCCGTTGTGCACCGCGTTGTGCGTACTCGTCCATTTGTTTTTGCTCCATGCGATTTTGGTGTAACTTCAAATTATGCTCTGCCCGCTGTTGCAGTGTGTCGAAGGCATTCAGGCGTTGCTGTTTTTCCTGCCATTGTGACATGGCTTGTTCAAGACGCTTTTTCCATTGGTTGAGCTGTAATCTGTGCTGTTCAATTGCCATTTCCAGCGTTCTCATAAACTGCTGGTAATTTTGCCAAGTAGAGCAGGACATACCACTGCTGAGCGTGTCATTCAGACGGGTACGATACTCATCCTGATAATTCATTAACGCCGTGAGTTGTTGCTCCATTTGTTGGTGACTTTGCCGAATCTGCGCAAGTTGCGATGCTGCTTTTTCTGCCGCATCCTGGGCAAGTTCACGCAAAGTCATGAGAGGGGAGTGTTGTTGCATGTATTTCCTCGTATTAATCACCAAACAGACATCAGCGTTACTGAATGACATCAATAGTAAATTTATATCGGCACCGTATTGATAAATGTTATACCCCTTGGCAAAAGTATTTTTTGGTTAAACTCCCATAGGCAAAATATTATGTTGGCAATAATTGTTGAAGCTGAGTGCAGGCTTCATCGTATTCGCTGCGCTCGTCAATGCCTTGTTGCAGGAATTGGGCCATATGAGGATAAAGCTCAATCGCCCTGTCAAGCAGAGGATCACTACCCGCAGCATAGGCACCAACGTTGATCAAATCCCGGTTGCGTTGATAGCTGGAAAGCAACTGTTTGAAATGTTGTACTCGCCGATAATGAGTATTGTCGATCAGCGCGGTCATGGCACGACTGATAGAAGCCTCGATATCAATAGCAGGATAATGACCAGATTCCGCCAGTGAACGTGATAGTACGATATGACCATCCAGGATGGCTCGCGCAGCATCGGCAATTGGATCTTGCTGGTCATCACCTTCTGTCAACACGGTGTAAAATGCAGTAATAGAGCCGCCATCACTGACACCATTACCGGCTCTTTCCACCAGTGCCGGTAACTTGGCAAATACAGAAGGAGGATAACCTTTGGTTGCTGGTGGTTCGCCGATAGCCAGTGCAATTTCACGTTGTGCCATGCTGTAACGGGTCAGAGAATCCATGATCAACAAGACATGTTTGCCTCTGTCTCGGAAATCTTCGGCGATGCGCGTTGCATAAGCGGCGCCTTGCATTCTCAGTAAAGGTGAAACGTCGGCGGGAGCGGCAACGACGACCGAGCGTGATAATCCCTCCTTGCCCAAAATATTTTCGATAAAGTCTTTAACTTCACGACCACGCTCACCAATTAATCCCACAACGATCACATCAGCTTGGGTATAACGAGCCATCATGCCAAGCAGCACACTTTTACCGACGCCGGAACCGGCAAATAATCCCATACGTTGCCCACGTCCCACTGTCAGTAGGGCATTGATGGCACGAACGCCAACGTCCAATACATTGCTGATAGGGGTTCTTTGCAGGGGGTTAAATGGCGTTGTTGTCAAGGGGGCGCGATAACCTGTATCGGGGGCAGGTAAACCATCAAGGGGGCGGCCTGCACCATCCAGAACTCTGCCGAGTAATTCCGCTCCCAGAGGTAATCGGCGTCCGGCGCTCGCATCTTCGCCATAAGAACGGGCATAGACGCGAGCGCCTGGCACAATACCTTCTAATTCTTCCAGTGGCATCAGCAACAGTTTTTCGCCGTTGAAGCCGACGACTTCACTTTCAACCTCTTCAATGGCGTTGCCATTCTGGCGCTCGATCAGGCAGGTAGCACCGAGAGGCATATGTAAGCCAGTGGCTTCCAGTACCAAGCCTGTGGCGCGGGTCAGGCGCCCATAGCGACGTACTTTTGGTGTTTTTTCCAGCCGCTTTTCTAATGAATCCAAAGTTGCCAACCAGCAACCCAATCTTGCCGTCATCACAATTCTCCCGGTGCTGCCAGACGACACATTTCATGCCAGCGGGTAGCTAAACTGGCGTCCATATCCCCTTCATCGGCGCTGACTTTACAGCCGCCCGGATGCAGTTTGTTATCCGCAACTAAACGCCAGCCGTGTAGCGCCAAAACTTCCCCCAGTTGCTGCTCAACCAGAGGAATATTTTGTGGATGGATACGCAATTGGGGTTTGCCGCTGAACATAGGTTCTTGCTGGATAAATTCGCGGATCTGATTCAGCAGGGCAGTGCCATCACAAACCGCAGGTTGCCCCAGAATATGATGGGCAGCAGTTAATGCAAGTTGCATCAGGCGGGAAGCAATCACGGTATCCAACCCATCCAGTGAATGGCTAAAGTCCGTTAGCAAGGCTTTCCACTGATCAGTAATAACTTGCTGTTGTTGTTTGGCTTCCTGCAAACCTTGTTCCAATCCGGCTTGGTGGCCTTCCTGAACCCCTTGTTCATAGCCTTGAATCTGGCCTTCTGCAAAGCCCTGCACATGACCAGCCTGACGCGCCTGCTCTTTTAGCTCGTCCAGTATTCTTGCTTGTTCCAGCAGCCGATCTTGTTCGCTTGGCTGCTGTTCCTCATCTATGGGTTCCAGTTTTGCCCGCAGGGTTTCCCACTGAGTCAATTCGCCTGGCTGCCATGGCCGCCAGTTTCCATTATTCGACTTATCAGACATAGGTATCGTCACCACCGTTTAGGATCATTTCGCCACTTTCTGCCAGACGACGAACAACAAGCAGGATGGCTTTCTGTTCGGCTTCCACTTGAGACATCCGTACAGGGCCACGGTTTGCCAAATCATCGCGCATGATTTCAGCAGCACGCTGCGACATATTGTTGAGGAAGTGATCGCGCAATGCCTGATCGCAACCTTTCAATGCCACAAGTAAGGAATCGGTGGAAATCTCTTGCAACAGGCGTTGGATACTGCGATCGTCCACGCTGATAAGATTTTCGAACAGGAACATTTCATCAATAATTTTCTGTGCCAGTTCGTTATCGTAGGAACGAACTGCCTCAATGACACCTTCTTCTTGCTGGCTTTTCATCAAGTTGATGATTTCAGCCGCAGTACGAATACCTCCCATCTTGCTGCGTTTCAGGTTCTGACCATCCAGCAGGTTATTCAGTACTTCCGTCAATTCTGCCAACGCAGATGGTTGTACGCCCCCAAAAGTAGCGATACGCAGCATGACATCGTTACGCAGGCGATCATCAAACAGGGCGAGGATATCAGCAGCCTGACCACGGTTCAGGTGAACCAAAATGGTGGCGATGATCTGCGGATGTTCATCGCGGATCATGTCGGCCGCCATCTGCGGTTCCATAAAGTTGAGGGTTTCGATGCCCGTCGTCGTATCACGGGACTCAAGGATATCCTCAAGCAGGCTGGAAGCCCGTTCTTCGCCCAATGCCTTGATCAGTACATTGCGCAGATAGTCATTTGCGTTGATGCTGAGGGCAGCAAACTGTCCCGCATCTTCTTCAAACTCTGCCAGTACTTCAACCAGTTGCTGGTTAGAGACTTGTTTCATCCCCGCCATCGCGACACTCAGTTGTTGCACTTCTCTGGAATTCAGGTGTTTGAACACCTCGGCCGCCTGATCTTCTCCCAAGGTCATTAACATGACGGCACTTCTTTCTGTTCCGGTCAGGCTCATTGTTCGTTACTCATCCATTGACGGATCACCAGCGCGACGACGCGAGGATCTTTTTCTGCAAGTTCACGCAGACGCTGGCTTTGAAGCTCAACATTGACACGTTGGCGAGCTAGCTTACGGCGCATTTTTTCGTCCAATTCAGCATTGGTTTCTGTTTGCTGTTTCGGCGGGTTCTTTTGCGCTTCCAGCGCAGCTTTTTCTGCGGCACGTTTTTTAGCGATTTGTGGCACGATCATCTTACGCCACAGTAGCCATGCAACCAGTACCAACAGTAACCAACGACTTGCTTCTAACAGTTTCTCCAGCAGGGCAGAGTGCTGCCAGAATGGCAAAGGTTCTATCACTTCGCTGGTGTCATTGAACAGTGTGTTAACCACATTCAGGCTATCGCCACGGTCAGCAGAGAAGCCCATTGCTTCACGAGTCAACCCTTCGATTTGTGATAGCTGTTCTGGTGTCAGCGCTTGTGTTTCAGGGCCATTTTCTCCCTTCACGGTGGCATAGTTGACCACAACTGCAACCGAAAGGCGTTCCACTGCGCCAGCCTGCAATTGTGTATGACGAATGGTGCGATCTACTTCATAGTTAGTGGTTTCGTCATAACGGTTATTGCGGTTGTTGCTTAACATACGCTCGTAACTATTGTTTTTGTTAGCGTTACTGCGCTGTTGGTCAGATTTTTCGTCACCGTTGCCTTTGGCATTTGCGTTCGGTTTTTCGATTGGTGCACTTGGTGCAGCACTTGGCTGATTTGACAACGCCCCTGGCACGCCCCCGACCAATGGTCCGCCGCTTTGCTCGCTGGTGCTGCTCTGTTTAGAACGGATAGCAGCCTGATTCGGTGGCTGGTTAGGTTTATATTCTTCTGCTGTTTCTTCGCGACGAGAGAAGTCAATTTGTGCAGTGACCTGTGCATGCACATTGCCCCGGCCGACCACCGGCGCCAGGATGGTTTCAATCCGATGCTGGAAACGGTTTTCCACTTCCTGTGTATATTTCAACTGAGTGGTATTCAAATCGCGGCTAGTGGCATCACTTTGTGTTAACAGGCGACCGGATTGATCTACAATCGTGACATTGCTTGCGGGTAAGCCGGCAACACTACTTGAAACCATATGCACGATAGCATTAATTTGTCCTTCATCCAGTACACGGCCTTGTAGCAACCCCACAGTTACTGAGGCTGACGGCGATTTTTGTTCACGAACGAACAAAGAAGGCTTAGGCAGAGCCAGATGGACGCGCGCGCTCTGGACTGGGCCGAGCGATTCCACGGTACGAGCCAACTCACCTTCCAGCGCGCGTTGGTAATTTACCTGCTCACTAAACTGGCTGATACCGAATTTTTCTTTATCCAATAGTTCGAAACCCGCGGCTCCCCCTTTGGGCAACCCTTGTTGTGCCAGTTTCAGACGCGTTTCATGCACCTTATCGGTAGGTATCATGAGAGCCGCACCATTCTCGGCAAAACGGTAAGGGATATTCATTTGGGTTAATTGCGTAACAATCTCGCCACCATCCTTATCGCTCAGATTGCTGTAAAGTACCCGATAGTCGGGACTGCGCAACCAGAGAAACAGGGCGACGAAGATAGCGATGGCAGCAGAGCCAGCAACTAATAACGGAACTTTTGGATCAGTTTTTATCCTGCTGATGATAGCGTTGAAGCCTTTATTTTGGTTTTCAACGTCGGTTGTTGCTGCACTCATAGACGATCCTTGCCTTGCTGGTCAACATGAATACTAAAAGCGTGGCGTAACAAAACAGACTCCCCATACGCAAGCGAAAAGATTCTTCCTATTATTAATCCCGTCATTATTCGCTGTTCACACCTCTTTTAATGGCACAATAAGCTTCGAATTTTTACTTCAATTACCCGCTTTAGTTTAAAAAGGCTATGTTACGGTGGCAGTAGTGGAAAATTGCCAACCAGCCCACGGCTAATATGGCACTTAATCACATAATCAATAGGGTGATTTAACGCGAGGTTTTTATGTCAATTCCGGCAATTGAAGGTGTACTGCAACAGATGCAGGTTCAGGCTTTACAAGCAGCAAACATTGCCAAACCTATTCCAATACAAGGTGGTTTTGCCAGTCAACTGACTGCGGCCGTGGAAAAAATAAACCAAACACGCCTGAGAGCGACGAAGCAGGCACAAGATTTCACTCTGGGAGTTCCAGGGGTGGAGCTAAATGATGTTATGGTGAATATGCAAAAATCGACTATTTCTCTGCAAATGGGTATTCAAGTGAGGAATAAACTGGTCAGTGCGTATCACGAGATTATGAATATGCAGGTTTAGATATTTATCTCGTTGATAAAAAATAAATATTTATTTTTCATTAATTTCTTGGGGCATATATGGGGCAACTGCGAGTTTTTCATTGAGTAATTTAATTTGGTCATCGCTATTTTCACGCATCCACGCAAGGCTATGCAATGGTTTCTTACATCAGCAGCGTTAGATGATGGTTACGCTCACTTAAATTTGGAAATGATTTATGAACGTGGTCAGATTGAACCTCAAGATTATGAAAAAGCACTTGAACATTATCAACAAGCTGCCAGTAAAAATGTTCCCAATCTGGAAAGTAAAATAAAAGAATTAAAAGAAAAAATTAATTACCAATAGCAAAAACTTAGGGGGCTGGTTTCCCCTATCATCCAAATCTATCCCGATGGCAAATTCATCATCAACGACAAATCCGAGGGTACTACTGTGATTAAACTCGGTACCGGTTATTATCAGATATTTTGATTTGTATTATTCCTTGGATTCGCCTGTTAATTGCCTCATAGTAGCAGAATCGCCACTATCATTTGATGGTTAAATTTTTGTTAAAAAATATAGATAAGATACCTTGATTGTTTGCAAAATATCAATACAATAAAGTGCCGAATTAGATTAACCCAAAAAACGATAGTGACGAATTAACACCACCTGAAATAAAAAATAAATGACACCATTAATCAGAGTTATTGTTAAATGGAATCACGGGTGCCTTTGTGATATCTATTTCGATTCCGTCGTAATTAACTCCATTTCATAGTTATTAGTCGGGAACTGTCCGTATGTATCATGTAAGCGTTGTTTACAACTTTCCTGTTTAATCAGGTCACTGAGTTCATTTAACCTTTTTTGCAACAATCTCTTAGTTTCTTTTTCATTATCCAAGACAGTTTGCAAAATTTTGGTCAATTGCTGTTGTAATGAAATAGGTGCGTCTGAATTTTCTGATAGTAAAGTAACCACTTCGACTGCCTTCAGATAAGTGATCTCCATATCAATCAGTTCATCCCACTTTTCATTTCTAGCTAAATCAATCATTTGCTCACTTAAACTAAGGATCTGCTGATAAGCTGACAAAAGATCCGTATCATTTTTCATTAAACAATATCCTGACTGGCGTTGTAATGAGGACCTATTTGCCGCCAAGCATCTGAAATCTCGGTAAGTAAATCAATCACTTCGGTAATAGCCTTCTCATCATTGCGTAAATTGGCATGGAGTAAACGGCGACCCATATAATCATATAAAGCAAAAAGATTCTGGGCAATCTCGCCGCCTTTCTCGAAATCTAATCCCTCTTTGAGACCATTATCAATGATATTAATCGCCTTTGAAATAGCTATCCCTTTTTCTGGAATATTCCCTTGTTGCATCAGAATGATTGCACGACGCAGGGCGCTGAGCGCCCCGTTGAACAATATCTGAATCAATTGATAGGGAGAGGCATTCATAATTTCGCTCTCAAGATCTACCTGAGCGTATAACTGGCTTGCCGAACGTTGATACATTAGTGTCCTTTTATTATCTTAAAAGTTGGGCCAGGGATAAACCTGCCTGATTCATTGAAGTGGTGAGTTTATCCAGCGCGGTAAATTGTTTTTTATAACGTTGCATTGTGGCTTCAATATTTCTATTCGTCTGTTCTGCTTGTTTTTCCAGTGTCTTCAGACTTTTATTGATACCTTCGGTAACTGTTGCGATAGTCCCTTCGTGGCTATCCAAGGTTTTTTTCAAGAAATTATAAGTTGTGGTTGCAAAACCGGTTTTTTCTCCATCACCCATAAAGAAAGCCTTAACATCGGCTGATTTCTCTTTCAGTTTTTTTTCCAGTTTTTCGTTACTGATTTCCAGTGTACCATCCAATTTTTGTTTGATGCCCAGTTTATTTAGAGTAGCAATATCAGCAACATTTTGTGCTGCAACGAGCTGGTGTTTTAGCTGGCTTTGAATACCTTTTAAAGTACTGTCACCAAGCAAGGGACCATTATCTTTTGAAGGTGCTTCACCTGTTCCAACTTTCTTGTATTTGGTTAATGAACTGAACGTGTTTTGTAGCTCATTATAGGCATCAACCCACTTTTTAATCGCTTCTTTCATTGGCTCAATGTCACGAGAAACCACCAGTGTTTCTGGTACCGGTCTTTTTTCAGTCTTGCCGTTGATTTCGACTTCTTTTTTTTCTGAAACCTTTTTCAGATTCAGCGTAATGCCTTCTGGTGCATCTTTTATTTCATTAGTCTGGCGTTCAATCTTAATGCCATTGATTGTTAATTTTGCATTGGCAGGTTCCACCACTTGTGTCATTTTACCAGTGCCACTGCCTTTGTCGTCAGACTTGTAGTTCAGCCACTCACCCAGTTTAGTATCACCCTGAACCTCAATCGTCATAACTGATTTTGTGCCTGCTTTTTTCGAGGTCAGGATTAAATAGTTTTTATCATCTTCTGCTTTGATAATGCTGGCATTAACGTTGCTTTCTTGTTTATTAATCGCATTACGAATTTCAACCAGAGAAGTTTCATTATCTTTCAGGGAAATGCGCATTGGCTTTTCTTTTTCTTCACCGGCTTTTTCTTCACCTGGTTGCGTAATAATAATGGTACGGGAGCCTTTACCCTGTTCCCCTAATTGGGCTTTTACATCAGGAAATGCCTTAGATTGCAAAGACTGAGCCTTGGCAAGCTGTTGAACTTCAATAACATAGTTACCCGGACTGGCTTTTGAATCTGTACTCGGAGTAAATGTTTTATGATCTTCGCTGGTTTTAGTGGTATTGAGTTTATCAAATTTTTTGAGTTCTTCAGATGCACTCTTTAATTTTTCCAAACTCCCTTTTAACGTACCGAAACCAGTAAGTTTAGCTTTATAGCTGGTTTGTTGCTGGGTTATTGGTTGTAAACGTTTTCTTTCGCTTGCTTCAAGCTTATCCAATAAATTTGGATCTAACCCGGATAAGGCTCCTGCCGAAGAGGAAATGCTAGCCATATTGACTCCTTTTAATAAAAAGCATCACTGGACATGTTATCGGATTAATTTACGAAAAGTTTACTGACAAAATAATTTTTTTGATGGATGGAATAGTTGATGAGAACAGGCGCTATTTGGGTTATCGAGGAAAAGCGGGAAAAAAATAAAAAAGTTTTTTCAAGAAATATTAAAGGTTCTTTTTAAGCAGCCGATAAAACTGTTGGCGGTGGTGAACACCGTGAGCAAAAGGCTCAAACTAATTATATCGACTTGATTTTAAAAGGAACTCTACTATGGCATCAGTCATTAATACCAACTATTCATCTCTGCTGGCTCAAAATAACCTGACCCGATCTAAAGGTGCTTTAGGTACAGCTATTGAGCGTCTGTCCTCTGGTTTACGTATTAACAGCGCGAAGGATGATGCTGCTGGTCAAGCGATTGCTAACCGTTTTACGGCGAACGTTAAAGGTCTGACTCAGGCTGCCCGTAACGCTAACGACGGTATCTCCATTGCTCAGACTACCGAAGGTGCTCTGAACGAAATCAATAACAACCTGCAACGTATCCGTGAATTGGCTGTTCAGTCACAAAACGGTAGCAACTCTAAGAGCGATATAGAATCCATTCAGAAAGAAGTTACACAGCGTTTAGAAGAAATTGATCGTATTTCTGAACAAACTCAATTCAACGGCATTAAAGTCTTGAATGACAATACAACTATGAAGGTTCAGGTTGGTGCTAATGATGGCGAAGTTATCAACATTGATCTGAAAAAGATCGATAGTCAAGAACTGAAGTTGGAAAAATTTAATGTGGCTGGCGGAAAAGCGCCTCATGGTAAATCTGCAGGAACTAAAATAGCGGGTAAAGATATTGATCTAGCCGATGCTAGTATTACGGCATTGAAGTTGACAGGTACGGAAGTAAATCATGCTCTTGATAAAGATGGCAATGAGATTGCAGATAAATTTGTATTAAAAGGTACTGATAAGGATGGTAAGACCAAATACTACGATGTAACTGTTGATAGCACAAGTGCTAAGTCTGTAGTGAAGGCTCCTACAGAAATTACTGCCAAGCCCAAGCCACTGGAGGTTTTGGATAAAGCCTTGTCAGATGTTGACAGCCTGCGTAGCTCCCTGGGTGCAGTACAAAACCGTCTGGAATCCACGGTTAACAACCTGAACAACACCGTTAACAACCTGAGCGCTGCAAAAAGCCGTATCGAAGACGCCGACTACGCAACTGAAGTTTCCAACATGAGCCGTGGCAACATCCTGCAACAGGCGGGTACTGCTGTTCTGGCTCAGGCGAACCAGATCCCACAAACCGTTATGTCTCTGCTGCGTTAATTGTTATTTTCCAGTTGAGTATTTATGCAGGGTAACCGGCATAAATGACGCTTATAAAATAAGGATCGGTTCGCCGATCCTTATTTTTTGGTCATAATTTTATAAAGACCGTCAAGGGCAGCCTGAAACTTGCTATGCATTTGGTCGGACATAAAAAATTTCGCATAGGTGAAAAAGAAGTGCTTTTACTTCATTGTTCAAACGATTGTACCGATTAGGGGATTGGATAATGGTATCCAGTCTCTTATCCAAAGGTGTCTGTTGTTGTGAGCGATTTGTATACCGCCGAAGGCGTGATGGACAAAAATAGCCTCTGGAAGCGCTATGTACCACTAGTTCGCCATGAAGCATTGAGGCTACAGGTCAGATTACCTGCCAACGTAGAACTCGATGACTTGCTTCAGGCCGGTGGCATAGGCTTACTGAATGCGGTGGAGCGGTTTGATTCCATGCAGGGAACCGCCTTTACCACCTATGCGGTACAGCGCATCAGAGGTGCAATGTTGGATGAGTTGAGGAGCCGTGATTGGGCTCCGCGTAGTGTGCGGCGTAACGCACGTGAAGTCACGCAGACCATCCGTAAACTTGAGCAAGAGTTAGGCCGTCCAGCCAGTGAGCAGGAAGTTGCTAAAGAATTAAAGATTAATCTGATAGAATATCGGCAAATACTGTTAGACACGAATAACAGTCAACTGTTTTCTTATGACGAATGGCACGAAATTCACGGTGAAAGCTGTGAGCCAGTGATTGAGGAGGAGCATGAGGCAAACCCTCTGCAACAATTACTGGAAGGTGATCTTCGTCAGCGGGTCATCGAGGTCATAGAATCGTTACCTGAACGGGAAAAGATGGTTCTTACGTTGTACTATCAGGAAGAACTGAATCTTAAAGAGATCGGCGCGGTGCTTAATGTGGGAGAATCCCGCGTAAGTCAGCTTCACAGCCAGGCGATAAAAAGGTTGAGGGCGCGTTTGAATCCAGAGAAGTAACTTTTTGCTTGTTTGTTTTTTTTGTTAAGACTATACACAGGGCTTTATCTCTTATGTCTATTACAACACAAAAGAAACGGCCTCTTAGCCGTTATATCAAAGATTATAAACACAGCCAGACTCATTGTCTGCACTGTCATAAAACCCTTGACCGTATTTCGCTGGTTTTTAACGGTCAGGTCATCAATAAAGAAGCTATTTCTGAGATGACTGAATTGGTGGATGACAAAACCTGGAATGAGTTGCAGGGTAAATTTGTGGCGTTGTGCCGCTTTTGTAGTGAGATTTATTGCAATAGCCAGACTGATTATTTTGACATTATGTCATTTAAACAGTATCTGTTTGAGCAAACAGAGATGAGTCATAGTACTGTGCGTGAATATGTGGTGCGTTTAAGGCGTTTGGATGAATTGCTGACTTCAAGTAATTATCCGACCGGTGAGTTTACGACAAAAAAGATTCAGGAAAAACTCAGCGAAAAATTATCCCAATCTGCTTTCAGCAATTACAATATTGCACTGCGTAAATATGAACAATATCTGAGTTGGCAACAGAATGGTCGTCATTGATTAATTATACCGATAGATAATGTTGTCAAATTGAAACGATTTCAGAGGGGAATGCGATTATCACGTATTCCCCTCTATGTATTTACTTTTAACCATTTAATTTAGCCACTTATTTTAATTACTAAATAAGTGGCTTCAACGAAAAAAATCATGCTAACCGTAATAATATTAACCAATTGTCATCAAGCTCGCATTACCGCCTGCTGCTGCCGTATTAACACTTAATGAACGTTCATGCAGTAAGCGTTCTAGCATCAAATTGGTTTCACCACGGGCAAACCCCTGTACGGCGATAATCGGCCCCTTACGTTGGGCAATCACCTCACATACTCGGCGCAATTGGTCGCAATCGCCATGATAAATAACCGCTTCCATCGCTGTTTCTTCATTCTGCCAATCGTTAACCCAATGGATATGCCGGTGAATTTCATTCGGTAACTGGCGTTGTAGCCCTTGATGCAGTTCGTCTTTCTCCCAAAGGACCTGACAACCGACAGAGAGTACTGCGGCTAATTGCACCAATGCATCCTGTTCATTGTCTGCAAGGCAAAGAACATGACCGCGCGGTAATAGGGTATAAGTATTGCGCTCTCCGGTTGGTCCCGGCAATAAACGTATTGTCCCGCCTTGTGCCAGTAAACTGTATTCCTGAATCACCTGGCCTAATGCTTCATTATTCTGTTCGGTTGCCCAATCCGCCAGTTTGTAGAGAGGTGAGTGCAGATCCACACGGGTTTTGGCATCAAGCTCATACTCTGTATCCTGTCGTTCCAGGGTTTGGCTGGCAGCATTGAGAGGGCGTTGTGACAGTAAGCGATACAGATACAGCGGCCCACCGGCTTTTGGCCCTGTGCCTGATAAGCCTTCACCACCAAATGGCTGCACGCCGACGACGGCACCAACCATATTGCGGTTGACATATATGTTGCCGACTTTTGCTTTACCTGTGACTTGGGCGATGGTTTCATCAATACGAGTGTGGATCCCCAACGTCAAGCCATAACCCGTAGCGTTGATTTGATCCAGCAGCTTATCCAACTCATTACGTTTAAAACGGACAACATGCAGGACTGGTCCGAAAATTTCTTTCTTCAATTCATCGAAACTTTCCAACTCGATAAGCGTTGGTTGGACGAAAGTGCCTTGTGACCATGCCAGGCTGTCGGTGGCATTTTCGTATGCCGCCTGATAAATTGTCCGACCTTTGGTACGCATGGTTTGGATATGACGTTCGATACCCGCTTTCGCTTCTGCATCAATGACGGGGCCAATATCTGTGAATAAGTGCTCAGTATTACCCATCCGGCATTCAGCCATCGCTCCTTTCAGCATGGCGATAGTCCTTTCAGCGACATCTTCCTGAATACACAGGATACGCAGGGCAGAACAGCGCTGGCCTGCACTGTCAAAAGCAGAAGCAATGACATCGGTAACAACTTGCTCGGTTAACGCGGAAGAGTCGACGATCATGGCATTCAGGCCACCGGTTTCTGCGATCAACGGTGTCGGGCGCCCTTGTGCATCAAGACGACCGGCAATATTACGTTGCAACAAGCTGGCAACTGCGGTAGAGCCGGTAAACATCACACCGCGTATACGTTCATCACCAACCAGTAGTGCGCCCACCGTTTCCCCTTGTCCGGGCAGTAATTGCAGCACATCGCGAGGAATACCCGCTTGGTGCAACATTTTTACTGCAACGGCGGCAATAAGTGGCGTCTGTTCTGCGGGTTTTGCCAGGACACTATTACCTGCTGCCAGTGCAGCGGCGATTTGGCCGGTGAAAATTGCCAGCGGGAAGTTCCACGGGCTGATACACACGACAGGTCCCAGCGGGCGGTGGGTATCATTGGCAAAGTCTTGGCGAACCTGACTAGCGTAATAATGGAGAAAATCTACGGCTTCGCGCACTTCGGCAATCGCATTGTTGAATGTTTTACCCGCTTCACGAACCAGAATGCCGAGCAAAGATTGCAGGTCATTTTCCATCAACTCCGCTGCACGCACTAAAATTGCGGCACGTTCTGAAGGGGGAGTGGCAAACCAAATTGCGCCGGCATCGGTAGCCACATCCAGCGCGTGGCTGACTTCTTGTTCAGTGGCTTCACGAACATAACCCACGATATCGGAATTTATGGCTGGATTATTCACCGGCTTAGCTGTAGGCAGTTCTCCTGTCGGTTGGTAGCTACCACCTAATAACGGTTCGCTGTTCCACGTTTCCATTGAAGAGCTGAGCAGGGCGCTGGAAAGAGAAGCTAAACGATGTTCATTGGAGAGATCTAGCCCTAATGAGTTAACACGGTTTTTGCCGTATAAATCACGTGGCAGAGGGATTTTAGGATGTGGCAGGCCGATTTGCCCTTCAATTTGTGCCAATTCTTGTACAATGTTTACCGGATCAGCGACCAATTCATCAATCGGCAGTGACGTATCGGCAATGCGATTAACAAACGAAGTATTAGCCCCATTTTCCAGTAAACGGCGCACCAGATAGGCCAGTAATGTTTCGTGTGTGCCTACCGGTGCGTAAATACGGCATGGACGATTGAGTTTACCTTCTGAGATCTTGCCGACAACTTGTTCATAAAGCGGCTCACCCATGCCATGCAGGCATTGGAACTCATATTGTCCGGGATAATAGTTTTGTCCAGCCAGGTGATAAATAGCGGATAAAGTATGAGCGTTATGGGTAGCAAATTGTGGGTAGATCAGATTAGGAACAGCGAGCAGTTTGCGGGCACAGGCAAGGTAAGAAACATCGGTATAGACCTTGCGGGTATACACCGGATAGTCTTCCAAACCATCGATTTGGGCACGTTTAATTTCACTATCCCAATAAGCCCCTTTCACCAGCCGGATCATCAATCTGTGACGGCTACGTTGTGCTAAATCAATAATGCTGTCAATGACGAAAGGACAGCGTTTCTGGTAAGCCTGAATGACAAAACCAATACCGTTCCAGCCTTCCAGTTTTGGCTCGAAACACAATTTTTCCAGCAAATCGAGGGAGATCTCCAGACGATCCGCTTCTTCTGCATCAATATTGATACCGATATCATATTGACGGGCCTGTAAGGTGAGGGAAAGCAGGCGAGGATAGAGTTCATCAATAACACGTTCGTACTGGGCACGGCTGTAACGCGGGTGCAGGGCAGAAAGTTTGATGGAAATACCTGGCCCCTCATAAATACCACGGCCGTTTGATGCCTTACCAATGGCATGGATCGCTTGCTGATAGGAAACCATGTAGGCTTGCGCATCTTCTTCGGTTAATGCGGCCTCGCCGAGCATATCATAAGAATAACGGAAGCCTTTTTCCTCCAGTTTGCGTGCATTGGCAAGGGCTTGGGCGATGGTTTCTCCCGTCACAAATTGCTCACCCATCAGGCGCATCGCCATATCCACACCTTTGCGTACCAACGGCTCGCCGCTTTTGCTGATAATACGGTTTAAGGATTTGGATAACTTGGCTTCATTATGGGTGGACACCAGCTTGCCAGTAAACAACAAGCCCCATGTTGCAGCGTTGACAAACATGGAGGGGCTTTGGCCTAAATGAGAATGCCAGTTGCCGTTGCTGATTTTATCGCGGATCAAGGCATCGCGGGTTGCTTTGTCGGGGATACGTAACAAAGCTTCGGCGAGACACATCAATGCCACCCCTTCCTGTGAAGAAAGTGAAAACTCTTGCAACAATCCCTGAACTAAACCTGATCGGCCAATGCCCTGTTTTTGTTGACGCAGTTTTTCGGCAATAGAATAAGCGAGTTTGTGAGCTGCCTTCGTTTGTTCTTCTGATAGCTGTGCACGTTGCAGCAGCATAGGAACCGCTTGAGTTTCGGGGAGACGATAGGCCGCAGTAATTGCAGAACGTTTCACCGATTGGGGTAAAATATGTTCGGCAAAATCCAGAAATGGTTGATAAGGTGCCTCAATCTGTGATTCTACTTCGGAAATCATTTCTTCTTTGTTATCCTGACCTGCTGATATTTCTGGAAGCTTTCCCTCATTTTCCAGACGTTCAAGATAATTAAAAATGGCTTGCTTAATTAGCCAGTGTGGTGTGCGTTCAATTCGTTGTGCTGCGGCTTTGATTCGATTACGCGTTGCTTCATCGAGCTTTACACCCATAGTGGTACTACCCATTTTTACTCCTTAATAGGTAAGACTATAACAAGTTACATAACAATATCTTTCATGTTGCAACTTTGTGCAACTTTGTTAAAAGCAGTCATTCTAAATTTGTGAAATTAATCTTGTTTTCATTATTTTTTCAGTGAAACTTATTATTGATTTTTATTTATTTTATTGATATTTATTGGTTTTATTATAATTGTTAAATTTCAGGTATAACCAGTTATTCAATTTCAAGTGCAACTTCTGGGGCGATAAATGTGATTTAGCAAGCGTTTTTTATAAAAATACAGTTAATTAGTTGTTAAAAATATTTTAGCTAAACTAGGATAGAATGTAATTCTAAAATAATTACAAGTGTAAATAGTACATATGAAAACTAATGGCATCTTCAGGTACAACTTGTTACAGCCTGGTCAAGAAGATGAGGTATCACTTAAAGGTACTTCAAGCATAGATGACATTATTTACGCAAATAACCCATTTGCAGAGACATAATTTATAAAAACACTATGGAGAAGAACCTGCATGACAGTAAATTCACCAATGCTCATTACCTTCATTATCTATATCGCAGGGATGTTGTTGATAGGTTTTGCGGCTTATCGTTCCACCAAGAATTTTGATGATTACATATTGGGTGGACGGAAATTAGGTAGTGTGGTAACCGCATTATCTGCTGGCGCTTCTGATATGAGTGGCTGGTTATTGATGGGATTGCCGGGAGTGATCTTTTTCTCCGGTATTTCAGAAAGTTGGATCGCGTTGGGCTGTTTGCTGGGTGCGTATTTGAACTGGCGTTGGGTAGCGGGCAGATTGCGTGTGCATACTGAGATAAATAATAACGCGTTAACTTTACCAGACTATTTCACCCATCGTTTTGAAGACCGGAGTAAAATCCTACGTATTATCTCCGCGCTGGTTATCCTGATTTTTTTCACCATTTATTGTGCATCGGGTGTTGTTGCTGGTGGATTGTTGTTTGAAAACACGTTCGGCATCAGCTACGAAAAGGCTATCTGGCTAGGTGCATTGGCGACAATTGCCTATACCTTCCTCGGCGGCTTTTTGGCCGTGAGTTGGACGGATACGGTTCAGGCAACTTTGATGATTTTTGCCTTGATTTTGGTGCCGGTGCTGATCCTGCTTAAAGTGGGAGGTGTTGGTACTGCAATCGATATCGTTGAAGCCAAAAACCCGGCTTACTTGGATATGTTCAAGGGGCTGAATATCATTGCCATTATTTCCCTGTTGGGCTGGGGTTTTGGTTATTTTGGCCAACCACATATTTTGGCACGTTTTATGGCGGCAGATTCCCACCAGACTATTCATAAGGCTCGCCGTATTAGTATGACGTGGATGCTGTTGTGTTTAGGGGGAACCGTGGCAGTAGGTTTCTTTGGTATCGCGTATTTTGAATTATATCCAGGACAGGCTGCTGCTGTATTGCAGAACCGTGAGCGCATCTTTATAGAACTGTCTGTCATTTTGTTCAATCCGTGGCTCACTGGTATATTGCTATCTGCTGTACTGGCTGCGGTTATGAGTACCTTAAGTTGTCAGCTATTGGTTTGTTCCAGTGCATTGACGGAAGATCTGTATAAAGCATTTATCCGTACCAAAGCTAGTCAGAAAGAATTGGTATGGGTTGGACGTATGATGGTACTGTTGGTAGCAGCTATCGCGATTGTGATTGCAACTAACCCGAATAATAAGGTGTTAGCACTGGCGAGTAATGCCTGGGCAGGATTTGGTGCAGCATTTGGCCCTGTGGTACTGATGTCAGTACTCTGGAAACGTATGACCCGTAACGGTGCGCTGGCTGGTATGTTGGTGGGAGCTATCACTGTACTGGTTTGGATGGAGTACCGCTGGTTTTCCCTGTATGAAATTATTCCAGGCTTTATCTTCGCGACGATTGCTATTATTGCGGTGAGTTTACTAGGAAAAGCACCAAGTCAGGCAACACAACAACGTTTTGCTGATGCAGAAGCGCATTATAAGACCAAATAACCCAATAAAATAAAAAGCCTCTGATTATTCAGGGGCTGATTTGTTATATCCATCGATCAGCTTGTGGTCGGGTTTATTGATAATTCTCGTAACCTTACCATTCTCAAAACCAACGAGCGTGGATCGCGATACCTTTAGGCATCTCCGTTCCTCCTGTAAAGGTCTCGATTTTATCGAGGTGCTGAGTGTAGACTGCCATCGTAATGGTATATCTGAAATTTGGGGGCTGTTTTACTGACGGGAAACACAAAATATGAGCAAAGTTTAGAAGGGGAAAAGCCCCTTTCGGGGCTGGTTTATATTTCTAGTGTAGCGGGGTCTACTCCTAATTTTTCCATTACTGCTTTAATCTCTTCGTTATTTTTCAAATTATCTTCGCCGTACTTAGAGATAGCAGAGGATAAACATTTCTGATCAATGGCGTTGCATGTTTTAAAATCTTCTGTTGCTACAGAAGCAACCTTAACAAAAAGAATTATTTGTTTATCATACTCGCTTGCTTTACTTGGATTTTTTAAAGCATTATTTGCAGATGATACAAGCTTATCGGTCAATTCATCTACGGCAACCGAAACTGGAGTACAATCCCTCACCGATGGAGATCCTATAATGACACTACTACCAACGCAGGCGTATTTAACCTTTTGATTTTTATTTAGCTCAGCGGCAAGGTCTCTATATTTTTTAGAAAAATTGACATGCACTTTATTAAACATATCACCTGTTTTTAATGTCACAACAGGAATATCGCCAAAGCTAGAATCTATTGAATCAATAATACCAGATACGATAATTTTTTTACCTTTGTAGATCTTATCACCTCTGGCTTCATTGTCTGCGTAGACTTTTTGCATTTCTCTGGCTGATACAGCTAAATACTCTGTATCTAGTTGTGAACTACCTCCATCAAAGCTGGTTTCCACTTCATCGTAAATCATCTCTTTGACGGCTTTTAGTTCATTTTCGGTCAACTTAATTGCTTTTTTTGATGATGTTGCCGCAGAGGAATTGCTACTTGATGATTTACTTTCATCATTTCCTGCAATGAAGCCTATAACGATAAGAACAACAAATACTATCCCTACCCATTTCAATACGTTTTTCATTTATATATCCACATACATTAAGTTATCTAATTATTTTAATTGCGTATTTAATTATCTAACGTCAAGGTTTTTGGTTTTTTATACAGATATTGTGTAATTATTAACCCTTTCCTTTTAGGGGGTATTTGCAGTTAACTTGCTGTAACGGTTTCTTTTTTACTTGCTTTTTTCTTCAAAATCATTGAGATAATAATTGCCAATACAAAAAGAACTATATGAAAGCCAACATAGAACCAATAAAGCCCTACGCCATCGCCACCATCGCTGTGTATTGAGGCCGCCGTCACCATGAGGCTTGGAGATAAAAAAGCCGTGGAAATGATGTTCATACCAAATGTTACACCAGATAATGTTGGGCTTTTATAAAATGACATTAGAGCAAGAACACTACAGAACATAGCGATAAATACGCCACCAACTGGAATAAAGATAGACAAAGCAGCAAATACAAGAGCAATAATAGATAATGCTTTCATTTTTAAACATCCCTAATTAAGGCGCCAAAATGTTCAGAAGCCTACCACTGAAAGGCTGGGCTGATTCCCCATTACTGGGTATTATATTCACCACCATCTCGGCATTGTTAAGTTTAAGTTTTATTCATATTCGCTTTATTTAAGCGATATATTTTCGGCAGTGGTTCTGACACCAATCGCAATAATATTTTTTTATTTCATTCTTGTCAAAAATATACAATGAACTATTAGCGGGATAAAATATTAACTAACGCACAATTCACTCTATTTAATTGCTAATATGATACCGTAATGGGCGTATTGAGCTGATTTTTCTGGTAATGGAGGTGCAATATTCTGTTAAATTTTGATATCTCCCTGTTTAATTATTGTCTGGTTTCTGTTGTTATTAATTGAGTGAGTGGGTAGTGACATCAATTTATTGAATCCAAGTATAGTATGCCTATTTGGAAAATATTCAGACGGCAAAGATTGATGTTACTGGGTCACGTATTCAATCCGTTGATGGTGGAATATAATTCCCTCTTTTCGGAGAAATTAAATGGCAACAGTTGAAGTGAAATGTCGATTTGGAATGTCAAATGGTGATGTAATTTGTTGTTATATAACGCGATGCTCGACTTTTATGGTGAGTTGAAATGACATAGCCGCTCCTTTATAACTTTAAGTTGACAAACAAAGAGAAATAAAGGAACAAAAGGCTATGTCACAACAAGATTTTATCATTTGGGTGTTTTGTTGGGTAGAGGATAA
>NZ_NKHQ01000073.1:0-1286 GCF_014467265.1 Xenorhabdus sp. TS4 | reverse complement strand
TGACGGTCAACGAATCCCGCGAACAGACCGAAGCTATCCATGCGGTGCAGCGCCAGAAGCAGACGCTCGAAGGCTTGCTGGCCGAGAACGAGCGGGACTATTTGATGCAGCTTCACCAGAACGCCCAGCGGTTGTTGCGCCCGCTGAATGTGGTGAACCCCTATGCCAGCCAGTTAACGTTCATGAGCGATAAGACCCGTACCCGCCGTGATCACATGAAATATCTCACCTTGATCCAGAGTATCGCCCTGTTACACCAGTATCAGCGGGAAATCAAAACGGCAGAGCATCGCGGCAAGCGGCTTGAATATATCGAAGTGAGCAAAGACGATATCCGGCTCGCCAATCAGTTGGCACACGAGATATTAGGGCGAACGCTCGATGAGATGCCGCCGCAGACACGCAGGCTGTTGCTGTTGATCCAACAGATGGCGCACGCAATGGCGGCAGAGCAGCAGTGCGCCCTGAACACCGTCCGTTTTACCCGGCGGGATATCCGCGACTTTACCCAATGGAGTGACAATCAGCTTAAAGTGCATTGTCAGCGGCTGGCTGAGATGGAATACCTGCTGATCCACGGCGGCAGTCGCGGGCATCTGCTGCACTACGAACTGCTCTGGGACGGGGATGGCGACGGCGCGCACTTAAGCGGCCTGATCATGCCGGTATGATCAGCGCAAGTTGGGCTGAAAACAACGCAAGTTGCCCCTAAGTTGGGGTCAGGTTGGTCTCAAGTTGGGGGAGAGAAAACGGCTATCAGGCCGCAGCCAGACCGGGCTGACAGCTCGCAAGTTGGACAATATCAAAAATCACTGTTCCGGCAACACAATAAAAACTTCCCGTCATACCGTACTGCCGGATAGCGGCCATAACAAAAAGGAAAATCCAAATGACAACTGCACACGACAACCCGCTGATCACCTTACGCCAGCAACTGGAAGCGTACCTCGATACACAGGCTGCACAGGGAAAAAGCCCGCGCACGCGGGAAAGCTACCGGGAACGGCTGTTACCGTTCGTCGACTGGTGCGAGCAGCGCACCGTGCAGTATCCGGCACAGGTGACGCTGGGGTTGCTGGAAAGCTGGCAGCGCTATCTGCGGGCCTACCGCAAGGCCGATGGCCAGCCTTACAGCCATAACGGCCAGCGTGAACGGTTAATCGCCCTGCGCTTGTGGTTCCGCTGGCTACTGCAACGCCATCACATCCTCTACAACCCGGCCGAGCAGATGGTGTTGCCAAAAGAAGAGAAACGGTTGCCCGCCCAGATACTGAGTGAACGGGAAA
>NZ_NKHQ01000072.1:0-1215 GCF_014467265.1 Xenorhabdus sp. TS4 | reverse complement strand
ATACCAATAAGGGTGACGTTTTGCATGATGGACTCTCCAGAAAAAATACTCTATAAAGAGTATGGTTCACAAGGTGGGGAAGACCATCTCATTAACTCCCGTAGCCTGCAAGGGAGTGCTAAATTGCGGTACATCTGCGCACTTTTGGAAGCAGATATCCTCGGACACCTAACCCTCCGTCTGGGGATGAAAGTTTCCCGGTGGTATTCATCATCGGCTATTCACATACATAACCGAGCAGAACATGCTCTGCCTTACGTTAATCGATACCGTTTTAACCGGTACAACATTCACCTGCATTTTGCATTTATCACGATAAACGTCCCGAAAACGGCGCGGCGTCACTTGTGTTGAAGAGCAGCGATGACCAAGTGACGCCGCCAGGCGTCCAACGTCCAGAGCACGTAGAGCCTGACTTTACGGCCGATTTGAACCCCGCATTACTCAGTGAAACCACTCATAACAGACCACTAACCGCCATTTTGTTTGATTGATAAACGATCGTCTTATCGGATTTTCAACCCATTGCCTGATTGCAGGCTGATGCAGTAAAAATGAAGGAGAAATTCATCACGTCAAGATAATGAGGCGTTCATCCTGAGTGAATCAGGCACTGAACGGGGAGTATGCCACCGCCGTGCTGAGCACGTAGCGAACTCCTGCAAAAACTTATAGCTAAATCATATTAATATGACATAATATCTAAACCTAAGATGACAAGGCATAAAATGAGATGGGTTACAGCTTAGATTTTCGAAAGAGAGCTGTGCCGACAACTGGAACCGGAAGATGTGACGATGCTGACCAGTCAGTTGCGGGCGTTACCCGTTGAACAGGCGCAGACCGTGTTGAATTGTCTGGGCAAGGCGTTGCGGGCAGGGAAAATCGGCAATCCGGTTGGCTGGTTACTGACGATGATGAAACGGGCACGGGACGGGAGATTATATGGACAACCTGAAACGGCTGTGACCACGCCTGCTCCGGCCAAGGCACCTGTTGAATTCACTCAACATATTGAGCGTCCTGTTTCACCTTCCTCACAAACCCATGTACGCAGTGTGGTGAAAGACATCCGTCAGCGGCTGACAATGGCGAAATACCGCAATGATAATATTGATTAACCTGAGCTTCGCTTAAGGGAAGGGAACTAAAGTGCCTGAGGCACGATCAACGTTTTTGCTAAAGAAAACAAAATAGTGGAGACCCTCAGGTATG
>NZ_NKHQ01000071.1:0-564 GCF_014467265.1 Xenorhabdus sp. TS4 | reverse complement strand
GCGTCAGCTCGATCCTGCTCTGCATATCGACCGTATTACTGAATTCGCGACTCTTGAAGCCCAAACCCCTTTCGATTTTGCTCAGGGACCACTTATCCGTGGCCAACTGCTGCAACTGGCGGATAAAGAACATGTGTTACTGCTCACCCTGCATCACATTATCGCTGACGGCTGGTCCATCAGGGTGCTGGTACGCGAACTGGATGTTTTCTATCATGCGGTTCTCTACGACCATAATGATCCTTTGCCACCACTGCCCATTCAGTACGCCGATTATGCCGTTTGGCAGCGTGATTGGTTGCAAGCAGAGATGTTTACTGCACAGCGAAACTTCTGGCTCAATCAACTTGAAAATGCGCCCGCGTTATTATCACTCCCGACCGATCATCCTCGCCCAGCAGTACAGACTTATGTCGGCAGACAAGTACCTTTCCACCTTGATACCTCAGTACTGAATTCACTTAAGGAACTTGGACAACGCCATAACAGCACCTTATTTATGACCCTACTGGCTGGCTGGAGTATTGTACTCGCCAGGCTTAGTGGTCAGGATGATATTGTCAT
>NZ_NKHQ01000070.1:0-566 GCF_014467265.1 Xenorhabdus sp. TS4 | reverse complement strand
AGCCTTTTGTTCCTTTATTTCTCTTTGTTTGTCAACTTAAAGTTATAAAGGAGCGGCTATGTCATTTCAACTCACCATAAAAGTCGAGCATCGCGTGAATTTATCATTATTTATAGTTTTGCGGTAGGGCTAGGATGTGGACTGTCTTCTCCATTATTACTTGGGATAAGTTTGCATGGATATCCAGAATTGTCCGGAACAGGCAGTGCTTTACAAGGAGCACTAAAAATGGCCGGGGCAGCCATTGTATTATGGTTTTTCTCTAGTGGGCATACAACAACAGCAGCGGGTTTAATGTGGGGACTTTTCATTCTTGCCTTGATTTGTTTTGTTTTCATTACTTTTACTCTGTATAGGGTATCCGAAACAAAAAACCGGCGCTTATAGAGCAACCAAAATTGATAATGTTATCTTCACTGTCACACTAACGGAGGGTCACGTATCCAACCCGTTGGTAGTTGTGTATAATCACCCTGATTTCCCCACCTTGCTCAGTTATACCCGTTTCGTCAGTGTCGCGCCTTCCGTTTTGGTTCCTCTGTGCAGTTATCTGACTAAATTAAAAG
>NZ_NKHQ01000007.1:36315-91512 GCF_014467265.1 Xenorhabdus sp. TS4 | reverse complement strand
TATGACAGTAACGACAAACCACATCCACTTTAGCCATCTCTCACTCCATAATAAAAAGCAGGGAGTTTATCACAATATCTAATCATTGAGAGCGTGACCTGCAACTGTGTTATCGGGCTTATTCATGAAAATATCGCTCTAAATGAAAAAGACAGGTTTACTAAAATATAAAACAGCACCTATTGGGATATTTTTTTACAGACATCATAATTACCTTATGACTATTATAGTTCGATATGGTGATAATGCTTGATACGCTTGCTAGCAGGTGGTAATTCCATATAATCATCTCCATACATTTTCGATAGATATAAATCAACTTTATTCGGGCATTTATATAGTTTTCCTTCGAACAAAATTTCTCTCAGCGGAAAAACATCATCATATTTAAAATAAGCTCTGGAAAAAGGTGTTTCAATACCGGCTCCGAGTAAATATTTTTTTCTTCTTTTAGACATCATAGAAGATAGCTTACTTACAAGACAAAGAATAGTACTTTTACTAAATAAAAATGAAAATAATTTCGAAATTATTTTTTTTCCTAATGTTAAGTTCGAATATTTTGATTTAACTTTTAACTTTACAAATTGAGCTAACAAGCGCTCAAAAAGGACCCTAATAAATTTATTTTCTGAGTATCGATCATAAGGAAAAATGTCTAAGAATAGTCCATGATGAGATCGTTCATCATAATAAGAATGTGTAATTTCAATTTCCTCTATTATTTTTGTTCCATTTAATCTCACCTTACAAGGTATATTAAAATCAACATAATATTTATCAGTAAAAGCCGTTTGTAAAAAAAAATTATTATTCATATCATTAGCGCAAACTTCCAAAAATTTATTAAACGAAGCTCTCTCCATACAAATATCAATATCATCATCCCAAGGTATAAATCCATTATGTCTTCTTGCGCCTAATAATGTCCCTGCATCTAACCAATAATCAATATTATTCTCCCTACAAATTTTATCAACTTCCTTTAATATTGATAACATTCTTAATTGAGCTTCCCTCAATGTAGTACTCATACCAATTACCTATTATATAAGAAATAATACAATCGAATTAATAGCATACTCCAATCACATATAAGATATGTAATACATACACTTATAGCTGTGATCGAGAAAGCGCCAAAATAAAGAAATAACAACATTAAGATTTGCAATAATCCAGAAAAAATCACACTAAAATTAGCAATCCTTGCTAGCCCTAGAGGCATAAGAGCAGGATAACCAAAAAGCATACCAAAAACGCTTGCTATTATTACTAGCATGAAAATATCCAATACAGGTTTGGCTAGGTCATACCCATTACCATATATAATCCTTATTATAGAATCTCCCCAACACCATCCTATAATCACCCCAAAAGCTGTTAATAAACTAAAAACAATAACTATTTGATGAAATAATTTATAGTTTTTCGTTCTTACCATATAGGGGGTTAATGCCGTAATAATAGGACCAAAAACCTGTACACCCGCTTTGTAAAGCTGTTCTGCCACACCATAAATTGCAACCTGAGATAAACTCCCACCAAAAGTTCCTAAAAATACGCTGCATCCAGATGAATAAAGAGAAACACAAGCTCGAGAAAAAAAGAACTCTAAACCGTAAAAAAACTGCTTATAAATTAGTTTATTTGATGTTATTGTTAAAGGAATTTTCCATGACACCAATATAAATAAACTAGTTAATGTTATGGCAATCGCTTGGAATGCTAGAATCCATCCGTAATATATATAATCATATGGATTGCAAATTAGGAAATATATTCCTACTAGGCTTATCAATCTTACAGAAATGACAACTAAACTATATATATATATTTTTTCTAAGCCTTGAAAAATCCAATATGGATTAAAAGCATTAAAAAACACACATATCAACAATCCTATAATTAATTCTTTAGGAAAAGAATGTTTTGATACAAAAATTATAGTAAGAATAAATAATATAGAAATTAAAGCAAGAATAATTTTTATTACAGAAGTTTGATATAGAAATGCCCCTAGCCATTTTTTACTATTCCTACCCTCTGCTATTTTTTTTGATATTGATAAATCAAAACCGAAATCAGTTATGATCATTGCCATTTGAGTCAAAGATAGGGAAAACATTATAGCACCAAAAAAAACATCCCCTACAACTCGGCTTAAGTAGGGGAATTGTAATAATGGTACAATATAACCAAATATCTGAGAAATAGCTAATCCACTAATATTTTTTTTTAATGACATATTATTTATTTTTTACAGATACTATTTGACCAGTATAATCCGATGACATTATTGAAAGGGTCATTTCTGCAACTGCTTCTGCTGTCAAAAGAGTTTCAACAGGTTCTACTCCAAAATTTTTTCTCCTCATTGGAGTATCTGTTCTTTCTGGGTTAATACAATTTACTTTAATTTCTACTCCATCCCATTCTTCTGATAATGCTTGAGTAAGGTTTACAACAGCAGCTTTAGATGAGGAATAGAGGCTATAAGTAGAACGACCTCTAGTAAATGAGCTAGATGTAAAATTCACGAGCATACCCTTACTCTCTTTCAGATATGGATATGCTTCTCTTGCAACATTTATTGCACCAATGTAATTGGTATTACAACTATTCACTATTTCATCGTCATGCATAAAATTAATCGGTTTTTTTATTAAAACTCCAGCGGTATTTATAACATAATCGATCCTTCCTTCTAAAGCATGTACTTTCAATAACGCATTTTTAACATCTTGCGATTTGCTTATATCAACTCCATTAGAACGGCTAAATGAGTAAACATTTCCTCCAACTGTCTTAGCACGTACAACAATTGATTTACCTATTCCACTGCTTCCACCAAAAACAACTATAACTTTATCAGATATATGCCGTTCAATGAGATCATCTTCTCTTTTAGATAATTCTAATAACCCATCCTTTATCAGGTTGTCAGCAAGATAAATATCTTGTTGATGTGTTATCTTGAAATTAGACTCATCACCTTTAACAATACCTATTGGTTCATTTGGAAAATATCTTAAAAAGATACCGCAATCATCTGAAGCAAATTTAATATTCTCTTTTAAAAATTCAATATATGCCTTTTCTATATATGTTTTCTTAAAGCATTGGGGGGTTTGCCCCCTTGCAAGAAAGCGCCTATCTGGAATAGACATTATTGTTCCATTCTTTATTTTAACTATTGTATCTGTTGGATCAACTACTACATCTATAGCATTAAATTCTTTTAACGCATCAACACAATCTTTGATTATTCTTTGAGAGACAAACGGTCTTACGGCATCGTGTAAGATAACATTACACTCTTCTTCTTCAATCGATTTTATTGCAGCGAATGAAGATTCATATCTTTCTTTTCCACCACTGATTACTTTGCTTATCTTTTTAAAATCATTATTTATAACTAGCTCATTAACAAAATCAATATACATTTCATTTGTTACTATAATAATCTCATCAATATATTTAGATATTTGAAAGCTCTGAAGCGTATATTGAATTACCGGTTTTCCAGCTAATTTAACAAACTGCTTAGGAATTTTTGCACCAAATCTACTGCCTGTTCCAGATGCTAATATAACTGCTATATTTTTCATATTTCAGTAATGACTCCAATTTAGTGGCAATGATAAATTATTAGATACTAATAGATGATTTTGACATGTGTTTTTCCGGCTTATGAGACATAAATCGTTTTACGTGTCAATCTATTAATACATAAACGAAAGTTGAGATTATGCATTTCAATTCGCTGTGTATGTTTTTTGCTGACGGCAATGTAGCTTTGATTTCAAAAGCACTTAGTATCAGGGTGAGAATACGAAAGTCTATATTTTGGACAAATCGATTGGATAAAGCGTTATTCAATACTTGAATAATGTCGAATTGAGAGCTTTTTGCTCATTGCTTGAGTGTATTACGTGCACCGTGAGTTCAAAAAATGTTCACGCTTTCACCCTGCACTTAGTATATATCAGGCAAGTATCCATCATATAGATAGCAACACTGATACTTTTAGCAATGACAAAATTTTTTGTAGTATGTGGTTACTTCGTGGGCCAAATACGTATGTCCAATACCTGTTCATTTATCCAGTCATAAAAATAGAAAAGCTATCTAAGCTTATTTTTATGATATTAGAATTTCTCAAGATAACGACTTTAGTTCTATTATCTTTATGACTAGCTGCTTGCTTAGGTACAATTTTATATGATGGAGAATTGTGTTAAGGCTGATTTCTAAAAGCTCAAGCAAGCAGTATTCCGACAATCTGAACCATTCATTATCACATTGACGATAATTTGGTGCATATGAGGTGTAGTGCATTATATTGGAAAGTGAATGGCTTGAATTTTCAGCAATCACTGAACACTTCTACCCTGTTTTATAGCCAATTAAAACTGCTAATTTCCCAATCCGATACAGGTAATGGGTATGTAGGCATTGAAGCCACTGTACCTGATAGGGGAGGTAGACTATTTTCAGCGAGAATCTAAATAATCGTCTTATCACGACTCACGGCTGCTTCTTTGGGCTTGCTGATTCCAAATTTCAACAAAAAAGCGTGCATTTGGTTGGTGCTTTCACTTTGTCTCCAGCCAGCTATTTCTAGACACGATCACGATGCAACACCTGCATCGTCTGCTGATTCTCTCAGTAGTGACTGAATAAAATGCATGGAAATCCGTAAGGAGCGCTTAGACATCAATAAAATTGTTTGTTTTTGTTATTCTTGACTAAAGGGTGCGCAAACTAAGGTGAAATCAATTTGGTTTCATAGCGTTTTTGCATGCTATGAAATGGGTTCTCGTATACGCGTCCGTCCATCACCATAGTTGCACAAGATGTTCCTGCCAAACACCCAAGGAGTTTAGTTCGGATCAATTTCTTACGATAAAGCATTTTTCTGTTCTATTCTGGTAATGAAGGTGAGAAGAATAAAGGTGAAAAGAATATATACTAACCTCAGTTTTGTTTAAGCATCGCAATTTCATGGTCATGTAAACCTAAGCTCGGCTTTTTCGGCTGGAATGTATAAGCAATGAGTCCTGATACCAGCTCCAGTAAAAAGCCGCCGATGCTCCGGTGTCTTGAATGTTCTATCTGGGAAATATTTTTCAATTGGTCATTCACTATCTCTATCAAAAAACGTTTTCTTAACATGGACTTGTTCTAAAGCGATAACAATTTGGCCTTCATGTTACGACGAACATGGGTGATCAGCGTAATCCCCTCAACCTTCAGCTCATCACATAATGCTTACGATAAATACCCTTTGTCACCATAGAGATGCCCGGTTAAGCCTTTGACCAACGCCTTAACCGGCTGGCGATCGTCAATATTTCCCGGTGTTAATTTAACGGATAAAAGCTCACCACAATCATCGATAATCAGATGAAGTTTAAAACCATCCTGTGCGGGTTTTCCCTCGCTGTGCGACGCCATTGAAGACCTTATTCCGAGGAATACGAAGATTATGGCAAACCGCGATTTTAGTGGAATCGATAAAGGCAATACCCTATGATTTTTCTTTGCGTGAAGAAAGAAAAGCGCACAAAGGAATAATGGCGCTTTTCTTCAATGCTATCATCCGATTGTAGCTAACCAAGCCAGGGAAATCCGCCTGGAGGTATTGCTCACATGCTCAGTATAAAATGCCCTTAAAATGACGATAATGGCTCATGTGAAATAAAATGAGGAGGGTCATGACCTCGCTCAGAGACAAGGAGGTAGCACGATGACGTTTAAGCAAGTTATTCTCGATAATCTGTTGTTCCTAAAGAGGAATAAATTTTTGGCAAAAATCATCGACACAGCAGAAAAGTTCTTCTAAAGTAACTATAGCCTGAGGATCTACACCATTTTGTTTTATAAGAAAAAACTTTGATCGTGCCTCAGGCGCTTAGTTCATTTTTTCCTTCTTTTCTTAAACGAAGTTCAGGTTATACTAAGATCAATATCGATAAGAGTTGTACTGTTTATGATGATGCACTTTTCTGAGAGAAAAACACTTTGTCAATTTACTGCTACAGAGTGAGAAGACTATCTCATTACACGCTCTTAGCCGAATTCACAATTTTCTCATTTTTAACATTTAATTAATTGATTAAAGTATATTGTTATTAACCAGAAAATGTTGATTTATTCTTATATTTCTGCACTAATTAGAAACATAAAGCTACCGCACTAGGTTACGGCTCCCAGAGTGCCTGTCATAGTAACAATTTGACTTATCCAATTAATATAAAAGGAATTTTCCACTTAACAAAAATTAACATACCAACGATTTGTGTTAAGCAGCGACGAGATTAGTCCCTCGATGCTTTGAGGTCAAGTATAATAGCTTTTTTTTCTTTAATTGTTACATTTTGTAACTAGCTAAATTTCAACACGAAAGCCACCTATCTTCCATGCAATGGCAGCCAAATTACCAGCCGTAATCCCCCTAGCGGGCTATCTTCAGCTTTTACCCAACCTCGATGCTGACTCACTGCCGTTTCAACTATTGCCAATCCCAATCCAGTTCCGCCGGATTCTCTATCCCTTGCTTCATCCGTCCGATAAAACGGTCGGAAGATATGTTCTCGGTCTTCTGGGCTGACTCCTGGGCCGTCATCGTCAACGCTAATCGTCACACCTTGGTTATCTGCCTTAAATGCAACGGCGATATGGTTGCTGGAGTAACGCAGTGCATTGCGGACGATATTTTCCAGTGCACTACCAAGTGCGGCCGGGTTACAGTAAATCACCCAGTTTGCGGGAGGTGAGACGATATCCAGCGTTTTGCTCATCTGCTCAGCTTCAAATTTTGCATTCTCCAGGATGTCAGACCATATATCGTGGGCTTTGATATTCTCGCGCAGTAACTCGTTCTTATGTTGATTGCGGGAAAGTACTAGCAGGTCATTAATCATGCCATCCAGACGTTGGGTTTCTGTTTCGATGCGCGCCAGTTCTTTACTTTCACCGTGACGGCGGCGTAGTAAGGCGGTCGCCAGTTGTAAACGGGTAAGTGGTGTGCGCAGTTCATGGGAGATATCGGAAATCAGCCGTTGTTGAGCGGTGACCATCCTTTCCAGTGCACTAATCATCTGGTTGAAACTACTGCCGGTCGCTAAAAACTCTTGTGGGCCGGATTCCAGTTCAGGGTGTTGTCGTAAGTTCCCTTTGGCGACGTCATCGGCTGCGTTTTTGAGTTTACGAGCGGGTTTTGCCAGGCTCCATGACAGCCACAAGAGTAATGGGGCACTGATTAACATGGTGGCCGCAGGCAGTAAAAATGGCCGGTCAAACATCAAATTAATAAAATCTGATTGTGGGCTGCCCGCTGGTCTAATGATGTAGAGATGGTAATGATCTTCTCCATCGCGGACAGAAAAGGGGCCGAGTATTTCAGAACGGCCATATTTTTTCTTTTTGGGGTGATCGGCGTTATCGGATTGGCCGATAAAGTTGCGGATGACTTGTTGTTGATGGGGCGGGGTATTAATGTCACTAATCAGCCCTTCACTGGAGACGAGGATCAGGCGTTGGCCAGGGGGAGTCCACAAAGCAATAGCACGATCCAGACGCAACCACCAGAATAGGTCATTCCCAGAGTCGTGCATTAATTCTTCTTCTACTTGTTTTGCCAGTTTTCCCCCCAATTGATATTCGCTATCTAAAAGAGGTGTTAACTGCCGTGAGTCCAGTTTGGGAGCCATTAAGGCTATCATCAGGACAAGTGCAAGCGTGAACCAAAAAATTGCAAATATACGGGCTGTCAAGCTGTTGATCATTTTGCGGAGACCATTAAGTATCCACGGCCGCGTAATGTCTTAAACCATGGTAGTTCATCCGTTCTGTTGGGTAATTTACGGCGTAGATTCGAAATATGCATATCAATAGCCCGATCAAAAGGCGTTAATCGTTTTCCCAATACTTCTTGGCTTAAATGTTCACGGGAAACGACTTGCCCCAAATGTTGCGCTAATAAATAAAGCAGTGTGAACTCTGTGCCAGTGAGATCCAAAATCGTACCGTCAAAACTGGCTTCTTGGCGCCCTGGGTTGAGTTGCAGTTTATCGATCTCCAGTATAGGTGTCCCAATGTCAGCTTGTTGTTCACTCCAGTTGGAACGGCGCAAAATAGCACGTATGCGGGCGACCAGTTCGCGATCGTTAAACGGTTTGGGAAGATAATCATCTGCTCCCAGCTCTAATCCCAAAACACGGTCTAAATCGCTACCACGAGCCGTTAACATGATAACAGGGGTTTGATGGTATTGCCGTAGCTCTTTTAGTGTTTCAATGCCGTTCTTACGCGGCATCATGATGTCCAGCAATAATAGGTCAATTGAAGAATCGATATATTGTAAAGCCTGTTCACCATCGTAGGCGATGACAACATTGAATCCTTCCATCTCGAGCAATTCTTTTAATAGCGATGTCAGCTCGCGGTCATCATCAACTAATAAGATTTTATGCATTAATTCTTCCTCCAAGAGCAAAATACGATAACAAACTTCGCTATTCCATGACTTTACGTTCTTTTACATGCTCTGACGCTAGTTTGCAGCCGCAGGGTTATAGTTATCCACACTGAATCGAATGCTGCTGTTCGAGAAAGCGAGGAAATTTAATGCGTAACATAGCAATATTGGCTTTAGCGTCAATGGTTGTTCTCAGAACAACAGGGGCTTTAGCTAAAACTGCTGATACGGATCATATTCCTGGGATTAATTCTTCCGCTGCATACCCATATTGTATGCCATATGGGTATAAGAGGAATTTTAATCATCACCGAGACAGTCAATATAACTATAGTTATATCTTCGGTGGAATAGCGTTAACTGAACAGCAACGTGAACAGATGTGGAATTTAGTCAAAAAGCAGCATCAGCATCAGCATGAGCAGCCGCTGATTGATATGCGGGATGAACATCGAAAGTTGAATGCGCTTTTGGCAGCAGAGGGTTTTGATGAAGTTGAGGTTCGTTCGCAGCTTGAAAAAATAGCAGAAAAGAATGTCGCTCTGGGGGTAGAAATTGCGCGCATTAGTAATCAGGTTTATCAACTGTTAACACCAGAGCAGAAAGCGCTATTAAAGAATCGTCTAGAACAAATGAACATGAAGCTCGAAAAGTGAACTGATTTTTTGCAACACAGTAGCATCGACAACGATTTTCCTTGCCATAGACACCATCCCTGTCTTTCAGCCCCCTTGAGGGGCTTTTTTTTATCTGTCTCTTAATCTTAATTTCTTTTAAAATCAAAGCGATAATTTTTCATTAAGCAACTGTAGATGATCTGAAATTTTCCAAGTGTGGACACTTTGGTTACGGTCACTAAGTGTATCGACATTGTTTATGCCACCGCCCGTACGATTGGTCTGCGCGCCAAAATCGACGAAGAGAGTGGCTGGTATAAGGCACAGTCGGACGTTGGCGTTAGCTAAGCCCTAAGCCAACGTTAGTTGAGTTTGCCCCACCACACACTGAAAAGGGGCAGCAGACGGTAATGTGCTTTGATAGTCCACAATAAAACGAAAAGAATGCTGTCCGTCTTCAATATTAATATTGGCAATATAACAAATATGTTATACTTTCAATTATAACGAATAAGTTATGGAGTCGGTATGTGGGAAGTTATAACGACAGAGTACTTTGACGAATGGTTTTTGGCTCAGAGTGATGAACTCAGGGAGTCAATTTATGAAGCAATGGGAGTACTGGAAAAATTTGGCCCGAATCTTGGTAGGCCTTATGTTGATACGTTATCTGGCTCAGATTTTCCAAACATGAAGGAATTGCGTATTCAACACTCTGGTGATCCGATTAGAGCTTTTTTTTGCTTTTGACCCTAAGCGATGTGCAATCGTTTTGTGTGCCGGCAATAAAACCGGGACAAATGAAAAGCGGTTCTACAAGGATATGATACGAAAAGCTGATTTCGAATATCGCCGTCACTTGGACAATCTGGAGAAATAATTATGTCTAATTATAGAAAATTGTTAGCGCAAGAAAGCCCGGAAATGCAGGCGCGCGTTGAAAAGCGAGTTGAGCAGGTCAGCATTAAATTGGCTCTTAGCCAGTTACGTGATGAGTTAGATATGTCACAGGCGGAGCTTGCAGCCGCTATGGGTGTTCAGCAGCCTTCTATCGCTCGAATGGAAAACATCGACCATGATCCGCGCCTTTCAACGCTCAAACGCTATGTAGCGGCTTTAGGGGGAGAGTTAAGTATTGATGTGACACTTCCAACCGGTAAGCGCGTGGCATTTCATCTATGATTCAGTAGGTCAAAAAGGGAACGTGGCGTGAATTATAGAAGCCCCGCGCGTTATGCTAAGGGCTTTTTTTTGTCGATTAGTTTACTTGCATAAACTGGCCTTTTTTTATCTAATCCGATGAATGATTTCTACTGATTTGTTTTCTCATGAAAAAATTTGTTTTTGTTGCTCCTGAATTTCATTCTATTCCTCCAAACTATGCAGCCGCAGTAGAGTGGTGGATCTATAACGTAGCCAAAATCAGTCAGGCTAATAATTTGGTTATTTGTAAAGGGGAAAGAACAGAGAAAACTGTAGAAAAAGTCAGTGAATATGCCACCATTCATAGAATACATATTAGTGCAATATATAAACGTTTTTTTAGGAAATGGTCTCGCTTAGATCCTTACCCTTATGCCAAAAGGGTGATAGATATTGTTATGCGTCATCAAAGTCAGGATGGTGAGAAGCCGATTCTGATCATTCAGAATTCTATTTCGCTTTATAACTCTGTGAAGCAGTTTTACCCAGAGAAACTGATGGTCCTTCATTTACATAATAAACATAAAGTAGTTGACTTAAGGCCTGAAACAAAACTCATTACTCCTAGCCATTTTTTAGCTGATTTTTTTCATGCTGAAGCAAAAATTGAGAATATCAAAGTGGTGCCGAATGGCATTGATAAGGAACTATATCAACAGAGAACTAGCTGGAAAAGAGAACGTTTTGGCCTAAAAAATGACGAAACTGTCATCTTGTATGCTGGCCGATTAGATAAAGGTAAAGGTGTTATTGAACTCATGGATGCAGTCAATTTGCTGTACAAAAAAGATCAAAATATCAAGCTGCTTTTGATTGGCGATCATGCAACGATTAAAAAAGGCGAACGAGAAGTTTATCGGAAAAAAGTGTTGGATAAAGCCGCAAAAATGGCTGATAGCTGCATTCTTGCAGGGAGTATACCTCCGGCAGATATGCACCAAGTATATCCACTTGCTGATTTAACGGTTGTTCCCTCATTAGGAGAAGAAGCCTTTTGTATGGTTGCCTTGGAATCAATGGCATGTGGTATACCCGTTTTGGTCAGCCCCAGAGGAGGAATAAAAGAGTTCGTGATCCCTGAAAGTACGGGATTTTTACTGCAAGAACCCTTGTCCCCAGAAAGCATTGCCAAAGATATTTCGGATACTTTGTTGCGCGATAATTTAAACGTTGTGGCTGAACATGCTAAAGAAACGGCAATAAGCCAATACGATTGGAGTAATGTCAGTGTTTCTTTGTCTAAAGCATTAGCTGAGTGGTTTTAACTATTATTAAACTCATCTTGGGCTATCCAAAAAGATTGAATAGCCCTCAGAGTAGTTAATTGTCTTTTCCGACTTTCAGTCTGCTTTCATTCCATCTTTGCTGACATAATGCCGTCAGTAAGCCAAGGTAGATACCCAAAATGTTCAAATGAACACTTTCAAAGTTCCCTCTGACAATAAAATATCCAAAGAAAGAGATAAGTAAGATTAATCCAGCTTGCTTATTGTAGCCAATGCTTGTGTTCCATTCCTGAGCTGATTGTTTCAGATAAGAGAAGATTAAAAATAAAAAGGTTCCTATTCCCAATATTCCAGAAGAAAACCATACGGTTAGAAAAATATTATGAGGACCTAGGGAAGTTTGATATGTCCAATCAGGGTAATTTTTAGCGTTCTCATTATAAATTTGGTCATATATTTTATTGCCAGCACCATAGCCTTTGAAAGGATGTTCTAGAATTAATGTAAATGCTGAACCTTGTGTTCCATTGGTATATCGGTGACTGCTATCTGTTTGCTCCAATTTATAGGTTAGAGCTGATTGCTTACCAAGGTAATCAGATTTGATAACAAATATGGCGGCGCAGATGAAAACAACACTGGCAATGAAAGTTTTCCAGTTTTTGTTCACGATTATCATCGTGAAAAACATCACAAAAATGGCAAGCCAAGCTCCTCTGGAAAGTGTTCCCAGCAATACAAAGAGTACGGATAAGATAAATAAAATTGTCAGTGTCAAACGAACATAATTTTGGGGTTTTTGAAAATGCCAAAGGGCCACTAGTGCTGGAAAGAAGAAAACAATGCCATCTGACACACTGCGGTGGTTATAGTCAGTGAATGGCATGATATTGTTCTGATAATCCAGATAAAACAGGTACATTTCTTTCAGTGTAATGAATAACAATCCAAGCAGAAATGAACCAATAATCATTTTCTGGATTTTAACTGTGTCCGTATGACCTAATGCTAATGTGATGATGATACTAGAGAGAACGACATCCCTGAAAAAAGGTGTTTTTATTTCACTGAAACTGAGTTTGGGATCAGGTGAAATAACAATCGAATAGAGATAGGCTAAAGTTAATATTCCCAAAGCCAGTACGATGTTGTTCTTCAACGCAGATAGGCATCCTTTGGGGTTTTTAATAAGAAAGTAGAGTGCGGTTAACGCTATCAATGCAAAAAATAAGTTTTTATAACGCGTGATGCCGGTTACATAGACAAGCGCGATGTAACCACCGACGAAAAAAGTACCCCAAGATAAGTGGGTTTTAACGGTTTCTTTAAACATGGCCTTACCAGAATGGAAAATGGATTTCTGGCTGGTATTTTGTACCATTTTTACCAGACAGGCACGAATAAAAATACGATGTTATAACGTAGTGTAAGTTCTGACAGTTTTTGAATTTTATCCTATGAAGTTTTAAGAACAATTTCTTAATCAATCAAAGTATTGCTTATCAACTGATCCCCTTTTCTTTCTAACCTGTTGTTATATTGACCAATCTTGATTATCTTACGTTCTATTTATTTTGTTGATTAAAAGATCTTATCACTGTTACTTCACATAAAAGGGATCAAAATATCCAACATGGATATTGGAGGAGTTAGTGCTATGACAAATATCGATCATGATCTGATGCTATCATTTCCTGGAACGAACCGCCAAAATCCAGTGGGGGATGTTGGTGACGGTATTTGCCATCAGCCATGCGCCAGCGTTGTTGATGCTGGATATCCCAGGATATGAGAATCAAAATATCAAATTATTGTTGTTCCTGATGATCGTGGTACAAATGTCCGATGTTTTGCAGTACGTATTCGGGAAATTATTGGGCAAACGCCCAATTGTGCCGAAGCTCAGTCCCAATAAGACGGTCGAGGGATTTGTTGGCGGGATTTTGGTTTCTGTACTGTTAGGAATGTCGTTATTTTGGGTAACGCCTTTCTCCCCGTGGGAGGCGGGACTGATGTCGTTAGCAATCACCTTAATGGGGTTTATTGGTGGATTATGCATGTCGGCGGTTAAACGAGACAGTGGAGTGAAGGACTTTGGTGGAATAATTGAAGGTCATGGGGGGATGTTGGATAGAGTCGACTCACTTTGCTTTGCTGCCCCTATATTTTTCCATCTAACGCGCTATTTTTATACCTGAGAGTGACTGAATAACCGAAAGGAGGGAGTCAATGAGTATAAATTATGGGCGATGGGTCAGTTCCGCTGCGTTGGTGGCAACGGTATTGGCGAGTGTGCTGTTGATCGTGAAAATTTTTGCCTGGTGGTTGACGGGATCGGTGAGTTTATTGGCGGCGTTGGTGGATTCATTGGTCGATTTGGCGGCTTCCTTGACGAATTTTTTTGTTGTGCGCTATTCACTTCAACCTGCTGATGATGAACACACTTTTGGACACGGTAAGGCTGAATCGCTGGCGGCTTTGGCGCAAAGTATGTTTATTTCCGGTTCGGCAATTTTCCTGTTTTTGACCGGCTTCCAGCATCTGTATTCCCCCCAACCACTGGAACATGCGACGCTAGGCGTATGGGTGATCGTCATTGCTTTGGTTTCTACGTTATGTTTAGTCACGTTCCAGAAATGGGTGATCAGTAAAACTCAAAGTCAGGCGATCCGTGCGGATATGCTGCATTATAAGTCCGACCTATTGATGAATGGGGCGATTTTGGTGGCATTGCTTTTGAGTCTGTATGATTTTAAACGCGCGGATGCGCTCTTTGCCTTGGGTATTGGGGGGTATATTCTCTATAGTGCGTTACGAATGGGCTATGATGCCGTACAATCTTTGCTTGATCGTGCCTTGCCGGATGAAGAGCGGCAGGAGATTATTGAGATCATCCAAAATTACCCAGGCATAGCAGGCGGGCATGACCTGCGAACTCGTCAATCAGGTCCGACTCGTTTTATCCAGTTCCATCTGGAGATAGATGATAATTTGCCATTAGTACAAGCGCATGCTTTGGCCGAAGGGATTGAAAATAAATTGCGGAGTCGATTTCCAGGTGCCGATATTATTATTCACCAAGATCCTTGCTCTGTAGTGTCTGAAGAGCACAAAAACCGCTGGGATTGAAGGGGAATTTATTCATAATCAAAAGAACATCAAAAAACAGACATAATCTTGATGCAGACTGGGTGTTTTTCCGTATTATAGTTAGGGTTGAATCAATTCAGCTAATGCAGTAACAATCAGGTTTCTCAAATATTGTATCTACAAGTCAGAGGTCATCATGATCAACAAGATTAAAAGAATCGGAGTCTTAACGAGTGGCGGTGATGCGCCTGGCATGAACGCCGCTATTCGTGGTGTTGTTCGTGCCGCTTTAACCGAAGGGTTGGAAGTCTATGGCATTTATGATGGCTATCTGGGGTTGTATGAAAACCGCATGAAGAAGCTTGATCGCTTTAGTGTTTCTGACATGATTAACCGTGGTGGTACGTTCTTGGGGTCAGCCCGCTTCCCCGAGTTCAGGGATGATAAGGTTCGGGAAATTGCTATTGAAAACATGCGCAAAAATGGGATTGATGCGTTGGTGGTAATTGGAGGGGATGGATCTTATTTGGGTGCGAAAAAGCTGACCGAAGCGGGTTTCCCTTGTATCGGTTTGCCTGGAACGATTGATAACGACGTTGCGGGCACAGATTACACCATTGGTTATTTCACGGCGCTGGAAACGGTGGTTGAAGCGATTGACCGTTTGCGCGATACATCAACTTCCCACAAGCGGATTTCGATTGTTGAAGTGATGGGACGTTATTGTGGTGATTTAACCTTATCAGCGGCAATCGCGGGTGGATGTGAATTTATTGTTCTGCCTGAAAGTGAAGTTCCATTCGACCGTGAGGAATTGCTGGCTGAAATTCAGGTGGGGATTGAAAAAGGCAAGCGTCACGCGATTGTTGCTATTACTGAGCATGTCTGTGATGTTGCTGAGCTGGCAAAATATATTGAGACAGAAACCCACCATGAAACCCGCGCGACGGTATTAGGACATATCCAGCGTGGTGGTGCACCTGTTGCTTATGACCGCATTCTTGCTTCCCGTATGGGGGCGTATTCTGTTCAACTGCTGCTGGAAGGACACGGCGGTCGTTGCGTTGGTATCCAGAACGAGAAACTTGTTCATCACGATATCATTGATGCGGTGCAAAATATGCAGCGTGTCTTTAAGAAAGAGTGGCTGGAAACCGCGAAGAAACTCTACTAATCCTTTCTTACCTGTAGGATCCTCTTTTGGAGACAGCCACATGCTCTGGCTGTCTCATTCCTCATATTCTTCTTGTGCATAAGCAGAAATTTAAAATTATTTCTGCGTCATAACGCTTTCTGTCAGTTTTTATGGAGAAATCATAATAGCTTAGGGGAAATGTCATCGTGGTTATGTATGCAAGGGGTATAAATAGAGGCTCAAGATGGGCAATGACAAAAGAGTATGTTGTATCGGGGTTATTCTTGGTGGCGTTGATGATGACACTGATGACTCACAGTGCATGGGCAAAAGAGCGGCAATTATTGAACGTCTCCTATGATCCGACGCGTGAATTTTACCAGCAGTATGATAAGGCATTCCGCGAATACTGGCATAACAAAACGGGGGATGATGTAAAAATCCGTCAATCACATGGCGGTTCAGGTAAACAGGCAACTTCCGTTATTAATGGTCTTCAGGCGGATATTGTGACGCTGGCCTTGGCTTATGATGTGAATGCCATTGCAGAGCATGGACGCATTGATAAGAATTGGATTCAGCGCCTGCCGGGTAATTCAGCGCCTTATACATCAACCATTGTCTTTTTGGTGAGAAAAGGAAACCCTAAACAGATAAAGGATTGGTCGGATTTAATTCGTCCAGATGTTGCAGTGGTTACGCCGAATCCGAAAACCTCCGGTGGAGCACGTTGGAATTATCTGGCTGCCTGGGGATATGGCCTGGCGCATAACAATCAAGATCAGTCTAAAGCCAAAGAATTCGTGAAAGCACTTTATAAAAATGTTGAAGTACTGGATTCCGGCGCACGTGGTGCAACGAATACGTTTGTGGAACGCGGAATTGGTGATGTATTGATTGCCTGGGAAAACGAAGCCTTACTGGCAATTAATGCTTTGGACAAGGGTAAGTTTGAAATTGTGACACCAAGCATTTCTATTCTGGCAGAGCCGACGGTTTCTGTTGTCGACAAAGTGGTTGATAAACGAGGAACGCGCGAGCTGGCAACAGAATATCTGAGATATCTTTATTCTCCGGTTGGGCAGGAGATTGCCGCCAAGAACTATTATCGTCCTCGTGATAAAGCAATCGCAGAAAAATACCGCGTGGTTTTTCCTGATTTGAAGCTTTTTACGATTGATGAGGTCTTTGGTGGCTGGGATAACGCCCAGAAAGAACATTTTGCCACAGGCGGAACATTTGATGACATTATCCGGCGTTAATCATTGAACTAATTTGGGATAGAAAACCGCCACAAGTGATACTGCGTGGCGGTTCTGTCTTGATTAAAAGCTTACGCTTTTTTCGCTTCTGCTGCGGCTTTTACGATAACAGCAAAGGCATCAGCTTTCAGTGATGCACCACCGACCAGAGCACCGTCGATATCCGGCTGGGTGAACAGCTCTGCTGCATTGCTGGCGTTAACTGAGCCGCCATATTGAATAATGACCTGTTCAGCGATAGCTGCATTCTGCTTCGCGATATGGTCACGGATAAATTTATGAACGGCCTGAGCTTGAGCAGGTGTGGCAGATTTGCCGGTGCCGATTGCCCAAACTGGCTCATAAGCAATAACCGTATCTTTGAATGCTTCGGCGCCCAGTGTGTTCAGAACGGCATCGATCTGTCGTGCGCAAACGGCTTCAGTTTGACCGGCTTCATTTTCTTGCTCAGTTTCGCCAATGCACAGAACAGGGATCAAGCCTTGCTCTTTCAGGATTGCGAATTTCTTCGCGATGAATTCGTCGCTCTCTTTGTGGTAAGTGCGGCGTTCAGAGTGACCGATAATGATATATTTTGCACCGACGTCTTTTAGCATTTCTGCGGAGGTTTCGCCAGTAAAGGCACCGGAAAGATTGACGCCAACATCTTGCGCTCCCAGGGCGATACGGCTACCGGCCAGGGCATTTTTTGCCAGAGAAACATAAACTGTTGGTGGTGCGATAGCGACGTTACAGCCATCAATGTTGCTCAGTTCTTTACGCAGGCCTGCAATCAGGTCGTTAACCATGTGGGTACTGCCATTTAATTTCCAGTTACCCATAACTAATGGATGTCGCATATTTTTCCCTCCAACCAGAAAATAATCAAATTGCGAACTGAATGAATATTCTTTCTTTGAACGACATTATAGTGATGTCATTCCCTGTAAGCGGAATCCCGACAGTATAAAGATCATCAACGCGAATAGCTCTGCGTTGTGTCACTAATTTTCATTTGCTGCTGTGTCAGATAACGATAGCTTAATCGGTTCAATTGCGAAGGTCATTATATTTTCGCTGCTGTTTACGATGACATAGCGCATTGCTCCCATTTTTTGGCTGAAAGCAGGGCGGTTTTCTGCTGCCTGCAAAAGCCTTTCCAATTGAATTTTGGCTTGTTCAGGGGAAAAAGTAGGTTCGAATTGGCTGATCAGGGCAGTGATATATTGCTTTGCCAGTATGCGGTTTTGTTCATCTTCTCGTTCATTTTGTGATGGCAACAGTGTAACTTGCAGGCTTTTAATTTTTTCGCTGCCTCGTTCCAGTACCGCCGAAGAGTAAATTTTGTCATTGATTTTACTGGCGGCACGGATGAAAGGTTGAGAAATATCTGTGCTTGCAATCACCCTGTATTCGTACAGGGGAGTGTCCGGGTGTTTTTTGTTGTATTTCTCCCGAAAGACAGGGATGGTGTCTTCGAAAGTAGGGGAATCCGGTAGCAGATACATTAACGGTGAGTTTATTTCTGATGTGACTGAAGGCTTATCGGCAGAGGCAGATAATGGTAAACCGATGCCAAAAGCGATTAAAATTGTCATCAGAAGTTTATTTATGCCTGTTTTCATCTTATTACTCACTGAGTTAAATCTTGGAAAAACAGCATCCACAATTGGAAAAGAGTACATGACATTACAACAATGGGGATTTTCATTCAAAGGCCGAATTGGAAGGCGGGAGTTTTGGTTCGGCATAGCTATCTGTTTCGCCTTGATCTTTATACTCCTGACACTGCATGGAATGAATCTCCTCCCCATAAATTATGCGGCGGTTGGGGTTGCTTTGCTATTGTATCCAACAGCCGCAATTTTTTCGAAGCGTTTGCATGACCGGAATAAACGTGGTGGCTGGATGTTACTATGTGCACTGGCCTGGATATTGTTGTCTCTTGATTGGAGCGCAATGGCGCCAATATGGCAGTGGGGAATTGGTCGTTTTGTCCCGACACTGATTTTTGTCATGATGATATTAGATTGTGGTGTATTCCGTGGTACGGAAGGCGCCAATCGTTTTGGTGAGATGGCAGAAACAGTCGATTATATTTCTGCCAAGGAAAACTGATTACCAGTATTGTTCGCTGGTGATATGACCTGGTTTACGACGCAGATGTTTTGCCATATTGCGTTGCTCTTTTAATAGTTGCTGGGTATCCCTGACCATTTGGGGATTCCCGCACAGCATGACATGGCTGTTTTCTGCCTGAATGGGTAAGCCGACAGCCAATTCCAGCTCACCATTTTCAATTAATGCTGGAATTCTGCCCATGAGTGAATTTGGCCATTTTTCTCGGCTGACGATGGTCTGTATCCTCAGTTTACCCTGAAATTTTTTCTCTAATTCCTGCATCATAGATAAATAACTTAAATCCGTTCCCCATCTGGCGGCATGAACCAAAACGATATTTTCGAATCGTTCCAGATCGGTTCCTTGCTGGAGGATAGAAAGATAAGGACCAATGGCGGTGCCAGTGGAAAGCATCCAGAGTGTTTGGCAGTCAGGGATTTCATCAAGAACGAAAAAACCAGCCGCTTGCTCTGTTACCAGCAATTCATCACCGATTTTTAGTGCAGCCAATTGAGGGCTGAGTTTCCCTTCAGGAACGGTCACCAAATAAAATTCCAGATTATTGTCATCGGGAGCGTTGACGTAAGAATAAGCCCGTTGGATGCGTTCCTCCCCAATTTCCAGTGCAAGTTTTGCAAATTGTCCGGCGGTGAATTTTTCTATTGGTGCATGAACTTTGATGCTGAAAAGCGAATCAGTCCAGTTGGTTATGTCGGTAACTTTTCCTGTAACCCAATTTGCCATTACGATTAACCTCTCTACACAAATTGATGATTTTTTGTAACGATTCTACGTGATTACTGGAGATAGCATTATCGATTACGTGTTACAGTTCGATTAACTGGATTTTTGCCAATATCATGGTCTGATATGTACATTTTTATTGACATATATGGGTAATATATCTGTAATTTTTTCTTCATGTAAAATTGTATACTGCAAAGAAAAAATATAGATTTACTAAGTGGATCATATCTATTGAAGTCAGTTCATCAGGCTCTTTATTAAGTGCTTGAAGGCTTCCCTACGGCTGTTTGCAATGGGTGATTGCTCTATGGGTTATTGTTTTCAATTGGTGATTGAATAAAGTGCGATGAAAAAAATAGAACACTTTAATTTATTATTGATGTTAATTGCCTTGGCCGCTGTAGGGCAAATGACGCAAACAATCTATGTGCCAGTTATTGCTGATATGGCAAGTGATCTTAATCAGCCTGCGGGGGAAGTTCAGCGGGTAATGGCGGCATATCTGTTTTCTTACGGGTTTTCACAACTTTTTTATGGGCCGCTATCTGACAAGGTGGGACGTCGCCCTGTGATTTTGGTGGGAATGTCGATTTATCTGGTGGCGACGATATGTGCTCTGTTTGCTCCAAACTTGCTGATCCTGGTGATTGCGAGTGCATTACAGGGATTGGGTACTGGGGTTGCAGGTGTGATGGTGCGTACCATGCCACGGGATTTATATACGGGCACAACGTTGCGTTATGCCAATAGTTTGCTGAATATGGCTATATTGGTTAGCCCTCTGGCTGCTCCCATGATTGGTGGGGTGGTTGCCCACTGTTTTGGTTGGCGCTCCTGCTACTTGTTTTTATTGATGCTAGGGGCTGTCGTTGCTTTCTTATTGGCCCGGTATTTACCGGAGACTCGTCCCACAGAGACTGCACATAGTACGATGCTGGTTTCTTTCCACCAATTACTCTCGCATGGTGCTTTTGTCTCTTACCTGACCATGTTGGTGGGTGGTTTGGCTGGAATTGCCGTTTTTGAGGCCAGTAGCGGTGTGTTGATGGGAGCGGTTTTGGGATTGGATAGCCTAACCGTCAGTATCTTGTTTATTCTGCCAATCCCAGCGGCGTTTTTTGGGGCATGGTATGCGGGGCGTGAAGGGAAAACATTTTATCGGCTCATGTGGCGCTCTGTGACCTGTTGCTTGCTGGCGGGTATCTTGATGTGGTTGCCCGGTTGGTTTGACATCATGAATATCTGGACTTTGTTGATACCGGCCGTATTATTCTTTTTTGGCGCTGGTATGTTGTTCCCATTGGCGACGACGGGAGCGATGGAACCCTTCCCTTATCTGGCAGGAGCAGCAGGTGCCTTGGTCGGGGGATTGCAGAATGTAGGTTCAGGTATAGCAACATGGCTGTCGGCAATGTTACCGCAAAATAGCCAATTTAGTGTTGGAATGTTGATGTTTTCCACGTCATTGCTGATTCTATTTTGTTGGTTGCCCATTTCCCAACAGTTCCAGCGTCAGGAACATACGGCTTTGTAGAAACGATAGTGTTTAAAAAAGGCTCTGGCAGAGTGTATAAACAATCTCAGATGCCAAAGCCTTTATCTCACTTGCTCAACATTTCGCGGTTAGGCGCGATCTTCCCACTCTTGGGCACGGGCAACGGCTTTTTTCCAGCCATTGTATTTATGGTTGCGTTCAGTCGTTTCGATACTTGGACGGAATTCTTTTTCGACTACAGCCTTACTTTTCACTTCATCCAGATCTCGCCAGAAGCCGACGGCCAGACCTGCCAGGAAAGCAGCACCTAAAGCTGTACTTTCACGTACTTCAGGGCGCTCTACACGAGTGCCAAGAATATCGGACTGGAACTGCATCAGGAAATTGTTGGCAACAGCGCCGCCATCTACACGCAGGGCTTGCAAGCGCGTACCCGCATCAGCTTGCATAGCGTCCAATACATCGCGGGTTTGGTAAGCGATGGATTCCAGAGTAGCACGAATAATGTGGTTGCTATTGGCGCCACGGGTCAGACCGAAAATAGCACCACGGGCGTAAGGGTCCCAATATGGTGCGCCAAGGCCAGTAAAGGCAGGAACAACATAAACACCATTGCTGTCTTTGACTTTGGTCGCGAAGTATTCTGAATCTGTGGCATCCGCGATGAGTTTCAATTCATCACGCAACCATTGAATGGATGCTCCTCCAACAAAGACCGCGCCTTCCAGTGCATAATTAACTTCACCGCGTGGGCCACAACAAACAGTTGTCAACAAGCCATGATTGGAACGAACAGCATCTTTGCCTGTGTTCATTAGCAAGAAGCAGCCGGTGCCGTAAGTATTTTTTGCCATTCCGGGGTGTACACACAGTTGTCCGTATAAAGCCGCTTGTTGGTCGCCTGCGATACCTGCAATAGGAATGCGAGTGCCACCTTTACCGCCGATATTGGTTTGGCCATAGATTTCTGAGGACGCGGCCACTTTAGGTAACATAACGCGAGGTATGCCCAATTCATCAAGGATTTTTTGATCCCATTCCAGATTATGGATATTAAACAGCATGGTACGGGAGGCATTGGTGTAATCGGTCACATGTACGCGTCCCTGAGTCATTTTCCAGACCAGCCATGTATCGACTGTACCGAATAAAAGTTCACCATTTTCAGCGCGTAGACGGGCACCTTCGACGTTATCCAAAATCCATTTTATTTTCGTACCAGAGAAGTAAGGATCAAGAACCAAACCTGTATTGTGGCGGATGTATTCTTCCAGGCCCTCTTTCTGTTTCAGTTTGGTGCAAATATCTGCTGTCCGGCGGCATTGCCATACAATTGCGTTATAAATCGGTTTACCGGTTTCTTTTTCCCAGACAATGGTTGTTTCTCGTTGGTTTGTAATACCAATGCTGGCAATTTGATCAGAGCGAATATCAGCTTTTGCCAGCACTTCAACTAAGGTAGAGCTTTGGCTTGCCCAGATTTCCATTGGATCGTGTTCTACCCAGCCTGGTTTGGGATAGATTTGCGGGAATTCACGCTGTGAAATGCAGACAATATTGGCATCGTGATCAAGTACAACGGCGCGTGAACTGGTCGTGCCCTGATCCAGAGCAACAATATATTTTTTTTCTGTAGTATTTTCTATTGTCATAACTATAACCTGGTTTTATGTATTTTAAATCTCGCGCGGTAAATGGCGAGTAATCAGCTTGCGGTAGCCAAAAGCACCTAAAATTGCGCCAACAATAGGAGCTACCAACGGAACAAGGCAATAAGGAATGTCTCGGCCTCCGGTTAAGGCAATGTCTCCCCAGCCGGTCAAGTAAGCAACCAATTTGGGGCCGAAGTCACGAGCGGGGTTCAGGGCAAATCCGGTCAGTGGGCCAAACGAGCCACCGATAACTGCAATAAGAATTCCGATTAACAGTGGTGCTAAAGGCCCTCGTGGGATGCCATTGCCATCATCAGTCAGGGACAGGATTAGACATAACAGAACGGCTGCAATAATAACTTCAACGATAAACGCATGAAATACGGAGATCTGGGCAGCAGGGTAAGTGGAGAAAATTCCCGCAGTAAAGAGACTTTCCTGTGAGCCGCGAACGATGTTGTGAACTTGCTCATAATCGAGGAACAGGTTGTAATACATCATGTAAATGACGAGTGCTGCGACAAAGCCACCGAACATTTGGGCAATGATGTAAGGCAGCACTTTTTTTCTGTCAAAGTTGGCAAACAGGCATAACGCAATGGTCACTGCGGGGTTAAGATGCGCACCTGAAATTCCGGCAGTGAGATAAACTGCCAGGGCGACGCCAAAACCCCAGATAATGCTGATTTCCCATAAACCCAGTTGTGCTCCGGCGATTCGGGCAGCAGCAACGCAGCCTAAACCAAAAAAAACGAGCAATGCAGTACCTAGAAATTCGGAAATGCATTGACCTGATAGTGTTGGAGTTGTGGTCTGGCTCATTTCTATATCCTATGAAAAAGTACAAGGAAGCGATTAATTATTAGTCCTTTCTTATGTATTAAGAGAAAGGTGCTTGTGAATTTATCGTTAATGCGCGTAAACGAGAAATAGCGAAATTAAAATCTGCGTGTTGCGTCAACAAAATGAGCGAATTCGCATTTATTTGCAGTTTTATTGAGCTTGGAAATGTGATCTTATAGACATTTGGGTTTGGTCACTATATTTCGCGTTATGCCGCACATTGCAAGGATGAAACTAGACAGACGTCAATAGGCTAAATACAATCAATAACATTGCTTATAAGAGGGGCCCCAGAATGTCATTTGAAGTTTTTGAGAAGCTAGAATCTAAAGTTCAGCAGGCGATTGATACCATCACTTTGCTGCAAATGGAAATTGAAGAATTAAAAGAAAAGAATGCCGTCTTATCTCAGGATGTCCAGAATATGGCAGATAGCCGTGATTCTCTGGTACGTGAAAATGAGCAGCTCAAACAAGAACAATCGGCATGGCAAGAACGCTTACGCACTCTGTTGGGTAAGATGGAAGATGTACAATAAGGTATCCAATGGCTTAGCTGAAAAAGGGCGATAATTGCGCCCTTTTTTATATGACTTTAACTTAGCTCTTCCTCAATCTCCAGAGGGAAATCTGATAAGACAATGCCGGTATTATCTGCGTAGAGATAGTCACCAGAGAAGAATGTGACGCCACCAAAATTCACCCTGATATCGCTTTCTCCCACCCCTTCGCTATTGGAACCAGCAGGGATAGCAGCCATTGCCTGAATTCCAATATCAAGCTCTGCGAGATAATCGACTTGACGCACTGCACCATAGACAACAATGCCTTCCCACTCATTATTGACGGCGAGTTGAGCCAGTTCTGCATCAACGAGTGCCTTGCGTACTGATCCACCACCATCAACGAGCAAAATGCGACCATGTCCGTTTTCTTCAAGTAAATCATAAAGGAGGCCATTGTCCTCAAAACATTTCACTGTGATGATCTGACCACCAAATGAAGTACGTCCACCAAAGTTGGTGAAGATTGGTTCTACCACATTTATATCTTCTTGATAGATATCACAAAGTTCGGAAGTATCATATTTCATGGGATTTACGTCTGGTTTATGCAAGGAACGGACAGTATATCCTGTTAAAGCCAGTGTTGGCAAAACCATCAATCTTGAAACCTATATGTAAAATTGATGCCTATTTGCTTAATTAAGTACCAATCCAATGGAAAACAGAATATTGGTCAATAATGCTGCTTTGACCATTTGTACCAATTTGGGACGCATACCTTCAGCGGTTGGATCACGCAGCACTTGCACCATATGTTTTAACAGCAGAGGAAAAGCGAGCAGGAACAACCAACTAAACAAATTATTCAGGTATAGGAGCGTGAAGGTGACAAGGCAGAGCATGGCAGTTAGCAGAACGGCTGCATGGTAATAGCGAGCCTTTTTTCCTCCTAACCGGACAGCCAGCGTATTTTTGCCGTTTTGGCGGTCACTTTCGATATCGCGTAGGTTATTAATGTTCAAGACTGCCACAGAAAGTAAGCCACTGGCAGTTGCGGGCAAAACGGTGCTTATGGAAAAAGTACCGGCTTGCAGATAGTAGGTACCAAGAACGCTCAACCAGCCAAAAAAAATCAGGACAGAAATGTCCCCCAACCCCAGATAGCCATAAGGACGAGTACCCACTGTATAAGTGATAGCTGCGACAATCGCCAGTAACCCCAAGATCAAGAATCCGATAATGTCGTTTGGATTATTGCAAGCTACAGCAATCAGGGAACTTCCTGATAAACAGGAGAGTAGCACAGTGAGCTTCAATGCATTTTTCATCTGCTTTGCAGTAATCAGGCCTTTTTGCATACCACGATTTGGGCCAATGCGCTTTTCTGTGTCACTGCCTTTGGTGACATCACCATAATCGTTGGCGAGGTTAGAAAGAATTTGCAGCAGGGCCGCAGTTAATAAAGCCAGTAACGCGACAGGCCATTTGAAATGACCTGTCCATGACGCAAGGGCTGAACCCATTATGACGGCAGCAACAGCCAGTGGGAGCGTTTTGGGGCGTAAACTTTCCAGCCATGCCTGCATCTGACTGATAGACGTTGTTGAGCTCATATTGTCACTGTTTGTCATTATGATTGATGTAATAAATTTTATACCATCGAAAATAGCAAAATGGGAGGCTAAAAGCCCCCCATTTTGATCAGTCCGGCGAATTATTGGCGCTAATCAAACCAATAATATGACTGATTATAAAATAAACCGACTCAAATCTTCATCTGCAACCAGTTCGTCCAAGTGCTCTTTGACGTAATCGGCATTGATTTCGACAGTTTGTCCTTGACGTTCGCTGGCGTTAAAAGAGATGTCTTCCATCATACGTTCAAGCACAGTGTGCAAACGACGGGCACCGATATTTTCAGTGGTTTCATTGACTTGCCATGCTGCTTCCGCGATTTTACGGATGCCGTCAGTCGTGAATTCAATGTTCATGCCTTCCGTTGCCATCAGAGCTTTGTACTGTTCAGTCAGTGAGGCATTTGGTTCGGTCAGGATACGTTCAAAGTCTTCGGTGGTCAGGGCTTGCAATTCAACACGGATTGGCAAGCGGCCTTGAAGTTCTGGGATCAGATCAGAAGGGCTGGCAACCTGGAATGCACCGGAGGCGATAAACAGGATGTGATCAGTTTTGACCATGCCGTGTTTAGTGGAAACGGTACAGCCTTCGACAAGTGGCAGCAGATCGCGCTGAACACCTTCACGGGAAACATCTGGACCGGAAGTTTGACCGCGTTTACAAATCTTATCGATCTCATCAATAAAAACGATGCCGTGTTGTTCAACTGCATCAATTGCCTGCTGTTTCAGTTCTTCAGGATTGACCAATTTTGCCGCTTCTTCTTCGACCAGCAATTTGAATGCGTCTTTGATTTTCATCTTACGGCTTTTTTGACGCTGGCCTGCTAGGTTTTGGAACATGGATTGTAACTGATTCGTCATCTCTTCCATGCCCGGAGGTGCCATGATTTCAACACCAACTGGAGCGGCTGAAACTTCAATTTCAATTTCTTTATCGTCTAACTGGCCTTCACGCAATTTCTTGCGGAATGCCTGACGAGTTGAAGACGGTTCAGCTTGAGTTTCAGTCTGTCCCCAGTTATTTTTTGCTGGTGGCAGCAGGACATCCAGAATACGTTCTTCTGCTAACTCTTCTGCACGATAGCGGTTCTTCTCAATGGATTGCAGACGGACTATTTTTACTGCTACGTCAGTGAGATCACGAATGATGGAATCGACTTCTTTACCAACATAACCCACTTCGGTGAACTTAGTTGCCTCAACCTTGATAAAGGGAGCATTGGCCAGTTTTGCCAGACGACGGGCAATCTCGGTTTTACCGACACCGGTTGGGCCTATCATCAAAATATTTTTTGGAGTGACTTCATAACGCAGTGATTCATCTAACTGCATGCGACGCCAGCGGTTACGCAGGGCAATAGCAACGGCACGTTTTGCTTTGTCCTGGCCGATAATATGATTATTTAGTTCGCTGACAATTTCGCGAGGAGTCATTTCAGACATACTATCTATCCTTACGCTTTCGAAGGCAGTTCTTCGAAGTTGTGATTATGGTTGGTGTAGATGCAGATATCGCCAGCGATAGTTAAAGCGCGTTCTGCGATTTCTCTGGCGCTGAGTTCGGTTGTTTCCAGCATAGCGCGGGCAGCAGCCTGTGCGTATGATCCACCGGAACCAATGGCGATAAGGTCATTTTCTGGCTGAATAACATCACCATTGCCTGTAATGATCAGAGAAGCATTTTCATCTGCGACAGCAAGCAGGGCTTCCAGTTTGCGCAGCATGCGATCCGTTCGCCAATCTTTGGCTAGTTCAACGGCTGCTTTGGTCAGGTGCCCTTGATGCATTTCGAGTTTCCGTTCAAACAGCTCGAACAGCGTGAAAGCATCGGCAGTACCGCCGGCAAAACCCGCGATGACTTTGTCATGGTAAAGGCGGCGTACTTTGCGGACATTGCCTTTCATAACGGTATGACCCATTGTTGCTTGTCCATCACCACCGATGACAACTTTGCCATTACGGCGAACACTTACGATTGTAGTCACGAGTTAGCCCCTGGTTACAAAATAGAAGATGGTACACACGGAGCATTAATTTGTTATCTCACAATTGATTGCGTACTGCTGATAAAAGCACCATGTGTATATTATTAGAGACTAAGATGGGGGAGCTTTCTGCTTTTTCAACCCCCGGTAGGGCGGAGAATACAGCCAGGTACACCGGCACCTGCGACACGTTCGCGCATTTTCTCAGCGCTGGCTTTATTTTTATAAGGGCCAAGTACAACACGGTTCCAATTGTCTTTCGTGGTAATCTGACTCTCAATGCCTGCGAATGCAAGGTTGGCACGGACGGATTCCGCCTGTTCCATTGTGCGGAAAGAACCGCATTGTAGCATCAATTTCGTCTCATTTACCTCAGACTTTGTACTGGTTTGGGAAGACGTTGAAGGCTTTTTTTCCGGCACGGCTGCTGACTTTTGTTCTGGCAAAATCTGTTCAGTATATTGCTGTTGTGCAGGAGGATTGATCACTCGCGAACGTGGAACCGGTTCACTGTTATAAGGCACCTCTTTCAATGAAATAGGCGGCTGGCGCATATCTGCTTGTATTTGTTCGAGCAGCTGTTTCTGCTCAGGTGTTAGTTGAGGAGGATGGTTTAGCGGTTTATTTACTGTTGCATCGCCTTCCTGTATGGAAGATTCATTCACCGGACGGTTTTCCAATTCCTTGATATAACTCCAGCGTTCTTCTGGTTTTGGTGGCAGGCCTTGTCCTTTGGTTTGATGATGGGACTGTGAGGCATTTTGTGCACTTTCTCCCTGCTTATTTTCTGCCTGTTTATTGTGTACGATGAAATAAAGCCCACCAATAAACATGACCACCAAGGCCACTGCAACGGCTAATGTAGTTTTGGGTAATCCTTGAGCCTGATTTTTTTTCTTACCAGTACTTTTCCGACGGGGATTGCTACGCCCGCGACTCACATAATCTCGTTGTGCCACTGTTTAATTCGCTGAGTTATTTAAAAAATTAAAGAATAGATAACTAATGTTACTTAAGCTGTCGTTATTTGCCTAGCTTTTGGGCGAACAAGTACTCGCACGAATAATCAATTCTGCCTCCAATAATCTTGAATCTTTGGAAACCAAACGGCCTTGAAGCTGTTCCAGCAATAACAGAATGGAATGATACCCAATCTCATAACGGGGATGTTCCACTGTGGTTAGGGCCGGTTCGCAGTATTGGGCCAAGTTTAAATTATCGAAACCGACAACAGAGAGATCCTCTGGTAATTTTAATCCCATTTTTTTAGCTTGCCACATTGCGCCCATTGCCATGACATCACTATGGCAGAAAATAGCGCTTGGAGGCTCTGGCAGGGTAAGCAGGGTTGCCGCCAATGTCGCTCCGCTTTCATAGGTGAAATCACCGCGGAGAATATATTCTTCGCGAATGTCTTCCCCTGTGCGTCGCAATGCCTGGATGTAACCCTGCAAGCGATAGTGGCACAATGGCATGGTTTCCGGCCCGGTAATGCAGGCAATGCGTTTGTGTCCCAGTTTTTGCAAATGATGAGTGGCATTGAAGGCGGCTGTCAGGTTGTCAATATGGACAGTGGGGAGTTCCAGTTCCGGAGTGAATTCATTGGCCATCACCATGGGAGGCAGGTTTTTCTGTTCTTCTTTGGAAACATCGAAAGGAATGTTGGAACCCAGTAGCACCATACCATCAATGCGTTTGGTGATCAGAAGATTGATAAACGCATGTTCTTGTTGCTGTTGATGCTTGCAATCACCAATCAGAACCAGGTAACCATGTTCAGTAGCGGTTTCTTCAATACCCCGAATAACCTCAGTAAAAAAAGGATCACTGATATTGGGCACAAGAACCAAGATGGTTCTGGATACATTACGCCGTAAATTTTTGGCCTGATTGTGGGGATAATAACCTACTTCCAACACCGCATTTTCGACCTTCTGGCGTGTACGGGCAGAAACCTTGTCAGGATTCATTAATGTTCTTGATACAGTTGCGGTAGAAACACCAGCCACTTTGGCAACATCTTTCATGGTTACCCGCGCGCATTTCTTTTTTTCCATAGTTCACTCCTCACTCTCCACAGGCAGCGAAACGATTGCTATCCGGCTGCTAAAAAAACGCCAGTCTTGCCTGAAAAGGAAGTGCTGGCGGATTGTTTTCTACAGTTATATTAATAATTTCATTTTAAGCTGATTAACCGATCAATCTGTTACTTTGTTTGCATAAAAAGTGTGATATGAATCATTTCTTAGAGGTGCTTCGCAAATTAAAGAAATAATTATCAACTTTCGCTGGGATCAACATCAATGTTCCATTTCACTTTACGTGCTTGTGGCAGTGTAGTGATTTGGGGATAGATTCCGGCCATCATTTTCTGGAGAAAAATGCGGGAAGGGTGCTGAATCATCAACTGCCAACGATAACGACCGCCACGTTTGGCCTGCAATGCGGGTACGGGTCCCATGATCCATAAATGATTATCAGGCTGTGCATGATGTTCAAACAGTTGGCGCATTTGTTGCAAAAATGCGGGAGCTTGCTGATTGTCGTGATCTTCTGCGCGGAGCAGGATATGGCTCACAAAAGGAGGTAGGTGAACTTGCTGGCGCTCTTCCATCGCTTGCTGGGCAAAGGCATCGTAGCCTTTTTCCAACAATATTTGTAAAAGTGGGTGTTCAGGGTGGTGGGTTTGGAGGACGACTTCTCCCCGCTTTCCGGCTCGTCCAGCCCGGCCGGAGACTTGGGTATAGAGTTGGGCAAAACGTTCGGCAGCCCGGAAATCAGCAGAAAACAAGGCGCCATCGACATCCAGTAAGGCGACCAGTGTCACATCGGGGAAATGGTGGCCTTTTGCCAACATTTGAGTGCCAATCAAAATGCGGGCGCCACCTTGATGTACTTCGGCCAGTTGCTGTTCCAGTGCTCCTTTGCGGCTGGTGGTATCACGGTCGATGCGGGTAACCGGAGTATTGGGAAACAATTTTGTAATGCCATCTTCAAGTTGCTCAGTGCCCAAGCCAACGGGAATTAAGTTAGTAGAGCCACATTGCGGGCATTGGCGTGGGATTGGGCGCTGGCTGTCACAGTGATGGCAACGCAGGTGGCGGTGATTTTGGTGTAGGGTGTAATAGTGATCACAGCGTTGGCATTCTGCTATCCAGCCGCATTCGTGACAGAGCAGGGCAGGAGAATAACCACGACGGTTCAGAAATAGGATAACCTGATTGTCAGCTTTGAGATGTTCACCCATGCGATTGATGAGCGGCTGGGATAATCCAACTGTCAATGGCAAGCCTTTCAGATCCAGTAAATGCTGAGTGGCTGGTTGGGCGTGGCCTGCCCGTTGAGTTAAGGTGAGGTGGCGATATTTCCCCTGTTGCACATTATATAGCGTTTCCAGTGCGGGGGTGGCAGAACCCATAATAATCGGAATGCCCTCTTTTTTCGCCCGGAACACGGCCAGATCGCGGGCATGATAGCGCCAGCCTTCTTGCTGTTTGTAAGAACTGTCATGTTCTTCATCGATAATGATGACACCCAGATGAGCAAAGGGGGTAAACAGCGCAGATCGTGTACCGATAACGATGGCATTTTCCCCTCTTTTCGCCTTTAGCCAAACTGCCAGCCGTTCGCTGTCATTCAAGGCTGAGTGCAGAACATCGATGGGGGCGTTGAAACGTTCCCGGAATCGGCGAATAGTCTGTGGTGTCAAACCAATTTCCGGCACTAAAATGAGAGCCTGTTTACCTTGTGCAAGAATGTTCTCCAGTATACTGAGATACACTTCTGTTTTACCTGATCCTGTGATTCCCGCCAGTAGCCACGGAGAAAAGGTTTTATCTTCTTCCCGGATGGCGCCTACCGCAGTAGCTTGTTCTGTATTGAGCTTTAACCGTTCGCCAATGGTTTTAAAATGCGCACGCCAATTTTCCGCTTCTGGTTGGATGGGATGCAGAGCGATCAGTGATTTCTTTTTCAGTGATTGCAGTGCGCTTTCGCTTAACTCCAATTCAGAGACTTGATGACGATAAACGGGGCGTTGGCGCAAAGCGGCCAACGCCTTTTGTTGTTTGGCGGAGCGCTTGAGTTGTGTAAGCGGGAGTTCACGGCCTGCCTCAGTGACTTGCCATTGCCAGAGTGGGGAAAATTCTGCCGGTTTTCCCTGCCGTAGCAACACTGGCAAGGCATGGAACAAAACTTCGCCCAGCGGATAGTGATAATAGCTGACTGCCCACTGGAGCAATTGCCAGAGATCGTTGGGAAAAAGGGACTGGACATCAAGAATAGTGGAAATAGACTTGAGTTGTTCAGGAGGAAATTCGCTGCTATCAGTGATACCAGTGACGATACCTATCGCATTACGCTTACCAAAAGGTACGAATACTCGAACACCGATAGCTGGCAAAGGTAATCCTGTAGGCAGTAGATAATCAAACGTGCGGGTTAGGGGGACAGGTAATGCAACCTGAACAACTGTCATAAGGCAATTTCCGGATGATTAATGACCAGATGAAAGAACGTATAGCGATAAGAGTATCATAGCAAATCCGCAGATTTCATTGCGCAATAAACAGATATTCTGTATGATCCGCCGCCTTTGGTATAGAAATTACCGATACATATTTTTTATCAACACGACGTGTGGTGTCTGGCAGCAAAACAAGGCTGGATAGCGACACGGCCTGAACAGAGGTTTCCCATGAAACAAGGTATCCATCCTAAATACGAAGCAATTACTGCAAATTGCTCTTGCGGTAATGTAATCAAAATCAACTCTACTGTAGGTCACGATCTGAACCTGGACGTCTGTGGTGCATGCCACCCGTTCTACACCGGTAAGCAGCGTGATGTTGCGACTGGTGGTCGTGTTGATCGCTTTAACAAACGTTTCAGCGTTCCAGGTACTAAGAAGTAATGACTTTTTCCTGTCTGTCATCCATACAGGCCGGATAGTTAAAACAAAAACGCCCGATGTTTCGCATCGGGCGTTTTTGTTATCAATATTCCCATGTATCAGGATCAATACCTCGTTCACGCATCATGATTTTCGCGGCTTCCGGGATTTCATCATGGCGTTCTTTGCGCAAATCGTTATCATTAGGCAGAGGCTGTCCAGTGAACGCATGCAGAAAAGCTTCACACAGCAATTCGCTGTTTGTTGCATGACGCAGATTATTCACCTGACGACGGGTGCGCTCATCAGTCAGGATTTTCAATACCTTTAGCGGGATTGAAACTGTAATTTTTTTGACCTGTTCACTTTTTTTGCCATGTTCAGCATAAGGGCTGACATACTCACCATTCCACTCAGCCATGAGATACCTTAAATAATTTTTGAATCAAGTAATTGAGATTAGAAATTGGAAGGAATTTCTGATCTGTTTTCATATCGATAATGCAATAGTCTAACATAATTAGCTTGTCGACTATATCGCCCCACCCGTACTAATTTATAAAAAATAACCAGAAGACATATGAAGTGTAATGACAGTCATGGAATTGTGATATTAAACCGCAAAATAATTTGGATGTCTAGATGTATTGACGTCTATCTTTCCAGTCGTTATTCTTGCGTGACGCTAATAATAACGATGATGGGGAAAGGTTATGGGATGTAAGCAAGCGACAATTGCGGTTCACAGTGGTTCAAATATTGATGAACAATATGGTTGTGTTGTTCCGCCTATCTATCTTTCCAGTACATACAACTTTACCGGTTTTAATGAACCCAGGGCTCATGATTACTCGCGCCGTGGCAACCCTGGCCGTGATGTGGTTCAACAGGTTTTGGCCGAGCTGGAAGGGGGAGCTGGTGCAGTCATGACCAGCAGTGGCATGTCAGCGATTCATCTGCTCTGTACCGTATTTCTGAAACCAGGAGATTTATTGGTAGCTCCTCATGATTGTTATGGCGGTAGTTACCGTCTGTTTGACAGTCTAAGCAAGCGTGGTGCATACAAGGTGCTTTTTGTTGATCAGTCAGATAAACAGGCGTTGCAACAGGCATTGGCTAAAAAGCCCAAACTGGTATTGATTGAAACACCGAGTAATCCTCTGTTGCGGATTGTTGATATTCAATACATTTGTGCATTGGTTCATGAAATTGGGGCATTAGCTATCGTTGATAACACTTTCTTAAGCCCTGTATTGCAAAAGCCATTGGAGTTGGGGGCAGATTTAGTGGTGCATTCCTGCACGAAATATTTGAATGGGCACTCTGATCTGATTGCGGGAGCAATTATCGCTAAAGAGTCTGCTATCGCGGAAGAGCTGGCTTGGTGGGCGAACAATATTGGCGTGACGGCTGCGGCCTTTGATAGCTATCTGCTATTGCGTGGCATCCGTACATTATCTGCCCGCGTATTACTCCAACAAAGCAATGCTGTTGCCATTGTGGATTATCTGCAACAGCAGCCCCAAGTGAAAAGACTCTTCTATCCTGCACTGAAGAACCATCCGGGGCATGAAATTGCTGTTAAGCAACAGCAAGGTTTTGGGGCGATGCTCAGTTTCGAACTGGATGGTGATGAACAGGCCATGCGTCGTTTCTTATCTGCGTTAAAATTATTTACCTTGGCTGAATCTCTCGGTGGTGTGGAATCGTTGATTTCTCATACTGCAACCATGACTCACGCGGGAATGTCGGCAGAAGCAAGGGCTCAGGCAGGGATTACGGATTTGCTTCTTCGTGTCTCTGTAGGAATTGAAGATAGTCAGGATTTAATTGCTGATTTGGATAATGCGTTTCAGGCAGCGGCAACGAGGTAATCATGAGTATACTGGCAACAGCGGGGGCGGAATCTGGCCGTCAGTTACATAAATTTGGTGGCAGCAGTCTGGCTGATGTGAAATGTTATCAGCGGGTTGCTGAAATTATGGCGAACTACAGCTTGCCGGGTGATTTGATGGTGGTATCGGCAGCGGGGAGTACGACTAACCAGTTGATCGATTGGCTTAAGTTGAGTCAGAGTGATCGGATATCAGCACATCAAATACAGCAGTCTTTGCGGCGTTACCAGCAAGAATTGATCCGTGGTTTGTTGCCCGAAGCAGTTGCAGAAGAACTAAACGCAATGTTTATCGCTGATCTGGAAAGATTGAGTGTATTGCTGGATAAGCCCGTCACCGATATCACATATGCCGAAGTTGTCGGTCATGGGGAAATCTGGTCTGCCCGTTTAATGGCGGCAGTGCTGGAAAATAAGGGTATCTCCAGTGCATGGCTAGATGCGCGTCAATTCCTGCGGGCAGAGCGTATTGCGCAGCCGCAAGTTGATATCAGTTTATCTCAGCCCCTGCTTAGCCAATTATTGATCCAAAATCCCCATAAGCGTTTAGTAGTTACCGGTTTTATCTCCAGTAACCAGAAGGGGGAAACGGTATTATTGGGTCGCAATGGCAGTGACTATTCTGCGACCCAAGTTGGGGCTTTGGCGGGAGCCAAAAAAGTCACAATTTGGAGTGATGTGGCGGGTGTTTACAGTGCTGATCCGCGTAAAGTCAAAGATGCCTGCCTACTGCCATTGCTGCGTTTGGACGAAGCCAGTGAATTGGCACGTTTGGCAGCACCTGTTCTTCATACCCGTACATTGCAGCCTGTTTCTCTCAGCGATATTGATCTGCAATTGCGTTGCAGTTATCAGCCTGAACAAGGCTCCACTCGTATTGAACGGGTGCTGGCAACGGGGACAGGAGCAAAAATTGTGACCAGCCATGATGATGTCTGCCTGATTGAATTGCATGTTTCTCCCGCTCACGATTTCAAACAAATCTATAAGGATATTGATTCTTTGTTGAAGCGCGCCCAAATCCGGCCATTGGCAACAGGGTTACATGCAGATTGCAACTTGATCCAACTTTGCTATACCTCTGAGATTGTGAATAGCGCCCTTGATGTTTTGCAGGATGCTTCCTTATCCGGCAAACTTTCTTTGCGTGAAGGTTTGGCGCTGGTGGCGTTAGTGGGGGCAGGTGTATGCAAGAATCCGCTGCATAGCCATCGCTTTTATCAACAATTAAAAGATCAGCCGGTTGAGTTTATCTGGCACGCAGAAGATGACATTAGTCTGGTTGCTGTATTGCGTTCGAATCAGACATCGCATTTGATTCAGGGATTGCACCAAAGCCTGTTTAGGGCAGAAAAACGCATCGGTTTGGTGCTGTTTGGCAAAGGAAATATTGGTTCCCGATGGCTAGAGTTATTCGCCCGTGAACAGAAGAACATTTCCGCTCGCAGCGATTTTGAATTTATTCTGGCGGGTGTCGTCGATAGTCGCCGGAGTTTGCTGAATTATCAGGGTATTGATGCCAGTCGGGCATTGGCCTTCTTTGATGATGAAGCGACTGAACATGAAGAAGATGCTCTGTTTTTATGGATGCGGGCACATCCTTATGATGATTTAGTTGTATTGGATGTCACGGCAAGTGAAGAATTAGCCAAAGAGTATATCTATTTTGCCAGTTATGGATTCCACGTTGTCAGTGCCAACAAAGTTGCCGGTTCTTCCGACAGCAATACATACCGTATGATCCGCGATGCCTTTGCAAAAACCGGGCGTCATTGGTTATACAACGCCACAGTGGGTGCAGGGCTACCGATCCATCACTCTGTCAGGGATCTGCGGGAAAGCGGTGATACCATTCTGTCCATCAGTGGTGTTTTTTCCGGCACATTATCCTGGCTGTTCTTGCAATTTGATGGTTCTGTGCCTTTCAGTGATTTAGTTGAACAAGCATGGCAGCAAGGGTTGACGGAACCCGATCCGCGCATTGATCTGTCTGGCCAGGATGTGATGCGTAAGTTGGTTATTCTGGCTCGCGAGGCGGGTTATGAAATAGAGCCTGATCATGTGCGTGTTGAGTCTCTGGTACCGACAGAGGCTCGGAGCGGTTCCATTGAAGAGTTTTTTGAAAACAGTGCTGCCATTAATGAGCAAATGCTGCAACGGTTGGAAGCGGCACAGGAAATGGGCATGGTACTACGGTATGTCGCACGTTTTGATGCCAGTGGCAAGGCGAAAGTTGGTGTGGAAGCGGTGCGTAGCGATCATCCATTGGCTTCGCTGCTGCCGGCAGATAATGTCTTTGCGATAGAGAGCCGTTGGTATCGTGATAATCCGCTAGTGATCCGTGGGCCAGGAGCGGGACGAGATGTCACCGCGGGGGCAATCCAATCGGATTTAAATCGTCTGTCGCAACTTCTGTAGTCCAATATTTCTATAGGCGAGGATTTTCTTTCTATTGTTCAATCAGGCTTTGGCAGGGATATAACAGGTTATCCCTGCTGATGTTCACACCGCTATCCAATCAATCAAACACGCCTTTTTCTCTTTTAAAATTTCATAAAATTCGCCCAAATTGTTTGTTTTCTGATATGAATAGAACGTTAGAAATAAACAGAAGAACACGTTTTACAGCAAAACATGAAGCATTCAGACAGAAAATAGGGTCACCAATCGATTGGTGAAATAGGTGACATACAGCAACACAAGGCCAGGAACCACATGAATCAACAATATTCCGCAATGCGAAGTAATGTCAGTATGCTCGGTAAGTTGCTGGGCGAGACAATTAAAGAAGCTTTGGGAGAAGATATTCTTGATAAAGTTGAAACGATCAGGAAGTTATCTAAATCATCCCGTGCAGGTAACGAGGCTGACCGCCAGCAGCTTTTATCAACGCTGGAAAATTTATCCAATGATGAATTATTGCCTGTTGTCCGGGCGTTTAACCAGTTTTTAAATCTGACTAATGTTGCCGAACAATATCACAGCATTTCTCCGCATGGCGAAGCGGCAAGTAATCCGGTAGCGCTGGCAGCACTGTTCAACCGACTTAAAGACAAACAATTCAGCAATGACGATTTGATCAAGGCGGTCAATGAGCTGGCGATTGAATTGGTTCTGACTGCGCATCCGACAGAAATTGCCCGCCGTACCCTGATTCATAAGTTGGTTGAAGTGAATGGCTGTCTGGCACAGCTTGATCATGACGATTTGGCCGATTATGAATGTAATAACATCATGCGTCGGTTGCGTCAGTTGATTGCCCAATCATGGCATACTGATGAGATCCGTAAGATTCGTCCTACCCCAATTGATGAAGCAAAATGGGGTTTTGCTGTGGTCGAAAACAGCTTGTGGGAAGGTGTGCCGGCATTTCTGCGTGAATTCAATGAACAACTGGAAGAATCCATTGGTTATAGCTTGCCAGTGGAAGCGGTGCCAGTACGTTTTACCTCTTGGATGGGAGGAGATCGTGATGGTAATCCTAACGTTACTGCCGAAATTACCCGTCATGTTTTATTGCTGAGTCGTTGGAAGGCCGCAGATCTGTTCCTGAAAGACATTCAGGTTTTAGTTTCTGAACTCTCCATGTCGGAATGTACGCCTGAACTTCGCCAAATGGTGGGAGGTGAGCACGTTTTAGAGCCTTACCGTGAGATTGCCAAACAATTGCGTACGCAATTAAGTAACACGCTGGCTTATCTGGAAAAACACCTTAAAGGCGAGCAAGCTTTACCACCAGCGGATCTACTCCTGCATAACGAACAGTTATGGCAACCGTTATATGCTTGTTATCAATCCCTGAAAGATTGTGGTATGGAAATTATCGCGAACGGGCAATTACTGGATACCTTGCGCCGCATTCGTAGCTTTGGTTTGTCTTTGGTGCGTATTGATATCCGTCAGGAAAGTACCCGCCATACTGATGCGATTGCTGAACTGACGCAATATCTGGCAATGGGCGATTATGCGAGCTGGCCTGAAGCCGAAAAGCAGGCATTTCTGTTGAGAGAGTTGCAATCAAAACGTCCTCTAATCCCGCGTGATTGGCAGCCAAGCGCAGAAACACAAGAAGTTTTCGATACCTGCAAGGTTATTGCTGAATCACCACAAGATTCGATTGCGGCTTATGTTATTTCCATGGCGAAAGTGCCTTCTGATGTCTTGGCGGTAAAATTATTGCTGAAAGAGGCGGGATGCCCATTGTCATTGCCTGTCGCGCCGTTATTCGAAACCCTTGATGACCTGAACAATGCTGAAGGCGTGATTCGACAACTATTGGGAATTGAGTGGTATCGCGATCTGATTAAGGATAAGCAGATGGTGATGATTGGTTACTCCGATTCTGCTAAAGATGCAGGGGTGATGGCGGCGTCGTGGGCACAATATCGGGCACAGGATGCATTAATTAAAGTGTGTGAAAAAGAGGGCGTGACGCTTACCCTGTTCCACGGGCGTGGAGGTACGATTGGCCGTGGTGGTGCTCCTGCCCATTCGGCTTTACTCTCCCAACCGCCGGGTAGTCTGAAAGGCGGGTTTCGCGTAACAGAGCAGGGGGAAATGATCCGCTTTAAGTTTGGTTTGCCGCAGGTAACGATCAGCAGTTTGGCCTTGTATGCCAGTGCGATTCTGGAAGCAAACTTATTGCCGCCACCGGAGCCGAAACCGGAATGGCGCCAGATTATGGATACACTCTCCGATGTTTCCTGTGATATGTATCGTGATTATGTTCGTGAGCAACCGGAATTTGTGCCTTATTTTCGGGCAGCAACACCGGAACAAGAGTTGGCAAAACTGCCTTTGGGTTCGCGGCCGGCTAAACGACGCCCGACAGGAGGCGTTGAAAGTTTGCGGGCGATCCCGTGGATATTTGCCTGGACGCAAAACCGCTTGATGCTACCGGCATGGTTAGGTGCAGGTGCGGCGCTGCAACGGGTGATCGATGCCGGTAACTTGCCAGTTTTAACGGATATGTGTCGCGACTGGCCATTCTTTAACACGCGTATTGCCATGTTGGAGATGGTATTTGCCAAAGCAGATTTGTGGTTAGCAGAATATTACGATCAGCGTTTGGTAGAACCGAAACTGTGGCCGTTAGGCGTAAAATTGCGTAACCAACTGGCGGAGGATATCAAAACGGTACTGACCATTGCGCAGGATGAGCAATTGATGGCGGATTTGCCGTGGATCGCTGAGTCCATCGCTTTGCGTAATGTGTATACCGATCCGTTGAACGTACTACAGGCCGAATTACTACAGCGTTCCCGTCAGCAGGAAAATCCTGATCCGCATCTTGAGCAGGCGCTGATGGTGACAATTGCCGGCGTCGCGGCAGGAATGCGCAATACAGGATAGTTTAAATATTTTTGAATCATAGAAGCCGAATGGGGAAACTGTTCGGCTTCTGAGACGTAGCGGGTAAATTAATTAGCAAGGGCGTACTCCCAATGTATGGCAGATGGCATAACTCAATTCTGCCCGATTTAGGGTATAAAAATGAAAATCTTTCACGCCCTCACGACTGAGAATTTTCACCATATCCATTGCAATAGATGCACCGACTAAGTTGCGACTTTCCGGATCATCATCTAATCCTTCAAACATTCTGGTCATCCAGCTTGGGATCCGAACGTTAGTCATTGAAGCAAATCGTTGCAATTGACGGAAGTTCGAGACTGGTAAGATCCCTGGTACAATTTCTGCGTCAATCCCTGTTGCGACACAGCGATCACGAAAACGCAGATAACTTTCCACATCAAAAAAGAATTGGGTAATGGCGCGATTGGCTCCAGCATCAATTTTATGTTTTAAATTGATCAAGTCTGCCTGTGCACTTTTCGCTTCTGGATGCACTTCTGGATAAGCTGCAACGGAGATATCAAAATCTGCTTCTTTTTTTAATAGCTCAACTAAATCAGCACCATACATTTCTGGTTTACAACCGTTAGCCGGTAAATCACCACGTAATGCCACAATATGACGAATGCCGTTTTGCCAATAATCATGAGCAATGTTGCTTAGCTCTGCACGGCTGGCATCAATGCAAGTCAGGTGTGGGGCTGCATCAAGGCCCGTTTTTTCTTTAATATCCTTGATAATGCTATGCGTGCGATCACGTTCGCCAGAGTTGGCGCCATAGGTAACAGAAACAAACTTAGGTTTCAGCTTGCTCAAGCGATCAATGGATTTCCACAGGGTTTGTTCCATCTCAGCCGTTCTGGGTGGAAAGAATTCAAAGGAAACACGAATTTGCCCTTCAAGTTCAGCCAGATTCTGGTTCAGCGCTTCTCGCTGATTAGCGTGAAAAAAACTCATACCCTGTGCCCTCATGAACAAACGGAACTTTTGCCCGCTTATTTTTAGATGTTTAAGTGTTTATATGTCTATCCATTTAGATGTCCAAATAGAATGGGCGAAGCGGAGTTTTTAGTCAATCGAGAAATGGCCTATTTCCAATGAGGAATATTCAAAGTGATCAGGAAAGAAATTCATGTTGGAGAGTTAGCGAAAAACCCCGATGCATTCACCGAGGTTATAACGCCGACCGGGTACTCCCAGTCCATTTATGGTACTAATTATGAACACTTTTGCAGAGGATTAGCCATTTGACGGCTGGGAAACAGTACAGCTTTAACCCACATTCAAACAAAAATGCGCCACAAGCTGTGAAAGCAATCTTCTCGTTGGCTCAATAAATGCCATATCCAAAAATTCATCGGGCTGGTGCGCTTGTTCAATCGAGCCAGGCCCTAAAACCAATGTTGGACACAACTCCTGAATAAAAGGCGCTTCCGTACAGTAATTGACGGTATCTGCTTTGGTTCCCAACAGTTTTTCAATCACGCCGACCAGTTTGTGGTTTGTCGGACATTCATAGCCCGGAATGGGGGGATGAAGTTCTGTCACGTTCAGGCGACCAGGCCAGCGCTGTTTTACGGGTTCCAGTGCGTCATTCAGCAACCCATTCAAATCCTGCAAGGTCAATCCGGGCAGCGGACGGATATCCATATGCAGTTCACAGCAGGCACAAATACGATTTGCAGCATCACCGCCATGAATATGGCCGAAATTCATGGTTGGGTAAGGGATGACGAACGCCGGATTGTGATAGCGCTCTTGCAAGGTGTGGCGTAGTTTTATTAGCTGGGTAATGGATTCGTGCATCAGATCAATGGCATTGACACCCCGCGCTGGATCGCTGGAATGCCCTGATTTTCCTTCAATGCGGATAGCCTGGGCTATATGCCCTTTATGGGCGCGGATTGGCTGTAATGATGTCGGTTCGCCAATGATGGCAAAATCAGGCCGAATATGAGCATTGGCAGCAAAGTAGCGTGCACCTGCCATTGATGTTTCTTCGTCAGCGGTAGCGAGAATATAAAGAGGGTGAGATAGTTTGCTGACATCGATATCCCGCAACGCATCAATGATAAAGGCAAAGAAGCCTTTCATATCAGCCGTCCCAAGTCCATATAATTTGCCATCGCGCTCGGTCAATGTGAAGGGATCTTGTGTCCAGCGTCCCTCATCAAAAGGAACGGTATCTGTATGACCACATAGCAGTAAACCCCCCGAACCACTGCCCAATGTTGCCAGCAGATTGAATTTACCTCTGGTTTCAGGAACGGGTTGAATTTCAATGGTAAACCCGATCTCTTTTAGCCATTCTGCCAGCAGATTGATAACAACTTCATTACTTTGATCAAGTTCAGCATCAGTTGCGCTGATAGAAGGAGCCGCAATGAGCTGATGATATAATTTAATAAAAGACGGTAATTTAATATTCACTGTTGACAGCCCTTACTCATAATAGTATCAATATTCATGCAAATTAATTGCATATAAATGCAATAAAGTCATTGAATTAATACTATTGGGTTAATACTATAAGGTGAATAAATCCCATGTTGAATACGCTGATAGTTGGTGCCAGTGGTTATACCGGAGCTGAGTTAGCAGCATATCTGCAACGTCATCCCTATGTCCATCTCTCCGGCTTGATGGTTTCTTCTCAAAGTTTAGATGCAGGGAAATGTTTTTCAGAACTTCATCCACAATATAAGGGTATTCTTGATTTGCCCTTACAGCCGTTGGCCGATGTGAGTGAAGCGGCAAAAGGGATTGATGTGGTCTTTCTCGCCACTGCCCATGAAGTCAGCCATGATATTGTCCCGATATTTCTGGCAGCAGGTTGTATCGTGTTTGATTTATCTGGTGCCTATCGCGTGAAAGATACACAGTTCTATAAAAAATACTACGGGTTTGAACATAAAAATACTCGGTGGTTGGAGCAAGCGGTATATGGATTGGCAGAATGGCAAGCAGAGAAAATCAGGCAAGCTCAATTGATTGCTGTTCCCGGCTGTTACCCCACTGTTTCCCAACTTTCCTTGAAACCGTTGCTTGAACAAAATTTATTAGATACAGAACATTGGCCTGTTATCAACGCTGTCAGTGGTGTCAGTGGCGCTGGCCGAAAAGCGTCGATCACCAATAGCTTCTGTGAAATTAGTTTGCAACCGTATGGTGTTTTTAACCATCGTCATCAGCCTGAAATCACTACTCATTTAGGTACAGAGGTGATTTTTACCCCTCATTTAGGCAATTTCTCACGCGGTATTCTTGCCACAATTACCTGTAAATTGAAATCTGGTGTGACAGAAGCCCAAATTAGGGCGGCTTATCAACAGGCATATCATGATAAGCCGTTGGTGCGGTTATATAGCAAAGGGGTTCCCGCGTTGAAAGCCGTTGTTGGTTTGCCATTCTGCGATATTGGTTTTGCTGTTCAGGGGCAATACCTGATCATCGTAGGGGCTGAGGATAATTTGTTGAAGGGGGCAGCGGCACAAGCAGTACAGTGCATGAATATTCGTTTTGGGTATGAAGAAACTCAGGCATTACTTTAATTTCTAACCTACAGATATTAATACCGACAGAGGATAAATCTGATGGAGCCGTTAGTTATCAAGTTGGGTGGTGTGTTGTTAGATAGTGAAGAAGCGCTGGAACGGTTATTTACCACATTACAGTTATACCGAAAAACACATAAACGTCCGCTGGTTATTGTACACGGCGGTGGTTGCTTGGTTGATGAGCTGATGCAACGATTGCAGATGCCTATTTTGAAGAAACAAGGCTTGCGGGTTACGCCTGAGGATCAGATTGACATCATTACGGGGACGTTAGCCGGAACTGCCAACAAGAAATTGCTGGCGTGGGCAACAAAGTATCGTTTGCCTGCCATCGGATTATGTCTGGGTGATGGGGGAATGGTTAACGTTTCTCAACTTGATGAAGAGCTTGGTCACACTGGAAAGGCTCAATCAGGAATACCTGATCTCCTGAAAATTTTGCTGGATTTGGGCTATATGCCGATTATCAGTTCAATTGGTATCACTGAACAAGGTGAATTGATGAATGTCAATGCCGATCAAGCTGCGACGGCCATCGCACAAGTGCTGAATGCAGATTTGATCTTGTTGTCCGATGTCAGCGGTATTCTGGATGGGAAAGGGAAAAAGATCCCAGAAGTCACGACAGAACAGATTGCGCAGCTTATCGATCAAGGCATTATCACTGACGGCATGATAGTGAAAGTAAATGCAGCATTAGAAGCGGCAAAAACACTCGGACAACCAGTGGATATCGCGAGTTGGCGCCATGCAGATCAGTTGATTGCGTTATTTAATGGCATCCCTATTGGCACACGAATTTTGGCGTAATTGGACGTGTAATTCCCGAACTTATGTTTGTACTAAAATTAAAAAGGTTATCTCTATGACTAAAAGCATTAAGAAAATCGTTCTGGCATATTCAGGTGGTTTGGATACATCCGCCATTATTCCGTGGCTAAAAGAACATTATGGCAATTGTGAAGTGATTGCGTTTGTCGCTGATGTCGGCCAAAGTCGTGAAGATCTGGAGGGGGTGGAGCAGAAAGCATTACGTTCCGGTGCTTCTGAATGTCATGTCGTTGATCTGCGCGAAGAGTTTATCAAAGAGTATGTTTATCCTGTGTTAAAAACCGGCGCCCTGTATGAGGGAAGTTATCTGCTTGGTACATCAATGGCTCGTCCAATTATTGCTAAAGCTCAGGTTGAGCTGGCTCTGAAAGTGGGAGCGGATGCCGTCGCCCACGGTGCAACAGGTAAAGGGAATGATCAGGTTCGGTTTGAGAGTACTTATACCGCTTTGGCACCACATCTGAAAGTTGTAGCTCCGTGGCGGGAATGGGATCTACGTTCCCGTGAAGCGCTGCTGGATTATTTAAAAGTTCGTGATATCCCGACAACCGCAACACTGGAGAAAATCTATAGCCGTGACGAAAATGCATGGCACATTTCAACCGAAGGTGGGGTTTTGGAAAGCACGTGGAATACTGCCAATAAAGATTGCTGGGTGTGGACAGTAGAGCCAGAAGAGGCGCCCAATGAACCGGAATATATCACTGTGACGGTTGAAAGAGGTGAAGTAGTTAGCGTGAATGGTCAGGCGCTTTCCCCCTATCAATGCCTTGATGAGTTAAATAAGTGGGGAGCCAGGCACGGCATTGGCCGGATCGATATCGTAGAAAACCGTTTAGTAGGCATGAAATCCCGCGGTTGTTATGAAACTCCGGGGGGAACCATCATGATGGAAGCACTGCGCGGCATCGAACAACTGGTTTTAGATCGCGATAGTTTCAAATGGCGTCAACAACTGGGGCTGGAGATGTCTTATGTTGTTTATGACGGCCGTTGGTTTGCGCCATTGCGTCAATCAATCCAAGCAGCAGCAGAAATTTTAGCGGCCAGTGTCAGCGGTGAAGTGGTTGTGAAACTTTATAAAGGGCAGGTAACGGCAGTGCAGAAAAAGTCAGCCAATAGCCTCTATTCTGAAGAGTTCGCCACTTTTGGCGAGGATGAAGTTTACGATCATAGCCATGCAGAAGGGTTTATTCGCCTCTATTCGCTTTCTTCACGTATTCGTGCACTGAACAGTAAAAAGTAATTTTGGGGCGATCAACTTTTAGTAATCGATAGCAATTAGAAAAAACAGGAACAATATTATGGCACTTTGGGGTGGGCGTTTCAGTCAGGAAGCCGATCAACGGTTCAAGCAATTTAATGATTCACTGCGTTTTGATTATCGTTTGGCGGAGCAGGATATTGTTGGTTCTGTTGCATGGTCAAAAGCGTTGGTTACGGTAGGAGTGTTAACTGCCGAAGAGCAACAAAAGCTGGAACTGGCTTTAAATGAATTACTGGATGAAGTGCGAATTAACCCCAAGGCCATTTTGCAAAGTGATGCGGAAGATATTCACAGTTGGGTAGAAGGGCAACTTATTACGAAAGTGGGTGATTTGGGTAAAAAACTCCATACGGGACGCAGCCGTAATGATCAGGTCGCAACTGACCTGAAATTATGGTGTAAAGATCAGATCATCCACATTCTGATAGCATTAGCTGAGTTGCAACAAGCGTTGGTATTCACTGCTGAAAACAATCAGGATGCGGTAATGCCAGGTTATACCCATTTACAGCGGGCGCAACCTGTCACTTTTGCCCACTGGTGTTTGGCCTATGTGGAAATGCTTAGTCGTGATGAAAGTCGATTGCAAGATGCATTAAAGCGGTTGGATGTCAGCCCGTTGGGATGCGGGGCGCTGGCAGGAACGGCTTATGATATTGATCGTGAGCAACTGGCGTCATGGCTCGGTTTCGCCTCAGCGACACGCAATAGCCTGGATAGTGTTTCGGATCGTGATCATGTCTTGGAGCTACTGTCAGATGCGAGCATTAGTATGGTTCATCTTTCGCGTTTTGCTGAGGATTTGATTTTCTTTAATAGCGGAGAGGCCGGCTTTGTTGAATTGTCGGATCGGGTAACTTCCGGCTCTTCCTTGATGCCGCAAAAGAAAAACCCAGATGCATTGGAACTTATTCGTGGTAAGTGTGGACGGGTGCAAGGGGCATTGACGGGGATGATGATGACTTTAAAAGGACTTCCTCTCGCTTACAATAAAGATATGCAGGAAGATAAGGAAGGCTTGTTTGATGCACTGGATACCTGGTTGGATTGTGTGCATATGGCGATACTGGTGTTGGATGGCATTCAGGTAAAACGCTCCCGTTGTGAGGAAGCAGCAAAGCAAGGGTATGCTAACGCGACTGAACTGGCTGATTATCTGGTCGCAAAAGGTGTCCCGTTCCGCGAGGCACATCACATTGTTGGTGAAGTTGTTGTTGCGGCAATTGACAGAGGTAAAGCGCTGGAAGAGCTTTCCCTGCTTGAATTGCAAAAATTCAGCAACGTCATTGCTGTGGATGTCTATGACGTTTTATCGTTGCAATCGTGTTTGGACAAACGACTGGCAAAAGGTGGTGTAGCGCAAGAACAAGTGAAGCAAGCGATTGCTCAGGCCAAGCAGCGATTTAGCTAAAAACATCAATAATCACACGCAGTTGATAGTTTTTTCCCCTCGTGGATATAATGATTTATTGGTCAATACTATCATTGATATCAAATGCTGAGGTTGGGAATGAATATCCGCGATCTGGAATACCTTGTAGCACTTGCTGAATACCGGCACTTTCGCCGAGCCGCTGATGCTTGTCATGTCAGCCAACCGACCCTGAGCGGGCAAATCCGCAAACTGGAAGATGAGCTTGGGGTGATGCTGCTGGAACGCACTAGCCGCAAGGTATTGTTTACCCAACAGGGAATGTTGCTAGTGGAACAGGCCAAAACGGTATTGAGGGAAGTGAAAGTTTTGCAGGAAATGGCCTCCCTTCAAGGTGAAAGTATGTCTGGGCCGTTGCATATTGGTCTTATTCCAACAATCGGCCCCTATCTCCTGCCACTTATCATTCCTGAACTGCATAAATTGTTCCCCAAATTGGAAATGTACCTACATGAGGCACAAACCCAAAACTTGTTGGCACAACTTGATAGTGGAAAGCTTGACTGCGCTATTTTGGCGTTGGTGAAAGAGACCGAAGCATTTATCGAAGTGCCGTTGTTTGAAGAACCCATGAAACTGGCGGTATTTGAAGAGCATAAATGGGCTGGGCGGGACAAAATTAAGATGGGTGAGCTATCCGGCGAGAAGTTATTGATGCTGGAAGATGGACACTGTTTGCGTGATCATGCGATGGGATTTTGTTTCCAGGCGGGAGCCAAAGAAGATACCCATTTTAGGGGAACCAGTCTGGAAACTCTGCGCAATATGGTTGCAGCGGGCAGCGGTATTACATTATTACCTGATTTGTCAGTTCCGAATGAGAGAAGGCGGGATGGGGTTTGCTATCTGGAGTGTGATGAACCGGAACCTAGGCGATCCGTCATATTGGTTTATCGTCCCGGCTCACCTCTGCGTGGTCGCTATGAGCAATTGGCAGAGGCGATTCGTACTAAAATGGGCAATTATTTCGCAATACTCGGAAAAACATCAAAATAATCGGTTTAGCCCATTGAGTGCCGCAACACGGTAGGCTTCCGCCATTGTTGGATAATTGAAGGTAGTATTAACGAAATATTCGATATTATTGCCTTCACCTTTTTGTTCCATAATGGCCTGACCAATATGAATGATCTCTGCGGCACGTTCGCCAAAACAGTGGATGCCTAAAATCTGTTTTGTCTCACGGTGGAACAGGATCTTGATACTGCCAACATTCATACCGGCAATTTGTGCTCTTGCCAGATGTTTGAATTGGGCGCGACCTACCTCATAAGGGATTTTCATTGCAGTTAATTGTTGCTCGGTTTTACCAACCGAACTAATTTCAGGAATGGTATAAATCCCGGTTGGGATATCTTCCACCAGATGCAGATTAGCATTGCCTGTGGTCATCGCTTTTGCAGCGATGCGTCCCTGATCATAGGCCGCAGAAGCCAAACTTGGATAGCCAATAACATCACCAACTGCATAGATGTTTTCATTGTTGGTCTGATAGACGCGATTGACTTTCAGTAAACCTCGGCTGTCTGTTTCCAGTCCGACATTTTCTAAACCTAGCTTGTCTGTATTACCTGTTCTGCCATTGGCATACAACAGGCAATCCGCTTTGACTTTCTTGCCGGATTTCAGGTGAACGATGACACCATTATCAACGCCTTCAATTTTTTCATATTCTTCGTTGTGGCGGATGACCGTGCCACTATTCCAAAAATGGTAGGAGAGGGCATCAGACATTTCTTGATCAAGAAAGGACAGAAGATGATCACGAGTGTTGATCAAATCCACCTTAACACCCAATCCGCGGAAAATGGAGGCATATTCACAACCAATCACTCCGGCCCCATAAATAATGACATGGCGAGGTTCGTGATCCAGTTGCAATATGGTATCGCTGTTATAAATACGGGAGTGGGTGAAATCAACATCAGGAGGGCAGTAAGGACGGGAGCCGGTGGCAATGATAATGTTGTCTGCACTCAAGATATCAACACTATCATCGGTATAACGCACACTTACCCGATGTTCATCAATGAAAGTGGCTTCTCCTGCAAACATTCGACAACGGTTACGTTCATAAAACCCTTGGCGCATCTTAGTTTGCTGGTTAATAACGACTTCAGCATGGCGCAGAATTTCTGAAAACGAGGAACGAAGAATGCGGGAGTTATCACTGTAGAGGGGATTCTGATTAAATTCGATAATACGACTAACAGCATGGCGGAGAGCTTTCGACGGGATTGTGCCCCAATGAGTACACCCACCACCGACATTATTATAACGTTCTATAACAGCAACGTTTTTGCCTTGTTTTACTAACCCCATTGCTGCTCCTTCCCCACCGGGACCAGAGCCAATCACAATGGCATCAAAATGAGTATGTTGCATAGAGGAAAGACCTGTTTTTACACAAAATAACAACGCTATCTTAACATTACTTGATGCAATAACCCAATGAGCATAAGGTTTTTATCTCACTGCTTAGAAATAAATCAGGAAAACATCGAATAATATCTTTAAGAGAACAATCACAGCAAACTTAGCAGAATCTGTTATATTTGCCCGATTAAAGTCGAGATAGATCAGGATTGTTGTGAGTAACGTAACCGGCGTTAGAGCAAAACAGAAAGAAAAAACCCGCCGCTCCCTGATTGAGGCGGCATTTAGCCAACTCAGTGCTGAACGCAGTTTTACCAGCCTGAGCCTACGGGAAGTAGCTCGGGAGGCGGGTATTGCACCGACTTCTTTTTATCGGCATTTTCGGGATGTGGATGAACTGGGGCTAACGATGGTGGATGAAAGTGGTTTGATGTTGCGTCAGTTAATGCGTCAGGCCCGTCAGCGTATCGCCAAAGGCGGCAGTGTCATCCGTACTTCAGTTTCAACCTTCATGGAGTTTATCGGCAACAATCCCAATGCGTTCCGTCTATTGCTGCGTGAACGCTCCGGTACATCGGCTGAATTTCGTGCGGCTGTAGCACGAGAAATCCAGCATTTTATTGCCGAATTGGCAGACTATCTTGAACAAGCTAGCCATATGCCACGTCATTTTACTGAGATACAGGCTGAGGCGATGGTGACAATCGTGTTCAGCGCAGGCGCAGAAGCATTGGATATTGATGAAGAAAAAAGGCGTCGTCTCGAAGAGCGTTTGGTTTTGCAACTCCGCATAATTTCCAAAGGCGCTTATTATTGGTATCGTCGTGAGCAAGAAAAAAATACTGTCCCTAAAGCGATCCCTAAAACCTCTGAATAATAATGAAAGGAGAATAATACGATGGAACAATACCGACAAGATAAAAGCACAATGTTGCTGGCTCTTATCGTTGGAATGGCAACACACGGAACTTTCTCAACATTTTTTAATTCATTTGTCTCTTTTTCTATTTTCCCTCTTATTGCACTGGTACTTTCTTTGTATTGTCTCCATCAACGTTATTTGAATTATCCAATGGCAGAAGGATTACCAAAACTGGCCGTAGGATGCTTCTTCTTAGGCATGTTTGTGTATAACGCATTCATGCGGATGGAATATCCAGCAATTGGCTCTAATTTCTTGCCTGTCGTTATTGGTACTGTCTTGGTGTTTTGGATCTACCTAAAGATGAAAAAGCGCAAGCAGCAAGCAGTGCTCACTTCAGAAAGCCAAAGTTAATCGCTTTTATCGAGAATGGTTCGGTAAAAAACGCCACGAAATTGACCTTGTGGCGTTTGTGTTTTTAATGACGGCTAAGTTCTTTTTTCCAGCAGGACACCGCATTCCATATGATGGGTATAAGGGAACTGGTCAAAGAGCGCCAGTTGGCTGATTTTGTGGGTCTGTGTTAGCGTCTCCAGATTTTGGCAGAGCGTTTCTGGATTGCAGGAAATATAAAGAATACGTGGATACGCTTGAACCATTTTTAGCGTTTCTTCATCCAGTCCGCTGCGCGGTGGATCAACAAAAATGGTTTCACATTGATAACTGCTTAAATCAATTCCTTGCAGTCGGTTAAACTCACGCTCTCCGTTCATCGCTTGAGTAAATTCTTCCGCTGACATGCGGATAATCTGTACGTTATCAATTTTGTTCGCTGCGATATTAAATTGTGCGGCAGCCACTGAAGGCTTGGCAATTTCTGTCGCTAATACCCGTTCAAAATTCTGCGCCAGTGCCAGGGAAAAATTACCATTACCACAATACAGCTCAAGCAAGTCACCTTTCGAGCTTTTGGTGATATCAATTGCCCATTCCAACATATGAACGTTAATACTGGCATTCGGCTGTGTGAAGCTATTTTCAACCTGACGATAAATCATGATCTTGCCTGCAACAGACAGCTCTTCATCAATATAGTCATGGTCAAGCATGATCTTGGTTTTTGCTGCACGTCCAATAAGTTGTACATCAAACCCTGCTGCGGTGAGTTGGTTACGCAGAGCGGTTGCATGTTCACGCCATTCATCCCCCAGTTTTTTGTGGTAAAGCAGAGAGACAATGATTTTGTTACTGCGGGTAGAAAGGTAATCCACTTGAAACAGTTTATGGCGTAATACGGGATTGTCTTTTACGCCAGCAATGATGGCTTGCATCATTTTATTGATTAGGTGATTGGCAACTGGAAATTGATCAATACGGATACGCTGTTTAGTTTGTTGATCAAACATGATGTGGTAAAGGTCATCTTCCTCATGCCAGATACGGAATTCTGCGCGCATTCTGTAATGTGATGCCGGGGAACGGAAAACGTCAGGCTCAGGTGCGCTAAAGGGGAGCATCATTCCTTTTAGACGATGGACTTTCTCCATCAATTGATTTTCATAATTTTCCGTTGGCAAGGCATTTTGCATTATCGGGTTCTCGTCGCGTTAAGAAAAATTTCCGAGCGCATTGTAGGGAAAGTACAAAGGATGTCCAGTTTTCTGGTTTATCTGCTCTTTTTTTGATAGAGAGGTATTCTGGACACGCTAAAGCCTTCATCGTAGCATGACTCTTTATAGTTAAATATATATAGCCAGATACCACACATATTCTCATCACAAATCTTATGATAAATAAAAAACAGATTCTTCTATCTGCTGCATCCGTGGCGGTATTTTCTAGTTGGAGCCATTTTGCAGGTGCAGATAATCAAGATACATTGGTGATTACAGCCAATCGTTTTAAGCAGCCGATTTCTTCAGTGTTAGCGCCAACGACGGTAGTGACTCGTGAAGATATAGATCGTTGGCAATCCAGTAGCTTAGTTGATGTCTTGCGTCGTTTGCCGAGTATTGATATCGCGCAGAATGGTGGTATTGGGCAGCACTCTTCTTTATTTGTTCGTGGTACAAACTCAAACCATACATTGGTGCTGGTAGATGGAATCCGTTTGAATCAGGCAGGCATTACCGGAGCTGCCGATTTTAGCCAGATCCCAATCTCAATGGTGCAAAGAATAGAATATATCCGTGGGGCGCGTTCTGCTGTATATGGTTCTGATGCCATTGGTGGCGTGATCAATATTATCACTAAGCGGGAACAACGCGGGACAACACTGAATGCAGGGATCGGTTCGAATGGATATCAAAACTATAATGGTTCAACACAGCAAAAACTTGGTGAAAATACTTTATTAACTACAGCCGCAGGCTATACCTATACCAAAGGGTTTGATGTGATAGTTGATGGTAAAACCGGAGGATATCGTCAGCCAGACCGGGATGGCTTTATGAGTAAAATGCTGTGGTTGGAAATAGATCATAAAATAAGTGAGCAAATGAGCGGATTTGCCCGAGCCTATGGATTCAATAATCGGACGGCTTATGATGCATGGAGTATCGGTGAAGCAGACACTCGCGAACTGTTCAGTCGTACCTATGATGTTGGTATTCAATTTAACCAAGGCATCTATTCTTCTCAGTTCATTGTCAGTCACAGCCACGTCAAAGATTACGATTATGTTCCTAAGCATGGGCGTTATGGCAATAACTCCAGTCTGAGTGATTCAAAACAATACAATGTGCAATGGGGAAATACGTGGCAGGTTGGTCATGGTGCAATCAGTAGTGGGATTGATTGGAAAAGAGAATGGATTGCCGCAGGCTCTAATAACATCCCTGTACAAAAACATGTTGATAATACGGGACTATATTTAACTGCGCAGCAAAAGGTGCAGGATGTCATTTTAGAAGGTGCTGTGCGTTCAGATCACCATTCTGATTATAACTGGAATACTACGGGGCAAATTGGCATCGGCTGGGAGTTTATTGATGGTTATCGTTTTGTTACTTCGTATGGAATGGCATTCAAAGCACCGACTTTGAGTCAGCTTTATAGCAAATGGGGAAATGAAAGTCTTAAACCAGAAAAAAGTAAGCAATGGGATATCGGAATTGAAGGATTGACCGGACCACTTAATTGGCGTCTATCTGCTTATCATAACGATATTGAGCAGTTGATAGATTTTGCCAATAACCGCTATGAGAACGGTGATAAGGCAAAAATAAAAGGTATTGAGTGGACGGGAACAATGGAGACTGGCTTACTCCAACATCAACTCACATTACAGTTCATTGACCCGCGTGATGGCAGTGGTCAGCAATTAACTCGCAGGGCTAAACAGCAAGTTAAATATCAATTGGATTGGGAAGCTTTTAATGTCGATTGGGGAATAACCTATCAATATATTGGTCGGCGTTATGACCAAGACTATAGTACATACCCTGCGAAAACAGTAAAATTAGCAGGTGTAAGTCTGTGGGATATCAGCGCCTCATATCCGATCATCGACCGCCTAACAATCCGTGCTAGAATAGCCAATCTGTTTGATAAGCATTATGAGACAGCCTATGGCTACCGTACACCAGGAAGAGAATACTACCTCACTGGAAGCTACAACTTCTGATGTAAACAAGACCATCCGTCCAACGATTCTGGTTTTTGATTCTGGAGTAGGTGGTTTATCTGTTTATCAAGAAATTCGGCAGCTCTTGCCGGATCTCCACTATATATATGCTTTCGATAATGAAGCATTTCCTTATGGAGAGAAAACGGCGGAAGTGATTGTAGAAAGGGTCGTTCAGATTGTTGATGCAATCCAGAAAAAACATCCTTTAGCGGTTGTCGTTATCGCTTGCAACACTGCGAGTACAGTCAGCTTGCCCGCTCTGCGTGGACGTTTTTCTTTTCCTGTTGTTGGGGTTGTACCTGCGATCAAACCTGCGGCGAAGCTAACCTGTAATCGCGTTGTGGGATTATTGGCGACACGCGCCACAGTGAATCGCGACTATACCAAAGAATTAATTGCAAGGTTCGCTACGGATTGCCAGATGTATGCAATTGGTTCTGCTGAATTGGTCGAGTTAGCTGAACGAAAATTACATGGCAAGGATGTTCCACTAAAAGAGTTAGAGAAAATACTGAAACCGTGGCTAAGAATGAAAGAGCCACCGGATACTGTCATTTTGGGTTGTACGCACTTTCCTCTGATAGCAGAAGAAATTGCACAAGTTTTACCAGATGGGACAAGATTAATTGATTCGGGAGCGGCAATTGCTCGCAGAACTGCATGGTTGATCAAAAATCGGGAAGATTTGTTTTCAACAACTGCCGATAACTTAGCATATTGCACAAAAATCGAACCATCGAATGAAGATTTGCGTCCCGTTTTACACGAGTTAGGTTTCTTAACGCTGGAAAAACTATCAACTTAAGTGCAATTTGGCGCAATAATCATCGGTTGGTGATTTTTTTTAAAAAAACTATTGTCAGCGCCGTAAAACCCCCTATAATGCGCCACCACTGACCGACGCTGAGCTGAAACAGGCCGCGCAGGACGGTGAGAGAAAAGCGAAAATAATCGCTTGACTCTGGCGGCGAAAAGCGTAAGATACGCAGCCTCGCAACCCGGAGGGCACTTCCGGTTGCCAACGCTCTTTAACAAATTAATCAGACAATCTGTGTGGGCACTCGCAAGACACTATCGATATGCCGAAAGGCAAAAAAGATTAAAGTCTTAAAGAGTGACCTG
>NZ_NKHQ01000007.1:33250-36215 GCF_014467265.1 Xenorhabdus sp. TS4 | reverse complement strand
GAAGACACCTTCGGGTTGTGAGGTTAAGCGACTAAGCGTACACGGTGGATGCCTAGGCAGTCAGAGGCGATGAAGGACGTGCTAATCTGCGAAAAGCGCCGGTGAGCTGATATGAAGCGCTATCAGCCGGCGATGTCCGAATGGGGAAACCCAGTGCAATCCGTTGCACTATCCTTACCTGAATTCATAGGGTAAGGAGGCGAACCGGGGGAACTGAAACATCTCAGTACCCCGAGGAAAAGAAATCAACCGAGATTCCCCCAGTAGCGGCGAGCGAACGGGGAGGAGCCCAGAGCCATCAGCGATATGAGTGTCAGGAGAACGGTCTGGAAAGGCCGGCAGTAAAGGGTGAGAGCCCCGTATCCGAAGACACTGGTATTGTGAGCTCAACGAGTAGGGCGGGACACGTGGTATCCTGTCTGAACATGGGGGGACCATCCTCCAAGGCTAAATACTCCTGACTGACCGATAGTGAACCAGTACCGTGAGGGAAAGGCGAAAAGAACCCCGGCGAGGGGAGTGAAAGAGAACCTGAAACCGTGTACGTACAAGCAGTGGGAGCCTTGATTTATCAGGGTGACTGCGTACCTTTTGTATAATGGGTCAGCGACTTATATTCTGTAGCAAGGTTAACCGCATAGGGGAGCCGCAGGGAAACCGAGTCTTAACTGGGCGTTAAGTTGCAGGGTATAGACCCGAAACCCGGTGATCTAGCCATGGGCAGGTTGAAGGTTGGGTAACACTAACTGGAGGACCGAACCGACTAATGTTGAAAAATTAGCGGATGACTTGTGGCTGGGGGTGAAAGGCCAATCAAACCGGGAGATAGCTGGTTCTCCCCGAAAGCTATTTAGGTAGCGCCTCGTGAAGTCATCTTCGGGGGTAGAGCACTGTTTCGGCTAGGGGGTCATCCCGACTTACCAACCCGATGCAAACTGCGAATACCGAAGAATGTTATCACGGGAGACACACGGCGGGTGCTAACGTCCGTCGTGAAGAGGGAAACAACCCAGACCGCCAGCTAAGGTCCCGAAGTCATGGTTAAGTGGGAAACGAAGTGGGAAGGCTCAGACAGCCAGGATGTTGGCTTAGAAGCAGCCATCATTTAAAGAAAGCGTAATAGCTCACTGGTCGAGTCGGCCTGCGCGGAAGATGTAACGGGGCTAAACCATGCACCGAAGCTGCGGCAGCGACACGAATGTGTTGTTGGGTAGGGGAGCGTTCTGTAAGCCGGTGAAGGTGAACTGTGAGGTTTGCTGGAGGTATCAGAAGTGCGAATGCTGACATAAGTAACGATAAAGCGGGTGAAAAACCCGCTCGCCGGAAGACCAAGGGTTCCTGTCCAACGTTAATCGGGGCAGGGTGAGTCGACCCCTAAGGCGAGGCTGAAAAGCGTAGTCGATGGGAAACAGGTTAATATTCCTGTACTGGCCATAATTGCGATGGGGGGACGGAGAAGGCTAGGCAAGCCGGGCGACGGTCGTCCCGGTTTAAGTGTGTAGGTGGGATAACTTGGCAAATCCGGTTATCCAAGACACTGAGGCACGATGACGAGGCATTACGGTGCTGAAGTTGCTGATGCCCCGCTTCCAGGAAAAGCCCCTAAGCGTCAGATTATGGTCAATCGTACCCCAAACCGACACAGGTGGTCAGGTAGAGAATACTCAGGCGCTTGAGAGAACTCGGGTGAAGGAACTAGGCAAAATGGTGCCGTAACTTCGGGAGAAGGCACGCTGGCGTCAGGTGAAGAAACACGCTTTCGGAGCCGAGGCCAGTCGCAGATACCAGCTGGCTGCAACTGTTTAATAAAAACACAGCACTGTGCAAACACGAAAGTGGACGTATACGGTGTGACGCCTGCCCGGTGCTGGAAGGTTAATTGATGGGGTTAGCCGCAAGGCGACGCTCTTGATCGAAGCCCCAGTAAACGGCGGCCGTAACTATAACGGTCCTAAGGTAGCGAAATTCCTTGTCGGGTAAGTTCCGACCTGCACGAATGGCGTAATGATGGCCAGGCTGTCTCCACCCGAGACTCAGTGAAATTGAACTCGCTGTGAAGATGCAGTGTACCCGCGGCAAGACGGAAAGACCCCGTGAACCTTTACTATAGCTTGACACTGAACCTTGAGCCTTGATGTGTAGGATAGGTGGGAGGCTGTGAAATGTGGACGCCAGTCTGCATGGAGCCATCCTTGAAATACCACCCTTGAATGTTTGATGTTCTAACGTCGGCCCGTTATCCGGGTTGCGGACAGTGTCTGGTGGGTAGTTTGACTGGGGCGGTCTCCTCCCAAAGCGTAACGGAGGAGCACGAAGGTTAGCTAATCACGGTCGGACATCGTGAGGTTAGTGCAATGGCATAAGCTAGCTTGACTGCGAGAGTGACGGCTCGAGCAGGTGCGAAAGCAGGTCATAGTGATCCGGTGGTTCTGTATGGAAGGGCCATCGCTCAACGGATAAAAGGTACTCCGGGGATAACAGGCTGATACCGCCCAAGAGTTCATATCGACGGCGGTGTTTGGCACCTCGATGTCGGCTCATCACATCCTGGGGCTGAAGTAGGTCCCAAGGGTATGGCTGTTCGCCATTTAAAGTGGTACGCGAGCTGGGTTTAGAACGTCGTGAGACAGTTCGGTCCCTATCTGCCGTGGGCGTTGGAAGATTGCAAGGGGCTGCTCCTAGTACGAGAGGACCGGAGTGGACGCACCACTGGTGTTCGGGTTGTCATGCCAATGGCACTGCCCGGTAGCTAAGTGCGGAAGAGATAACCGCTGAAAGCATCTAAGCGGGAAACTTGCCTTAAGATGAGTCTTCCCTTGTCCCTAGAGGACACTGAAGGAACGTTCGAGACGAGGACGTAGATAGGCCGGGTGTGTAAGCGTTGCGAGACGTTGAGCTAACCGGTACTAATGACCCGTGCGGCTTAACCTGACAACACCGAAGGTGTTTTGGGGTTTGAGAGAGA
>NZ_NKHQ01000007.1:0-33150 GCF_014467265.1 Xenorhabdus sp. TS4 | reverse complement strand
GAGAGAGAAGTTTCAGAGAAAGCAGGCTTGTTCGGGATTGAAAACAGAATTTGTCTGGCGGCAACAGCGCGGTGGTCCCACCTGATCCCATGCCGAACTCAGCAGTGAAACGCCGTAGCGCCGATGGTAGTGTGGGGTCTCCCCATGTGAGAGTAGGACACTGCCAGACATTCAATCAGTCAGAGAAGCCATCCTTAATCGGATGGCTTTTTTGCGTTTGAGAAAAATCGAAATAATTAACCAAAAGCTAATGTGCTTTCCCTTGTTCGATACCAATACCTGTTTGCGAACGAATAAACTGACTGCGAAACATTTCCTTTTCCTGCATTCCTTGTGCGGAAGTATCGGTAATTGAAGATAACCAAGTTCCGATAAATGCTATAAACATGGAAAACAGAGCTGGATATTCATAAGGATAAATGGGTTTCTCATGACCAAGAATACTAACCCAGATCGTAGGGCCTAGGATCATTAATACAACTGCTGTCAGTAATCCCAACCATCCACCAACTAATGCTCCACGTGTAGTCAGCTTGCTCCAGTACATTGACAATAAAATGATAGGGAAATTACAACTTGCAGCAATGGAGAAAGCCAAACCAACCATAAAAGCAATGTTTTGTTTTTCGAACAAAATACCCAAGCCAATAGCAACTAACCCCAGAATAACGACAGTAATTTTTGAAACTTTTAGCTCATCTCGTTCATTAGCTTGTCCCCGTTTAATCACATTGGCATAGAGGTCATGAGATACTGCGGAAGCGCCTGCCAATGTTAGCCCTGCTACTACAGCTAAAATAGTGGCAAAAGCAACAGCAGAGATAAAACCAAGGAAAAAATCACCGCCAACGGCATTTGCCAGATGGACAGCTGCCATATTTGTACCACCAATTAATGCGCCAGTTGCATCTTTGAATGAAGGATTGGCGCTGACTAGTAGAATTGCACCAAATCCGATAATAAACGTCAGGATATAAAAATAGCCAATAAAGCCGGTTGCATAGAAAACACTTTTACGGGCTTCTTTAGCATCACTGACGGTAAAAAACCGCATGACAATATGGGGTAATCCCGCAGTACCGAACATTAATGCCAATCCTAGAGAGAGGGCAGAGATAGGATCAGATACCAATCCTCCAGGGCTCATAATGGCAGGCCCAAGAGAATGTACCGCAATGGCCTCTTTAAATAGGGTATGAAAATTGAAATTAACCGTTTTCATGACCATCAGGGCCATGAATGTTGCTCCTGCCAGCAACAAAACTGCTTTAATAATCTGGACCCATGTTGTCGCCAGCATTCCGCCAAATAATACATAAAGCACCATCAAAATGCCGACCAAAACAACAGCGACGTAATAATTCAATCCGAATAGTAACTCGATCAGTTTTCCAGCTCCGACCATCTGAGCTATTAGATATAACGCAACAACAACTAACGAACCCATTGCGGATAAGGTACGGATAGGTCGCTGCTTCAGCCGATAAGAAGCGACATCAGCAAAGGTGTAACGCCCCAAATTTCTTAATCTTTCGGCGATGAGGAATAGAATAATTGGCCAGCCAACGAGAAAGCCAATGGAATAGATCAACCCATCATAGCCAGAGGTATAAACTAACGCTGAAATTCCCAGAAATGAGGCGGCTGACATATAGTCACCTGCTATTGCCATACCATTCTGGAATCCAGTAATACGTCCGCCAGCGGTATAGTAATCTGAGCGTGAAATAGTCCGCTTTGAAGCCCAGTAAGTAATGCCAAGCGTTAACCCGACGAATAACAGAAACATGATAATTGCCTGAATATTCAGAGGTTGTTTCTCTACATTACCTGAAATGGCATTTGCTTGGGCTAGGATAGGAAAGAGGGAAGAAAGTAGTAATACGATTTTTTTCATTTTCTTACCTCGTTGAGAATAGTTGACGTCAGACGATCAAATTCACCATTCGCCCTGACTACATAAACTCCGGTTAGTATAAAAGAGATGAAGATGATCCCAACTCCTACAGGGATCCCCCGCGTCATACTGGTATTTTCATGAAGTTGTGTTCCAAGCCATTCAGGAGCAAAAGCAATAAGGAAAATAAAACCAACATAAAGCACTAACATAATGATGGATAACAGCCAGGCAAAACGCCCTCGCTTCTTAACTAACTCCTTAAAGCGGGGATTATTTTCAATCTCTTGATAAATGTCGTCACTCATTGGAGTATCTCCTTGCTGATTTTAAACGTTACACCTTAAGCCACCTCATGAGATACCAGATATTGGATAGCCATACCCAAGGAATTCCTGATGATTAGCCACGTCCCTGTACGGCTCCGTACTTTTGGTGATGCGTTATTCAAGCCGCCTTGCGGCGGCGCATATGTTTTACGACATGTTGATGGATTGTTTTTCTTCCAGCAGTTTTTCAACAACTCCCGGATCGGCCAGCGTGGAGGTATCTCCTAAGTTGCTGGTATCACCAGAAGCAATCTTGCGCAAAATACGCCGCATAATCTTTCCGGAACGCGTTTTGGGCAGAGAGTCTGTCCAATGAAGGATATCGGGTGTTGCAATTGGGCCGATTTCTTTACGAACCCAATCCCTGACCTCGGTATACAGTTCAGGGGAAGGCTCTTCACCATGAACTAGTGTGACGTAGGCGTAAATTGCTTGTCCTTTTATATGATGAGGGATGCCAACAACGGCAGCTTCAGCAATTTTAGGGTATGCAACCAGAGCTGATTCAATTTCTGCGGTTCCCAAACGATGGCCTGAAATATTCAGAACATCATCAACCCGGCCGGTGATCCAGTAATAGCCATCTTCGTCACGCCGAGCACCATCACCACTGAAATACATTCCCTTGAAAGTGGAAAAATAGGTTTGTTCAAAACGCTCATGATCACCATATAAAGTTCGTGCCTGTGCTGGCCAAGAATCCGTGATAACAAGATTGCCTTCACTCATACCCTCTAAAATTTCTCCAGAATTATCAACCAACGCTGGATTAACACCAAAAAATGGCAGAGTGGCAGAGCCTGCCTTGAGATCGGTCGCTCCCGGTAGCGGTGTGATCATGAATCCGCCAGTTTCGGTTTGCCACCATGTATCTACAATAGGGCATTTACTGTTGCCTATTTTTTTGTAGTACCATTCCCATGCTTCTGGGTTAATAGGTTCACCCACAGAGCCCATAATACGTAATGACGTACGTTTAGTACCTTCTATGGCTTTATCACCTTCGGCCATTAATGCCCTAATGGCGGTTGGCGCAGTATAAAGAATATTAACTTTATGCTTATCAACTACCTGACAGAGACGGTTAACTTCGGGATAGTTGGGGACACCTTCAAACATTAAAGTCGTGGCACCACAAGACAGAGGCCCATATAACAGGTAGCTATGTCCTGTTACCCAGCCTATGTCGGCTGTACACCAGTAAATTTCTCCAGGGCGATAATCAAACGTGTATTTAAACGTTAAAGATGCGTAGACTAAATAACCGCCAGTCGTATGCAGGACGCCTTTAGGTTTACCTGTAGAGCCTGAGGTATAAAGAATGAATAATGGATCTTCGGCACCTATCTCTTCGGCGGGACACTCAGCACTAACACTCTCGGTCAGTTCATGCCACCATAAATCACGACCGTTATTCCAGTTTTTAATATTTCCGGTACGTCTGAAAACAACCACATTAGTCACACCAGTAACGTCAGAATGGTTCAGTGCCTCATCAACATTTTTTTTCAATGGGATTGTGCGGCCAGCTCGCAAGCCCTCATCTGCGGTAACCACGAGCTTAACGTTGGAATCGATAACTCGACCAGCGATGGCGTCAGGAGAGAAACCACCAAAAATTACGGAATGGATCGCGCCGATACGGGCACAGGCTAACATTGCAACGGCGGCTTCTGGCACCATTGGCATATAGATAGCAACAACATCGCCTTTTTTGATCCCCAATTTTTTCAATACATTAGCAAATTGGCAGACATCATGATGTAATTCTCGATACGTAACATGGCGGGATTCTGCGGGATTATCTCCTTCCCATATAATGGCTGTTTGATCACCACGCTCTTGCAAATGGCGATCAAGACAGTTGGCACTTAGGTTCAGGGTGCCATCTTCAAACCAGCGGATGCTGATATGCCCGGGATCGAAAGAGGTATTTTTGACCTTGGTGTAGGGCCGAATCCAGTCAACTACTTTACCTTTTTCACCCCAGAAGCCCTCTGGGTCTTGCAATGACCTTTGATAGTCATGTAGGTACTGTTGCTTGCTTATCAGGGCCGTATCTGCAATATCAGCAGGAATAAGATGCTTGATTATTTGAGTCATATTTTTATCTCCTTGCAATTGTTAATACTATGTCAAAACAAGGTTAACTAAACTGTGAGAAGAATTTTTGTTTCTTTTTTGCGCGGAAGATCACGCAATAAAGAGAATGAATTTTATGGAATGATCATTTAATGCTGTAGGTTTAAGCAAGACTAAGTAATGAGTTTATTATTTTAATTGGATTTATATTCTGTTATTTAAGTTTATTATTGATATTTTTATCTATGAGGAGGCATGAAACGTGAATGTATAAAGGAAACCATAGAGATAACATGGAATTGATAATCATTTTCATTATTGTTCAATTCACTATAATAATCATGTTGTTCACAAGGTGTGAGCTTTATATATTCTAAATTCTAAACAACTGGAGATATGATATGAGCCATTCATTGCCTTCTCTACCTTACTCTTATGATGCGCTAGAGCCTCATTTCGATAAACAAACGATGGAAATTCACCATACTAAACACCATCAGACGTATGTCACTAACACGAATACTGCTCTGGAAGCCTTTCCAGAATTAAGCAAACTTGATATCGATGATCTCATTCAGCAGCTTGATAAAATTCCAGCCGATAAACGCACTTTTATTCGCAACAATGCGGGTGGTCACTCAAACCATAGCCTGTTTTGGAAAGGCTTAAAATTAGGCACAGTATTGGATGGTGCTTTGAAAATCGCGATTGAGCGTGATTTTGGCAGTATTGACAGCTTCAAGGAAAAATTTGAACAAGCAGCAGCAACTCGCTTTGGCTCTGGCTGGGCATGGTTGGTACTGAAAGAAGATGGCAAACTTGCTGTTGTTTCAACAGCCAATCAGGATAGCCCGTTAATGGGTGAAGAAATAGCGGGAGCTTCTGGTTACCCGATTGTGGGTCTGGATGTATGGGAGCATGCCTATTACCTGAAATATCAGAACCGCCGTCCTGATTACATCAAAGCATTTTGGCATGTAGTAAACTGGGATGAAGCGGCAAAACGTTACGAAGAAAAAACTAAATAATCCATCCTATTATTTTTTCATAAGAATGCAGGTCATGGCTGTGATCTGCATTCTTATTGTCTGCAATCTTGGTTATTATGCCTGGATAATACGTGTTCATCTTCACTAGCTCACTGAGAGGGAATAAAGAATGTATTATCCACAAATATATAGAGGCAAAATATCATCGTCAGAAACACTGGGGTTCAGTGCGATCAATAAACTGGTGGTGAATGGTCGTTTACAGCTAACCTCTCTTGGGCTAGAAGGCGATGAACAAGCGGAAACTCGTTTTCATGGTGGAGCTGATCGTGCGCTTTGCCATTATCCGACAGAGCATTACCTATTTTGGAAAAGACAATTTCCTGAATTGATGGAATTATTTGTCTCTCCCTTGTTTGGTGAGAATATATCCACTGAAGGAATGACGGAAGATGATGTCTATATTGGTGATATTTTCCAATGGGATGAAGCTCTGATTCAAGTAACTCAACCACGTTCTCCTTGTTATAAACTCAACTTTATTACAAACATCAGTGAGTTTGCTGCGATGATGCAAAATAATGGGCGTTGTGGTTGGTTATATCGTGTTATCTCTCCTGGATTGGTGAGTGCCGGTGAACCGATAAAACTGTTAAGTCGTAATAGCGATGTTTCTGTTAAGGAAGCAATTTCCATTGCTTTTCATAACCCATTTGATGAAGAGCTGTATCGTCGTTTAATGGGGGCTGCTGGATTGTCTGCCAGTTGGAATCTGACGATGCAAAAACGCATATTGCATGGAAGAATTGAGGATTTTAATCGTCGTTTATTCGGTAAGTAACGGAATCTATATGCCAAAGGGGGAAATGGATACCCTTTGGCATTCACATAAGGTTGGCTGTTACGGATGAGCGATCAAACCTACCGCTTCATAGACTTTATCCAAGGTTACCTGGGCACGAGCCTGAGCCTTGGCCGCACCTTCTGCCATGATTTGGTTAAGTAAGGCTTTATCGTTACGGAAATGATGGAAACGTTCTTGTAAGCCTGTCAGCATTTCGCTTACGGCATCTGCGACAGCTCCTTTCAAATGACCATACATTTTACCTTCAAACTCGGCTTCTAATTCAGGAATAGTTTTACCTGTTACACCAGCGAGAATATCCAGTAAGTTGGAAACGCCTGGTTTATTTTCCTGATCGTAACGTACGCAAGGTGGTTCATCAGAATCGGTAACTGCACGTTTAATTTTCTTAGCGACGGATTTAGGGTCTTCCAACAGGGCAATGACGTTATTGCGGTTATCATCCGACTTCGACATTTTCTTGCTCGGATCTTGCAATGACATGACACGTGCGCCACCTGTTGGAATGAATGGCTCTGGAACAGTGAAAATATCGCCGTATAAAGCGTTAAACCGTAGCGCTAAATCACGGGTTAATTCAAGGTGCTGCTTCTGGTCGATGCCTACAGGGATCTGATTGGCCTGATAAAGCAAAATATCAGCAGCCATGAGAACCGGATAATCAAACAAGCCAGCATTGATATTTTCTGCATGACGGGCTGATTTATCCTTGAACTGGGTCATGCGGCTAAGTTCACCGAAATAAGTGTAGCAATTCAGCACCCAGCTTAACTGGGAATGTTGTGGAACATGTGACTGAACGAAGATGGTACTTTTCTTTGGATCAATACCACAGGCAAGGTAAAGTGCCAGCGTATCCAGCGTGCGTTTTTTCAGTTCATTGGGATCTTGACGCACGGTAATGGCATGTTGGTTAACGATGCAATAGATGCAATCGTATTCATCTTGCATTTTAACCCACTGACGTAACGCTCCCATATAGTTACCGATGGTTAATTCACCGGAGGGTTGTGCGCCGCTGAATACAATAGGTTTTTGGGAGTTTGGTTTCATTGCAGTGGGTTCATTCATTTTATTAAGCTTCCTGTATTTTCAAACTGGATAATGGGTTCAAAGTGGATAGTCCAATAGTTGGGAGTAAATCCGAAAAATGGTCCAATACATAATTTGGGTGGCTTGATACTATCGACTCTCCGTAGTTATAGCCATAGGTTAAGCCAATACACGGGCAACCAGCGGCTTGTGCCGCCAAAATATCATTACGGGAATCGCCAACAAAAAGCAATTCTTCTTTATGCAAACCAAACATACCCATTGTTAGATAGAGTGGTGCGGGATGAGGCTTTTTCTCTTTAACATCGTCACCGCCTAGCACCAATGAAAAGTATTCACTGATACCTAATGATTCCAGCAATGGAGCAATAAAAGGGGTGGGTTTATTCGTAACAATCGCCATCGGCAAATGGTGTTTTGCCAGTTCTGCCAACGTCTCTTTTACCTGGGGAAATAGTTGGCTGCCTGTGGCTACGCTAGTTTCATAAAATTTATCAAACAGTTTGCGTGTTTCGCTATGCAATTCGGCAGACGGTTCTGCTCCAGCCCACTTTAATGCGCGTTCAACCATGACATCAGCACCATTGCCTATCCAGACGGCGACGTGTTCTTTGCCCGCAACAGGTAAGCCTTTGGCCATCAGAGCCTGATCCAAGGCATCAGCCAGACCGCCAGCACTGTCCACCAGTGTGCCATCCAAATCAAATGCAATGGCACGAATTCCTTTTATGACGTCATTTTTCATTATGCTACCTTCGATAATTCGCGGCGCATCTCATCAATAACCGCTTTATAATCTGGCTGGCTGAAAATAGCAGAGCCGGCAACGAACATATCTGCGCCAGCTTGAGCCGCCTCAGCAATATTATTGGGTTTGATACCGCCATCAACTTCGAGACGGATATCATATCCGCTGTCATCAATGATTTTACGTACCTGACGCAGTTTTTTCAGTGTTTCTGGAATGAAAGACTGACCACCGAAACCTGGATTAACAGACATCAACAGAATCACATCCAACTTATCTAATACATAATCAAGATAGTTAAGCGGGGTTGCTGGATTGAAGACCAAGCCCGCTTTACAGCCATGTTCCTTGATAAGTTGCAGTGTGCGATCGACATGCTCACTCGCTTCAGGATGGAAAGTGATATAAGTTGCACCAGTCTTGGCAAAATCAGGAATAATGCGATCAACAGGTTTTACCATCAGGTGAACATCAATTGGCGCAGTAATGCCATAGTCGCGCAGTGCCTGGCAGACCATTGGACCAATCGTCAAATTTGGCACGTAATGGTTATCCATGACATCAAAGTGCACAACATCAGCGCCTGCTGCCAAAACCTGAGCGGTATCTTCACCTAATCGGGCAAAATCTGCGGATAGAATGGATGGGGCAATCAGAAAGTCTTTCTTCATTGTTATCTTCTCCAATTCATTGTTTTATCCCCCATTATTTCAGGGGCTGGAAACCTCAATCACTCCTGGCAGTATAACGCCAAAAGTTCATCAACTTTACTGCGGGCAAGAATATTTCTGCTTATTGTCCGGCGGGCTTTAACAATGTAAAGGGAAGCCTGATGATACCATTCCCGTGTCATCGGTGTGTCATGGTTAGATATGAGTACCGGAATGCCTTTTTGAGACGAGATATGATAGGCGATATTCGCCAGATTTTCCTGATCGAGAAGGTTAAAACTATTTGTATGATAGGCGGTAAAATTAGCCGTAGCCGAAAGTGGGGCATACGGGGGATCACAATAAATCACCGAACCCTTTGAGGCATTGTTTAATGCTATTTCGTAATGTTGGCAGATGAACGTTGCTTTCTGGGATTTTTCTGCAAACCAGTAAAGCTCATTTTCAGGAAAATAAGGCTTTTTATAGCGGCCAAAAGGCACGTTAAATTCACCTCGTGAATTATAGCGACAAAGCCCGTTATAGCAGTGGCGGTTCAGGTAAAGAAACAGCATACTGCGGCGAAAGGGATCTTTGCTTTTGTTGAACTCTTCTCTCAGGCGATAGAAGTTTTCGGCAGTGTTGAACTCCGATGAAAATAATGGACGGACATGATTAATAAATTCATCCGCACGAGATTTTACGGCATTATACAGGTTGATCAGATCGCTATTGATATCTGACAAAATGTAAGAATCATAATCGGTATTGAGGAATACCGAGCCTGCGCCAACAAATGGCTCAATCAAGCAATCTCCCTCTGGCAGATGACGTTTAATATCATCTACCAAGGGGTATTTTCCACCGGCCCATTTTAAGAAAGCGCGTTTTTTTTTCATGCCGTCAAATTAGTTATTCAATAATTTCAGAGCCGCAGATTGTACTCTGTTTAGGACAGCATATCAGCGCCTAATCAAAATAGTTTTATTTTTTCAGATCTTGCTGAACTTGTTGTAGTTTTCTGACCCAAGGCTTTTTGGCCTGAACTTCAGCAGGCAGTGAGGAAATAGCCCTTTTAGCATCAGAAACAGAACTGTAATCACCGTGGATCAAGATAAACCATGTCTTGCCATCGCGTTTAGTTTCATAAACCTTGTAATTGATAAGGTTATTTTTTTTCGCGAAGGCGCTTAAGGTATCAGAACGGCCGGCACTACTCAATTGTAGTGTGAATCGATTTGCTGGTGCTTTCAGCAGATCACCACCAGCATCGGCGACGCTCTTTTTATTGGCTTGATATTGACTAGCTGCTTTGGCGTGATTGTCTTCTCTGGCCTTATTCTCTCTTTTGGGTGGCGTAACCTTCTCTGGTTTGCTTGGCTCAACAGGTGGTGTTACCGTTGGTTTAGTGGGTTTGGCTTGCGGTTGTGTCAGATTGTTTTGTATAGAATTATTAATGGTGCTTTGTTGTTGATTCAAAGCATCAGAAATATCACCGGGTAACTCTATACGCTGGTTGTAGCCACCAGTTCCGGTTTTGGGAGGAAGATCTTTGCTTGGTGTACTATTAATTGGTGGCGGACTGATTTCACGTGCGCCATGAATTGCTGGTTCTGACGGATTTTCTTGCTCGCTGCCGGGGGAATTGGTAGAAAGTGAAGAAGAACCAGAAAGGTTAATACTCTTTTCCGCTGCATTTTGCTGTGATTGCTGTTTTTCATGCTCAGTGGGTGATTTCAATGCAGAGCTGATGGCAATAATCAGAAGCAAAAGTACCAGAATGCCAACACCGATCATTATTTGTTGGCGGGATATTGCGAGCTTAGGTTGATTGAATTGTCTTCTGGAGCGCTGAGGATTGCGATCAGAAGTATCAGGCTTTAATTCACTTTCTGTTTTTTGTTTGTTTTCTGATTTTAATTCGTCCACATGCCCTCCTAACAGAGATAATTCTGCCAATTGTTATTGAAGAGGTTTGGCAGTCTGACCTAACTAAAACTGATGATGCTTTATTTGATAATCTAGCTATTGTATAGCATAACAGCTAGAGGATAATTCATCATTCAGCTTTTATTATCAGCGCAAATTTTGCCATATCCAGAAATTCCCTTCATCCTCCGAATTGCAGCCTGGCAGTAAAATTCACTGCCAGAGCAATAAGTTGGAATTAATTAGAGAGTAAGTATATCTAGCGGAGGGAGAACTGAGATAGACGAACGGCATCCAATATAACTTTTTTCCCAATATCAGAACGAAGTTTTGCTTTCCCAATGGCTGTTGGTAGTACCAGATGCAGTTTCCCGGCAGAAACTTTTTTGTCACGCATCATATGAGGTAAATAGGCATCAGGGGACATTGCTTCAGGACCATTGATAGGTAATCTTGCTCGTTCCAGCAGGCGGATGATACGTTGGGTATCCTGTTTTGAGAATGTGCCGACAAGTTCAGATGCTCTGGCCGCCATCACCATACCCGCAGCAACAGCATGACCATGCAGCCAGACACCATAACCCATTTCAGCCTCAATCGCATGTCCAAAAGTATGACCGAGGTTTAACAGTGCCCGCATTCCACTGCGTTCTTGTTCATCAGCTGCAACAACCAACGCCTTGAGTTCGCAGCAACGACGGATGCAATAAGCCATTGCCTGACTGTCGAGAGCCAGTAATTTCTCAATATTCTCTTCAAGCCAGCTAAAGAATTCGCCATCCAGAATAATGCCGTATTTAATCACTTCAGCCAGACCTGAATATAATTCTTGAGCAGGTAATGTTTTCAGGCAATTGAGATCGACAACAACCGAAGCTGGCTGGTAGAAAGCGCCTATCATATTTTTGCCGAGAGGGTGGTTGACTCCTGTTTTTCCACCGACGGAAGAGTCAACCTGAGAGAGCAGCGTGGTGGGTACTTGGATGAAACGAACACCGCGTTGATAGCTAGCCGCGGCAAACCCCGTCATATCACCGATTACACCACCACCAAGGGCGATAAGCGTTGTGTCACGACCATGATTATTTTCCAGCAAGGCGGAAAAAATGTCATTGAGCACAAAAAGTGATTTGTGCTGTTCACCGTCAGGCAAGATAACTTCATTTACCCGAAGATCCATTCTCTGCAATGTGGATTTCACCTGTTCGAGATACAGGGGAGCAAGCGTCTCATTGGTCACTATCATGACCTGTTGACCCGCTTGCAGGGGCTTGAATGCCTCACTGTCAGAAAATAGCCCTTCGGCTATGGTAATTGGATAGCTTCTTTCACCTAACGTAACAGTCACTTGTTCCATATCAGCTTTCGCCTTATCGTTTGCCGCTGTGCGGACGCGCTATAATCAGTTTTTTTCCAGTAGTTCAATGATTTGGTTAGCGACGACTTTGGCGCTTTGCTCATCTGTGCGAATAGTCACGTCAGCAATTTCCTCATAAAGAGGATTGCGCTCATCAGCCAAATTCTCTAAAACTTCTCGTGCTGGTGCATCAACTTGAAGTAAAGGGCGTTTTTTATCGCGCTGGGTACGAGCCAACTGTTTTTCGATGGTTGTTTCTAAATAGACGACCACACCACGGGCAGACAGGCGATTGCGGGTTTCTTTTGATTTAACAGAACCCCCTCCAGTAGCCAATACGATGCCTTGTTTTTCAGTCAGTTCGTTAATTATTTTTTCTTCGCGATCGCGGAAGCCTTCTTCGCCTTCCACATCAAATACCCAGCCCACGTCAGCTCCGGTACGTCGCTCAATTTCTTGATCAGAGTCGTAAAACTCCATATTGAGTTGCTGAGCTAACTGACGACCAATAGTGCTTTTGCCGGCACCCATAGGCCCAACCAGAAAGATATTGCGTTTCTCTGCCATGTTTTTGGTATTACTAAGACTGTTTGTTAATGATAACCCGCCCCGCCAATCAGATTAGCCACGGGACCTAAACTGAAACCTCATGAGTGATAATGTGAGATCAGATAGGAAAATTATCTCAGCACATCAGCCTGTATTGCAACTATATAAATTTCGCACGAGCTGAATCATCGGGTTCATGCTTTTGCTGGCCGATTGAGAGCCTATTGTATCTACCTTCCATCCTACAACTTGCTGTTTTGCTGCAATTTGCCATCTATTGGGTATAAGCTCTTGCTTGCGATATTAGATCTGCTCACTCAATTAGTTAATCCTTGTATGCTAAATTACTCTCAGCGTCAAATCCATAAACAGGCCAGACCAAGAAAAACGGTAGGTGTTTTGACAGAAAAAACATAATTACGTTATTAATGGATTGATTTTTATATTATATTTTTCATTGATTAAATATCGGTCAGTTGAGGTGTAATAAAAATTACGAGTTCCCGGCGGCTATGTTGCTCTCCTTTTTGGTTAAATAATGCCCCCAATAGGGGCAGATCTGACAAATAAGGAACTTTTTGTAAACTTGCGGTTTTTTTCTGTTGGAAGATCCCTCCGAGAATCAAGGTCTCCCCATTTCTAATTGTAACTTGGGTTATTATCTCTTGTTTATCGATGGACAAATTTTCATTTCCTCCCTGGTTGATGGGAAAACCGGGCGCATTCTGACTAATTTTCAGTGCGAGCCGGATTTTCCCCTGCCTTAAAATATGGGGAGTAACTTCCATGCCCAATACCGCCTCTTTAAATTGAACGGTAGTTTTGTCCTTGTCCTGAACAATATAGGGAATATCAGAACCTTGCTTGATACTGGCTGTTTGCTGATGTGAAGCTGTTAGTCGTGGGCTGGCAATGATATCAAGCTGGTTTTCCTGCTCTAGTGCACTGAGTTCCAGCTCTAGTAAGTTTGCATGAATGCGGGCGGTATTCAGTACCAACCTATGGCGCTGATTGCCAGCGGGTTGATGTAGATTTAAGCGGTTTAGACCTATTGATTGATTATGTGGATCGGCGTTTACTCCCCAATGAATCCCCAATTCATGCAGGGCTTCCTGACTGCTGGTAACAATATGGGCAGTGATCTGTACTTGTTGCTGTGGGGTATCGACTTCTTTCAGCCAGTTTTTAATACGGGTAATGGCATCAAATTTATCTTCCAGGATCAGGCTGTTGGTTAAGGGATCGTGTTCAACCTTTCCCCATTTTGTCAGTAGTGCAGGATGATTTTTCTGTAATTGTTCTGCCACTTGCCCTGCGTCGGCGTATTGCAAAGTAATTGCCTGATATTCGATCTCTTGTTCTTGCTCATTTTGTTCTGCCGGAGAAAAGTCAGTTGCATTCTCTATTATCGGAGGCTGGAACGGATCTCTTATTGGCATTTCAAAATTTGGCTCTTCTCCGGTAAAACCAAATAGGGGGAATAAGAGACAGATTAGGAGAAGCAAAGGATGGCGGTTCATGATTTCTCCTCATCTGAAAAAACCATGTGAACCGTTAGGTTATCATCGGCAGGTGTAATTGTGATGTGCTTAATTAATAACGGTGGTTGCAATTTTTGAATTTCATTCAAGAAATGGAGAAATTGGCCGTAATTTAGCGACAGCATGATATGCCAGAAAACGTGTTCGTTTTCTTTGTGGATTTTCCATTCCATTAGCTGACTACCGGAGTGGGTTAGTGGTGTATGCAGTCGTTTGAGTATGGTCGTATTATTTTTTGAGGATGAAAGATGGCCGTTTTGAGCAAGGCTTGTAGTCATATGCTGGATCTGCTGTTGAGTTTCAGGCAGAGATGGCAGTTCAGCAAGTTTTTGCCGGGATAGAACCGCATTGTGTTGCTGCTGCTTAATATTGCTCTGGAGAGCGTGAATCTCATACCGATTTTTCTGCCAGACTAAAAAATAGAACCCCAACAGTAGTGAGATGATGAGCAATTGTTGCAAGACAAGCTGTTGCCAGACGGGCCGATAAAACCATTCAAGATAATTATTTCTCATCGGATTCCCCCATCAACCAATTTGCATCAATGGTAAAAACCTTGAAATGATCTTCTGTCGTGGTCATTTTTCTTAGCTGTACATTGTTAAGCGAAGTATCGTCAGTCAGGTTATCCAACAAATTGGAGATATCTGTATAGTTTTGACTGCGGGCGGTAAAAATTAATTGTCCACTGTCGTCACTAAATGCAGTCAGCCAACTATTCTCTGGTAATAAATGAGGAAGTTGACGAAATAGTTGTAAATAACGTTGATTCTGTTCCATGAATATGCGTTTTTTCCGTAATTGTTGTGACAATTGTTGGTGCTGTTGCACGGCTTGGTCTGTTGCACTGATAGTTTGTTGTAATTGAGCCAATTGGTGAGTCATTTCCGTTAATTGTTCGCGATATTGTCTAATCTGGTTTGTTTGTAGCGTAGAAATAAACACCAATATTGCTGTCCACAACGTAAGTTGTAAGCAAAGTAGTGCTCCCCATGTTTGGCACTGGCGTTTGAGCCTTTTCTGCCGCCAGGGTAAAAAATTGACTTGATGCATCATTGATCACTCGGCCTGAGCGCTAAACCTGCGGCAATAATGAACGCATTCGTTTTATCTGGCAGTGGGGGATGATAATGACGGAACGCCATTAAGAGTTGCCAAATATTGGCCGATTTTGTTGATACTGATATCGCTTTTACTGATGTCGATTGCTCTTCATCGCTGTAATAAATTGCATAATTTTCTGTTCCTGGAGTCATGGGGAGCTGGTTGATGACCTGGACCAGATGGGAATCCGGTTGTGAAGTTATCAGGCCATAACCGAAAGGTCGGTTAGCAGGGGCTACCCATAGCCAGTCTGTCATACGTTTGTGAACTAACCAACTGTCGTCAGGCACTCCCGCAAGTTTGGCGACATAACGCAATGCACAGGGTGCAATATCAATGGAATCGAGAGATAAATTGATCTCAGCGAACAGATTCAGCCAGAGGTTGAGATCTTTTTGACGGGTTGCACTAATGCAAATCTGCTGACCATGAACACGATAATCCAACGCCAGATCACTGGCAGGAAATTGTTTTTCAGCATTGGCGTGCACAAACCAGCCAAGTTCCGGCTCCTGTAAAGCAGTATGGTCAGGTAAGGCGATCTGGCGCTGTAAGGTTTGCTGAACAGGGAGGGCTAATCTTAAGCTAAGATTCTTAGGTAATATTTTTCGCCATTGCATTAAAATGTGGAATAATTTTTCAGGATCTTGTAACCGCCCTCCTGAAATAATCTCGCTGGATAAGTGATATTGCCAGCAATGTCGAAGTTGCCAACCGTCACGGCGTTTAATGGCGGCAAGAGCGCGAATGTAATGATCTTGGACATCCAGTCCGATATACCATTTAGGTGGATACATATAGAGATCTCCTTATCTACTATCAACGAAAACATCAAATTAATGAAAACCTAATGAGACATGAAAGCGGGACTGGTAAAGGTGATATCTATTATTTGTACATATGGTTATTGTACATATAGTGTTGTACAACCCTTATACTAATCCCTTTATACTAAGCCTTTTATACTACGTACTGATCGTTTATAAACTGCCCGATTAACATGGCGTGAGAAATTTCAGGTGAAGTTCATAAAGTATTTTTTGATCCTTATTGTTGTTTGCATTTTATTGGGAGCTGCCTCGATTTTTGGTTTGTACAAATATATCGAGCCACAGCTTCCTGATGTTGCGACGCTAAAGGATGTCCGGTTACAAACACCTATGCAGGTGTTCAGTGCTGATGGCGAATTAATAGCCCAATATGGTGAAAAACGCCGTTTACCCCTTACCTTGTCAGAAATACCTCCCCTAATGGAGAAAGCTTTTATTGCCACGGAAGATAGCCGTTTTTATGAACACCACGGTGTTGATCCCATCGGGGTGATCCGCGCTGTTTCTGTGGTAATGACTTCCGGTCATGCTTCCCAAGGGGCGAGTACCATCACTCAGCAGCTTGCGAGAAACTTTTTTCTTAGCCGAGAGAAAACTTTGATACGTAAAGCGAAAGAGGCATTTCTGGCGATTAAGATCGAACAATTATTAACTAAGGATGAAATCCTGGAGTTGTATCTCAACAAGATCTATCTTGGCTATCGCGCTTATGGTGTTGGCGCTGCGGCTCATGTCTATTTTGGCAAGAGCGTCAACGAGTTGACATTGGGTGAAATGGCGATGATTGCCGGTTTGCCGAAAGCGCCTTCAACGTTTAACCCACTTTATTCTTATGATCGGGCGATCAGCCGCCGCAATGTGGTACTGGGAAGAATGCTGGAAGAGGGATATATCACTCGGCGTCAGTATGATGAAGCCAGAGAAGAAAAATTGGTTGCCCGTTATCACGCTCCACAAATTATTTTTTCTGCGCCTTATCTGACTGAAATGGCTCGCCAGGAAATGATCAATCGTTATGGTGAAAATGCCTATACAGATGGTTATAAGGTCTATACCACTATCACGCGCAAATCTCAGTTAGCGGCTGTAAACGCGGTGCGTTCCAATGTGATTGATTATGATGTCCGTCACGGTTACCGCGGCCCCCAGGAAGTGTTATGGAAAGCCAATCAGCCGGTATGGAGTCAAACGCAGATTATCGATAAGCTGAAAACCTTGCCCAAATATGGCCCTCTGGTGCCGGCCATTGTGACGAGCTCCAGCACTCACCAGGCACAAGTTATGCTGGTGGATGGCAACAAAGTTGAGTTGACAATGGCAGGCGTGCGCTGGGCACGTCCATTTAAAACTGACAGCTTACAAGGCGCTGTACCACATAGTGTCAATGAAGTCATTCGAGCAGGCGAACAAATTTGGATCAGAAAAGTCAATGATATGTGGTGGTTGGCTCAACTTCCCGACGTTAATGCGGCGTTGGTCTCCATCAATCCGATGAATGGTGCGATAGAAGCGTTGGTCGGTGGGTTTGATTTTGAATTGAGTAAATTTAACCGTGTGACACAATCGTTGCGTCAGGTCGGTTCCAATATCAAGCCATTCCTGTATACCGCTGCAATGGACAAAGGGCTGACGTTGGCTTCATTGCTGAATGATGCGCCAATCAGCCGTTGGGATGCCGGAGCCGGGACGGATTGGCGTCCGAAAAACTCACCACCGACTTACGATGGGCCAATTCGCTTGCGTCAGGGGTTAGGGCAATCCAAGAACGTAGTGATGGTTCGTGCCATGCGTGCAATGGGGGTTGATTACGCTGCTGATTACCTGAAGCGTTTCGGTTTACCGGGTGAAAATGTTGTACGTACAGAATCTTTAGCACTGGGTTCCCCTTCATTTACCCCGCTACAGTTAGTACGCGGTTATGCCGTGATGGCAAATGGTGGTTACCTGGTTGATCCTTACTTCATCAGCAAAATTGAAAATGATGAGGGGAAGGTACTGTTTGAAGCGAAACCTAAAATTGCTTGTCCACAATGTGAAAACATTCCGGTGATTTATGGTGAAACAGCTCGTTCCATTGAATTGTCTGAAGACTCCATTGAGAACGTGGCTCATTCTGATGTTCCGCAAAATCCAGCTTTACCGCCTCAACCGGAGTTAGAGAGCGTATCGGGAAATGTTAATGTGGATGATCAACAGTATGCTCCTCACGTTATTAGTACACCGTTGGCGTTCCTTATTCATGATGCCTTGAATACCAATATCTTTGGTGAGCCGGGTTGGATGGGAACGGGCTGGCGGGCTGCCCGTGATTTGAAGCGCCGTGATATTGGTGGCAAAACTGGGACGACCAACAGCTCAAAAGATGCGTGGTTCTCCGGTTATGGCCCAGATATGGTGGCAACAGCTTGGATTGGTTTCGATGAACATAGCAGAAGTTTGGGGCGTACTCCGGCATTAAAAGGGGAAGGTGGCGCGAAAACAGCTCAACCAATTTGGGATGATTTTATGAAAACTGCGTTGGCAGGTGTTCCTGAGAAAGTTATGGAACCCCCTGCCGGCATTGTTTCTGTCACGATTGATCGGGCTACAGGTAAGTTATCTAATGGTGGTAGCAATACCCGTAAAGAGTATTTCATTGATGGCACTCAGCCGACGGAATATGCCGTACCAGATGTGGGTACAACAGTCACTGAGAATGGTGAAAGTCGTGAACTATTCTGATTGATCTTCCTGCAATCAAAATAACGGAAATAAAAAGGCTTTGTCAGGGAACTGGCGGGGCCTTTTGTTATTTACTGGGGAAGATGATTATGATGATGCGAATTAATTTTGAAGGTGTAGTTAATTTGTGTATTTATTATTTTTAATAAACTGAGTTATTTTTCATAAATATCATTAAAATTATTACATGTATCAAATTAAACCTTACTCTATTTAGGTGTTTATTTTTTATCTCCGTATTTCACCTAAAACGAGTATAAAATTGGTATTGGGATATCAATTGCATACCCGTTTTTAAGGAATGCATTAATTAATGTTTCCCATTATTTTTTTGCTTGCAGGTATCGTTGAGCAAAAAATAGGGCGCTGACATTTCTGGCTTCGTTGAAATCGGGATGCTCCAATAGTGACATCATGTCAGAGATTGGCCAGCGTTTCTGCACTAGTGGTTCGGGTTCATCTCCTTTCAGACATTCTGGATAAAGATCATGAGCAATCATGATATTCATCTTGCTGGAAAAATAGGACGGTGCCATCGTCAATTTCGTCAACAGTTCCAATTTTCCTGCGCCGAAACCAATTTCTTCCTTCAATTCACGATTGGCAGCTTCAAAAATACTCTCGCCAGCATCAATGGCACCTTTTGGAAAACCTAATTCATATTGTTCGATACCAACGGCATATTCGTGAATCAGAACTAATTCATCCCCGATAACTGGAATAATTAGAACTGCTTCACGATTTGCCGGTTTCATTCGTTCATAAACTCGTTTTACACCATTACTGAATTCAAGATCAACAGATTGAATATTGAATAAGCGTGAGTGGGCAACGTCATTTATATTCAGTATCTTAGGTTTTTTTAGATCAATCATGCTTGCCCCTGATGGTTGTCATATACCGGATAATTGAAAATAATAATGCGCCAAATAACTTAAATATTACTGTATTTTTTAAGTGTTGTGATGAAATGGTTACGCATTCAAGCTTTGCTTTAATATGGCGGATTATGTTAGTAAATGATAGCGATTATCGCTTGAATGTATTTTTGTTGCTATCTTACTCACTCTTGCAAAAAAGACGTTAATTTATGGAAAGGTATGAGAAAAATTATATAACCTTTTGTAAATAAAATTAAAAATAGAAGACAAGAATAGGAATAGCCTGATTTTGGGTGTTTCATGAGATTGTTATTCTGCTGATCTCTGTACTGCTGTTATGAGCATGGGGAAAAAATGAACTCATTGGTCATTATATTGGCTATTTTTATCATTAGCCTGATTATAATGGCTTCCTTTCTGATTTTCAGATGGAGGCGGCTTGGTAACGCGTGTTATCTACAGTCAATGGCTAAGACTGCCAGCCGTAAACTGGATACTGATGAATACCAAGCCATAGAATCTTACTTGCGAAACGCCCGTCTTCTGATGAAACCGAATAGTAGACACAGGGCTGATTATCCGGTACTCCCTGTTAAACATGATGATGTTTATACCATCACGCATCCTATTAGCCGTTTTTCTGCTGCAACGGATGGGGAGCACCATTGGCGCTACTATCTTGGTGAAACAGAAATACATTTGCCTGTGTTGTTTGAGCCATTTATCAAACAGCGGAATACGATTGATATTGTTCGAACCTCATCAATACCGCTTGTCATCGCGGTTAATGGTCACTTTTTGCAAGATTATCAGCAAGATCTGTTCATCACGAGAGTAACGGTAAAAACCGAACATGCCTCCATTCAAAAAAATGGTAATTCGAGTGCTAAATTACTGCATATCCGCAAGGAGACATTAGAAGAATATCGTTTGCGGAAATCAACGGGCATTCAGGGAAGCGTCCTGATGTGTGTTGGTTTATCACTGTGGTTTGTGGCTCTTTTTGTGCCCATTCCGATGTTGCCGTGGTTAATGCTGGTGGCGTTTTTGTTTATTCTAGGCGGTTTTTGGTCACATTTTCGATTGCCCTCTAGTCGAAAATTAGCCAATATCCATTGTTTCAATGGCATTCCGAAACGATGGGGAATATTTAGCGAGTTTGAGCCGGAGCAAAGAAAGAATATCTCTCTGGGCGGTATTGATCTGGTTTATCCCGTACATTGGGAGCCTTATATTTCCCATGATCTTGATCAGAATACCGATATTGATATTTACACCAACTGCGATGTTGTGCGGCAGGGGTGCTATCTCTCTTTGCATGAAGAAGAGAAGCACTATCCTTATCAGCGTAGTAGAAAGAATGTGATGTTGGTGGCTTTCTCTGTATTTGTCATGCTGTTGCTTTACTTTTATCAACCGGTGAACTTATCCATGCGGCTTAGTTTTGCCTGGTTATATGGCAGTAATACCAAGGTCATTACCAGCTTCCATGAGCTACAAAATATGCCGTTGAAGGAAGGGGATGTATTAAAGGTCAAAGGTGTTGGGATGTGCTATGTTCCCCCCAATATCATGCCCAAAGCGAATATTACAATATTCGCACCATTTGATTGTGTGGGTATCTATTGGAATAGTGAAATTCCATTACCTATGCTGGAATCTGAAGTTGTCGAAAGTGCTTCAGCACTGATTACAGCGGTTGGTGAGCAATTACATCCAGTTGAACGTAAAAGTAATCCTAGCCTGAACGCAGCCATTGCCAAATCTGGCATGACCATGCTGGACAATTTTTCACAAATCATTTTGAAAACACAAAAGTTGTGCCAGAACGATGCTGATTGTGGCCGTTTGAAAAATGCATTGGTCAATTTGGGAAATGCCAAAAGTTGGGACAAACTGTTAAAAGCCGCTGAAAGCGGCAAGCTGGACGGAACTAAGGTATTGTTGCGTTCTATCAGTGCCGATGCGTTGGAAAAACTGGTTGATTCCACTACCGCATCATTTATCTATCGGGAGATCGATAAAATGGTCATTCTTATAAACAGTCCATCTCCGGGAGGCGTTTTATTGCTGAGTGATGAGGGGAAAACCTTAGTTGAATACCCGATGCGGACACAATACATATACGAACACTCAGCTTTAGATCGATGGCGGGAATTACAGGGGCTTTTAGAGCTGTTGATGAAGACACCATTTGAAACGGAGGGAATTGTGACAAAATTGTCAGAAGATCCCAACGGGACTCGTCATATCGTGTTGCACCGTGAACCGGATTCCACGTCGATTATTCGTTATCTGGGAGGTTGTTTGCTACTGATGATCTTGTTGGTAACGTTGATCATCAACGTCATATTGATTATCAAGAAAAAGCAGAAAAACCGGCGGCGTCTCCAACATATCACCCAGTACTACGATAGCTGTTTTAATAAGAGAAATATCCATGCAGAATTCAGACACTGATCAGGCTGTTCGCCTTGATAAATGGCTGTGGGCTGGTCGTTTTTATAAAACCCGTTCCATTGCGCGTGAAATGATTGAAGGGGGAAAAGTTCATTATAATGGGCAACGGAGTAAGCCGAGTAAGTTGGTTGAATTGAATGCAGAGATTAAACTGCGTCAGGGAAATGATGAAAAAACGGTGATCGTCTTGGCATTGTGCAGTCACAGACGGAGTGCTACCGAAGCCCAGCAGCTTTATCAGGAAACGGCAAAAAGTATTATCAATAGGGAAAAAATGGCATTGGCTCGTAAAATGAATGCACTCACGATGCCACATCCCGATCGCCGTCCAGACAAAAAAGAACGGCGTACACTGATAAAATTCAAGAACGCAAAATTAAATGAGTCGGGAGATACTTAATCGATTTTAAGCTGTATCCAATAAAAATAGGCAACTTGAAAGACGAAGAGTACAACCGTCTCAGTGAAATGAGAGAGATTTATGACCAAGTATGACCAATTACACCGCTTTTTATTTGAAAGCCATTCTGTCAGAGGGGAACTTGTTTCCGTTAGTGAAACTTACCAACGGATGCTTGAGAATCATCATTTCCCCCAACCGGTACAGCAGCTATTGGGTGAATTGTTGGTCGCAACCAGCCTGTTGACAGCCACCTTAAAATTCAATGGCGATATCACGGTACAGATACAGGGGGATGGGCCGGTCAAACTGGCGGTAATTAATGGTAACAACCTGCAACAGATGCGTGGTACGGCCCGTATTGATGGTGAAGTGAATGCCGCAAGTAGCCTGCGTGATATGGTCGGTAATGGTTATATGGTCATCACTGTGACACCAACAGAAGGTGAGCGTTATCAAGGCGTTGTGGCACTGGAAGGCAATACATTGGCAGAGTGTCTGGATGCGTACTTCAAACAGTCAGAGCAGTTGCCAACTCGCCTGTTTATCCGTACTGGTATGCAGGATGGAAAAATAGCAGCAGGTGGCATGTTATTGCAAATCTTGCCTGGGGCACAAGAAGGCAGCGAAGATATGCTTGACCATTTGGTGCAACTGACTGCAACCATTAAGGGAGAAGAGCTGTTTACGCTGGATGCGAAAGAGATTTTGCATCGCCTTTATCATGAAGAAGATGTCACGCTATATGAACCTCAGCAAGTGGAATTCCGTTGCACCTGCTCCCAGCAACGTTGTGCTGATACGCTGGTGACGTTATCAGAAGCTGATCTTCAGGAAATTTTGCACAACGATGGCAAAATCGACATGCAATGTGAATTTTGTGGCATGCACTATGTTTTCGACGAGAAAGATATCAACGAAATAAAGGCTGCAAAAAAGAGCGGTTGCACTGATTAGCAATGAACTCTTATAGGGCGTTATACACGCCCTTTTTTATACGAATAATTCTGCCATTCCGTGCCCTGTGTCTCATATAAACTTAAAAAAAGTAATGTGATTTCAATTTTTTGATAACAATCGCTGTTAATTAGTCATAATTATTTATTATCCCCCACAGAGATAAAGTATAACCGACCAGGAGCAACAAATGAGCGTTACAGGCATTACTGAGCAGGAACTTGCGGTTTATGGTATTCACGGTGTTAGTGAAATTGTTTATAACCCAAGTTATGAACTGTTATTCTCTGAAGAAACTCAACCCTCGTTAAAAGGGTATGAGCGCGGCACATTGACTAACCTTGGTGCTGTCGCGGTAGATACAGGTATTTTCACGGGGCGCTCTCCGAAAGATAAATATATTGTCCGCGATGATATTACCCGCGACACCGTATGGTGGGCTGATCAGGGCAAAGGAAAGAACGACAATAAACCGCTCAGTCAGGAAACCTGGTCTCATCTAAAAGGTTTGGTTACTCAGCAGCTTTCAGGCAAACGTTTGTTTGTGGTTGATGCTTTTTGCGGAGCCAATGCGGATACGCGTTTGAAAGTGCGTTTTATTACTGAAGTGGCGTGGCAGGCACATTTTGTGAAAAATATGTTTATCCGCCCGTCAGACGAAGAATTAGTTGGCTTCACACCTGATTTTATTGTGATGAACGGAGCTAAATGCACCAACCCTCAATGGAAAGAGCAGGGGCTGAATTCTGAAAACTTTGTTGCTTTTAACCTGACAGAGCGTATGCAGTTAATCGGTGGTACTTGGTACGGTGGTGAAATGAAAAAAGGGATGTTCTCGATGATGAACTACCTGTTACCACTAAAAGGTATTGCCTCTATGCACTGTTCCGCCAACGTGGGTGAAGCGGGAGATGTCGCTATTTTCTTCGGTCTTTCTGGAACAGGGAAAACCACACTTTCCACTGATCCGAAACGTAAGTTAATCGGTGATGATGAACATGGCTGGGACGATGATGGCGTGTTTAACTTTGAAGGTGGTTGCTACGCGAAAACTATCAATTTGTCCAAAGAGGCTGAGCCGGATATCTATCACGCCATTCGCCGTGATGCCCTGTTGGAAAACGTCACTGTACTGGCGGATGGTACGGTTGATTTCAATGATGGTTCTAAAACAGAAAATACCCGTGCTTCTTATCCGATTTACCATATTGAAAATATCGTTAAACCGATCTCAAAAGCAGGGCATGCGACCAAGGTTATTTTCCTGACCGCAGATGCTTTCGGTGTACTGCCTCCGGTTTCCCGCTTAACTCCAGAACAAACCCAATATCATTTCCTGTCTGGCTTCACGGCAAAATTGGCAGGAACTGAACGTGGTGTGACGGAACCTACACCAACTTTCTCTGCTTGCTTTGGGGCGGCATTCCTGTCACTGCATCCGACGCAATATGCGGAAGTCCTGGTTAAACGTATGCAATTATCGGGTGCGAAAGCCTATCTGGTCAATACAGGTTGGAATGGCACGGGTAAACGTATTTCCATCAAAGATACCCGTGCGATTATTGATGCGATTCTTAATGGTGACATTGAAGAGGCGGATACCATTCAACTGCCGATTTTTGATCTGGCCGTACCAACGACATTGCCGGGCGTAGATACCAACATTTTGGACCCACGCAATACCTATGCCGATAAATCTGAATGGGATGTGAAGGCAAAAGATCTGGCCCAACGTTTTATCAATAACTTTGATAAATATACTGACACCGCTGCGGGTGCTGCATTGGTGAAAGTTGGCCCTAAGCTGTAATGTAATTTAAGTTTTCAATGAAAGAACTCTATTCGGTTGGGTAGAGTTCTTTTTCGGTACTCAACATCAGTTGGATGGTAAATCAAACAGTAGGATTTCACTTTCTTGATTTGCAGTTAGCCGAAGTTGGGACTCATCCCAAATAGCAACACCATCGCTGGTGGTAGCCCGAATTCCATTGATCATTACTTCACCACGAACAACCTGAATCCAGATGTTGCGTGCTTTTTCCATGTCATATTCACCATTTTCACCATTTCTTAATGCCCAACGCCATAATGTCATATCCTGAAAAACTTTTAGGGAACCAGCACGGGCATCAGGAGAAAGAATTAATTGGCGACTTTCGGTCGTATCAAAGTGGTGTTGTTCATAACGAGGAGTGAGTCCTGTTTTTTCCGGTATGATCCAGATCTGGTAAAGATGCAGTTGGCTATCATGCTGTGGGTTATATTCTGAGTGACGGATACCCGTTCCTGCACTCATAATCTGGAATTCTCCCGCAGACACTCTCCCTTTGTTCTCCATACTGTCTTGATGCTCCACCGTTCCAGACAGCACATAAGTCAATATTTCCATATCATTGTGAGGATGCATGCCGAATCCCTGTCCAGCATCAATCACATCCTCGTTAATAACCCTGAGAGCAGAAAATCCCATGAAATTTGCATCATAATAGTTGGCGAATGAAAAAGTATGCCAACTGTCCAGCCAGCCGTGATTGGCATGACCCCGTTCTGAAGCTTGGCGTAAGTAGATCATTGCAAAATCCCTCAAATTTTTTTTGTAGTCTAGTTGAAGGAGTGAAATAGAAAAGACGGGAAATTTAATCTAAATATTCAAAATTTTTGAATAAAAATAAGACAATATCAGGGTAAAAAAAAAGCCAACATAAAGTTGGCCTATAAAGTAAACACTGGAAGCAATGTGAGCAATGTCGTACTTTCACATGGACCCTGAAGGTGGTGCACTGAAAGTGCTAAGAATGATAATCGTTCTCAATATCATTTGTAAAGTGTTTTTTTAAGCAAATTTGAGGTATTGCTTAAGATTCGTGTTGTGATGTTAGTTGTGATGTCAGCTCACCCCCAATTCCATCTGATAGAGATGTTGAGTGCCCATATCATGAAATTGATAGGGTGTTAATTGGTAGCCTCGTAGCCACAGTAAAAACCACCCATCATGCGTGTCCGGGCAAAGCCCGGCGAATCGAAATCCGCCTTTTTTCAGCAATGAGCATAACCCCAGAGCTTCTTCACATGCAGGCAGTTTCAAATAGATTAACTGTCCAGAAGGAAGATCGATGATCTCCGATAAAAAGTCAGCATGAACCTCGTATAGTGTGATTTCCAAACGTCGACCGGATTTTTTAATGCTAAATGGCTCAGAGATCATGGAACGCCGATACATTAATGGTGCATTTAGGGGTGATTCACCAACATATTGACTGACTTGGGCGACCCAGCCTTGCCAAGGTTGGGGCCAGTTCAGTTTAGGTAATGGCAATGATTTAAATGGCAAAATGCCCTGCACAATACTTTCGGGTTCTGGCAAACCAAATGGCGAATCAACATAATCCAGCATCAGCGCCGTAGAATAGAAACCCAAATTTTGGGCGATGTACTGGCTTTTAGGGTGTGAGCATACCTGTTTCATCGTCAATAAATTATAACCTTGCTCTTTCGCATAGCCGCATAAATAACTGCCCAGAGACTTAGCCACACCATAACCTTGAAAATCAGGATACACAGCAATCAGCGCCAACTCTGCCTGACTTTTCTGTACCGTATCTTTAACCAGAGAAGCATGACCAATAAGCAAACCTTGGTGGAATGCCAAGGCGGAGTACCATTGCCCTGTAGTTTGGTGCTCATTGATAAGCTTTGGTAGATAGATATCAGGATAGACATATGAATCACCGTAAACCTCACGGAATAGTTGGCTGATCTTTTTATCATCCCCTGGCTGATAGCTGCGGATCTGAATGGCGGATTGGAAGATAGTCATCGATTCAACCTTAGTTATAACGACGTAGATCCACAACTCGCTGCAATTTTCCTGATCGTGGGTGCGTAGACATGCTATCGATATTAGTTTGCACGATCTCCAGTATATTTTGATGTATGCAAGCCTCTTCCAGACCCGGAAAGGCGGCCATAACCCGATGGCGTATTCTGTCGATATCTACAGGTTGCAGGCTTGCTACCAACAATCGGAGCTGATCTTGCCCTGCCTTCTGACTTAGCTCCAATTGCCAGGCCAAAAGCTCTGTTTGTTGTGATAGTTGTGTCGCTAAATCGTCAGGGAATAATGACAGAGTGCCAAATCGTACACGATAACCTTGATTAGCACGTCCTTGCAGAGCGAATTTACGGCCTGGTTGTTCTGGCTCGCACCAGCAAGCCATATCACCAGTAGGATAGCGGATCACAGGCATAAGTTGTCGTTGCAGGTTAGTGACAACTAATAAACCACGTTTCCCTGGCACAGTAATGGGCCGATGAGTTATTTCATCGACGATTTCGATAATCGTGTCGTCAGAAAATACGCGATGCTCTCCCTGTTTGCAGTCGGGATCAGCAAAGCCAATCAAACCGGCATCAACACTGGCACAACCGATTGAACCTAAACGGGCGTGAGGAAAAACTTGTTGTATGATAGCGACCTGTGGATCAAACAAACTTTCTCCACCATAGAGAATGGTCTCCACCATCGGTAATGTTTGCCCCATTTCTTTCAAATAGTGAGCCAGGCGGATTAACTGCACAGGTACACCTGCCAGAACATTGATATTGTGAAGGCGGATATTGTTAATCAGCAATTCATCTTCCACCTTACAGGTGAAAGGAAATTCCAATATAGGGATTGGTGCATTCGATAATGCGCCGTGGATAAATATAAAGCTGGTATAAAGATCGCCAGCAAAAAACAGGTTAGCCACCCGATCCCCGGTTTTTAATTGGCGGGCAATGCCTTGGCCAAAGGAATTAATAAATGCTTTCCACTCTTGCTGACTGAAAACCGACAACCGTCCATCGCTGGTTGAGCCACCTGTTTTAAACACATGACCGCCTTCCAGTGGTGCAGTCAGCACCGGCCATGTTGGTAAATTAGTTGAATGTGCCCAGTAATGACTGGGTTCCACGAGTGGTAAATCTTCCAAAACCCAATTATTGGGAATGGATTTATAGAGTTCTCGGTAATAAGCTGAATGCTCGCGTGCATGATGGAGCAAATCAGTCAATGTCGTTTTGGTCATCATCTTAATTTTACTCAATTAATATTTACGCAAGTCGATGAATAATGGTGTTTTTCCACTATGTTCATTGCGGTGAAACTCTGCACTTGAAGTGGAAATAACGTCTAAGTTCAGCAGGTTTCCTTCAACAACTTCGGCAATTTTGGGGTCTTTCAATAAGTTTTGGCGCACAGTGAGGAGATCGGCATGATCAACCAATAGCTGAATGCTATCGATACCATCACTGTTATGGTCGATTACCCATTGCACGGGTAATGCCAATTGTTCAGACAAATTAGCCAGATTGAAAAAAATACTGCCTACCCGTAACAGGGAACCATGGCGCTCTTTAAGTCGGAAACGTGGTGAAGTCAGACCACAAGAACAAGGTTGATTAATCCAGCAACCGAGATCCCCTAAATCGTAGCGTTGGACGGGTTGTGCCTCACGGTGGCGGGAAGTGAATACCAGACGACCCGTTTCACCCTTTGCCACGGGTTGATCATTCTCTATATTGAGAATTTCCAGCCATTGAGTATCAGCCATTAAATGGAAAATACCATCCTCGCCGGCTGCGCACGCATGACCCATTGGCCCAGCGTCGACTGAACCGTAAATTGTTGAACGTATCAGGGTAACGCCAAAATTGGTCAGGAAATTTCGCTGGTTTATATTGAGGTGTTCGCCACCCAGTAATAGCTTACGAATGCCGCCATATTGACGTAGTTTGGTTTCTTCATTTAGAAATAGCCGATGCATCGTGCTTGGCATACCTACCAGCGTATTAATGCGTTGATGTACGATAAAATCAGCGATTTCCCTAAAGTCATTATCAGTAGGGCCACCCATTGGATATTGTGTCACTCCCAATTTATCCAGAATGGTGAAGAAGCTCATCATGCCACCGTACAACTTCCCGCCATACAACAGGTTCATGACGCGATCGGTTGCAGGTTCAAGCCCTGAGGCGAATACGCCATCGGCTGCGGCCAGCATCTGCCTGTGGTAATCATGGTAGCTATAAGCCGCCAGCTTAGGCGTACCACTACTACCGCCACTGCGAAAAAACAGACGAGCCTTATCATTAGGAACCAGCGCCTGAAAATCTGCCTTATTCATGACTGGCAGATTTTCTAATCCGCTTGGACGTGGTGGAGGTACATCAAGATGGGCGCAACCTGCCATTAAATCAGGCGCAAGGCTGACAGATACTCGCTTGGTAAGGCGTGATAGTGCGTAGACTCCATCGTGTGGTTCACCATGATAGCCGTCATGCATCTGTCCCGCCGGCGTGATACGGTTGACACCTGCAGCAAACAGGGCATGACTTATTTCGGTAATATGCTCTTGGTGGGTAATCAACGCACAGCTTTGCAGATAGTTACGCCAGGGCAGCAAAATAGCGCACAGATGCTGACGTGGAGCAGGGCGTATCTGCAATGTACGGAACAAAGGAGACGCTGCTAATTCTTCTTCGTGTCGCCATATCACTCGCCAGTCGTCGGCTTGCCATATTTCACCGCGTACCTGTGTAAACGCAAAATCGAGTTGTTGGAAAGCCGTTTGAGTCGTAATTTCAGCGGATTCCTGAATATCAGGGGTCAGGGCTGGATGTAGTCCGGTACGGCGTTGCAGCGCGGCTGCCATGCGTTGTCCAATATGTTGTAAAACTTCAGGATCATCGCTATCGACCAGCAAACATTGTGGGCTGGAACAGGCTTGTTGGTCATAACGACAGATGTCATCAGCTAATGCATCCAATTGGGTATCATCGGCGGCATCAGGGCTTAACCAGGCAATACTGATACGGTGCCCCCAATCTATCCAGCGGCAACCTGCGGGGAGTTGAGCACGAATGGATGTCAGGGAAGAATCGTTTCCCCAAGCAGAAACCGCATCAGCCTGGCTGAACAGCTCAGTCAATTGTGTCACTGGCAACGGTAAGACTGCTACCCGAGCAGCTAAATCACCTGAAATATCATGAGCCAAAAATTCTGCCAGCAGTTGTGCACTAAACCCGTTATCGCTGCTGCTTGGACGTAACCAGTTAATATTACCCACCAGCAAACTCTCTATTACGGCCATAAAGGGCAGAAGTTCAGCATTGGAAGGTGTAATATGGACGACCAAGCCTAATGGCTTCCAGGTCTCGTATCGGTTCTGGTTATAATCGAATCGACGCAGTGAAAAAGGGTTTTGCCCAAGTTCCCGCTCCAGTTTGGCTTCCAGGGCTTCACGTTGGCAAAAAGCGCTAAGTGATTCTCGGGTTTGGGCATCAAACAATGGGTGTTCACCCAGATTGGCAAGATATTCGGCAAAGCGTTGTGCGCAATCAAGTACCTGCTCAGAAGTATGGGGGTGTGCCAACAGATCAGGTAAACACTCATGCAATTTCGCGATTTCTTGCCCTGCCAATTGCTCTGAAGACATCGGATTATTCATCATTTTTACGGAAACGGTATTTACGGAAGACATATCAATATCTCTTAATCAATTCTGAAGCGGCAATCGCACAACTACGGCTTTTGCTAGTGCCAGCGCGGCCAAGCAGTTCAAACCAATCTGTTTCAAGTTCACAACCACAGCTTTCACCGTAATGCAGTACAGCCAGATCACTTGTAACGATGCTATGGGCTGGGCAGGAAGTGATATAAGGTGATGTAAGATGCAGAAATCCTGGTTCCCCATAGGGTTGGCAGGTTAAATTTTGGGTGTGGCGTACATAAGCACGGGCATAGACCGGAACATGAAAATTATGGTGAGAACATTCAACATAAGGGACTGGGTGTTCAACGGAACCATAACCATCGCGGCAGCGAATATCTGGGATACCCAATTGCTCGGTTATCCGTTGGTACAGTTCTTTTTTAGGAATGGATTGATCGGCATGTGTTTTCCAGCCCCCACCGAGGAAAACCAGCGATTCAGGATGTAATTCTAGTGCTGGCAGCCCCATCTTCTCCATCCTTTGCAGGGTGAACCACAAAAAGGCAGGAAAACCGAAAATCCGAACTGGCAATCCTTCCTGAGCGAATTGCTGGAGTGCTGTAATAGTACCGAAAGGATCGAATTCATTACCTTGTCCGTTATGGCGCAAAGCATAATAAGCCCGATTTACCGGAGCATATTTACACAGGAATTGATCGGTGTAGGCTGTACCCAGTGTGACGGCACCAGCGGGTTCGTAGCTAAGCAGCAGGTAGTTACAGAGTTGATTAGGAGTATTCCAGCCATAATAGTCAAAAATACAGTCCACCATATGCTGGGCAGCCGCAATACTTACAGCATCATAGCGCATACGGCTTTTTTGTCCGGTGGTTCCAGAGGAAGTCAGTTCCAGCGCATCGTGTGCACTATCGCTGAGTATTAGGTTACGTTTGAAATAATTGGCAAATAGCAAAGGCAGATTTGACCAATCATCCAGTGCCATTAGTGCTTGTTTATCCAAGCCATGATCTGACAGCCATTGCTTGTAACCAGGGGTATGTGCGCAGTGATATAGCGTCAGTTCACACATGGCGTTATTAAATAGTGCATCATATTCGGTACAAGCACGGTAAGGATGTGTGATAGCACACAGTGCTTTGACGTGAGGTAAGTTTTGCATATCAGTACTCATTCTTCAGTAACAGCTACAAAGGATTATTAATTAAAATTTATTAATTAATTTTTTATTCTTAGGTTGGGTGTAATAATTAATTTGACGTCTATTTTAATTTAATATTTGGGCGTTGTTGGAGGATGATATGTTGGATCTGACAGTGGTATTTTTTTTGAAAATAGTGATATTGCGTATAATGATAAATGTTTTTTTACCGTATTACAGTTAATGTCAGTCCTGCGTTTGCGGAGCACATTATTTCAAACCAAATGATAGCAATCAAACTTTTTTTCTAATGTTTTGTTTTTAATTCAATCATTATTTAATACATCTATCTTATAATTTATTATTATGTGTGACGGAGTTAAGTTTCTTTTGGTGTGTGAATGGATTAGGAAAAACACCTATTTTAGAGATAATTTAAGAAATTAAAGCGAATTTTATATTCAAAAAGAGTCTGGCTTTGCCATATGGAAAATTAAAAGTAAATATACCATCAATTGGGGATTATTTGTGTCTCAATTCGTAAAATTCAGTCAGCAATATTATAAAAATATCATCATAACATGCGGTGTAAAAGATAATAATAAATTGTGATTATTTTATATGAATTATTTTTATGGGTTATATTTTACGTTGTATTTTTTCGAAATTTAAGTATATTTCTATGCGATTTATACAACAAAGAGATACTTATAATGAAAAAAGCTCTATTGACTTCAGCGATCGTTGCTGGGTTATCTATTTCTTCATTGACAGCGCATGCAAGTGGTAAACACACCATTTCATTAGGCTACGCCCAAACCGATATAAAGGCACAAATTGAGGGAAGTGAACCAAATATGAAGGATCTGGATAAGGATCCAAGAGGTCTCAACCTGAAATACCGTTATGAGATTAATGATAATTGGGGCTTTATCAGCTCGGTCACACAAACCAAGCTAGAAATTAACTACTATCATCCTCATAATCGACAGTTATCAGTTGGTAATGGGGACATTACTTATAGATCATTGATGGCTGGTCCGACATATCGCTTCAATGAATATGTCAGCGCCTAGGTCGTGACTCCAATGGTTAGATTGTCCTATAAAGAATAGTATTCCCGTTCGATGAAAGTCCCTATCACTTTATCGTGCATCTCCTCTGATTTGGAATA
>NZ_NKHQ01000069.1:0-1067 GCF_014467265.1 Xenorhabdus sp. TS4 | reverse complement strand
CGAATTGCTAGAAAACTTCTTTCTCACACGTTGGGTATTTTTGCCAATTTTAAACAAGGTAAAAGTCAACGCGACTGGCTTCAACAAGCCAACGTTATAAGATGTTAAAGTCGAGCATCGCGTTAGATTTTGTATTACATTGGCCATAACCAGACTGTAAGATTGATGATGCAGTTAATGAGTCATCTTCATTAAAACCAAATTTAATTTCATCACGGACGAAATTATAAACAGACTTGACTCTCTCACTCTCAGGTAGTGTTCGCCAATGGCGTGATTGAATTAATTGCTGAATGTTCTCAGCCTCAAAATCTAACAAATGTGTTTCTACTAAATATCTATCCATCATTATTCTCCTACTAGTTGAGTAAATAACAATGTAGTAGATTTATTCCTCTGGAACTTTCAAAAATTGGCTGACATGTTTAGCAAAACTTGGTTTTATTCCCATTAATTTCCGACATGTGGCAGATAAATGAGAAGGGGAGTCAAACCCACATTGGAGTGCGGCATCAGTGATACGATTGCCTTGAGCAATCAGCCAAAGGGCACGCATCAAACGCTGAAAGAGCAAATAACTTTTTAAACTACTGCCGGTCATATCTGTAAAAAGATGTGATAAGCGGCTTTTAGATAGATAAATAGCTTTTAATAGAAAATCTTGTTGAGCAGGAAGTTCGTTTGTAGAGTAAATCGTTGTGAGTACCTGTTGGATACGTTGATCATTGATATTATGGGGAAGATAACAGTGATTAATTGCTAAGATAGCAAGTAGTTTTTTCCACCCTGTATTATAGCGAGAAACATTTAGTGTTCCACTTTGGAGATTTGTCGCATTAAGAGATAATACTTCAGTAATGAAGCTAGAAAAACAAGAAAAGGGTTTGTTTTCTGGTAAATACTGATGTTGTAAGCAATATGCTAGTGATGAAGTGTGATTAATTAATATTAACCAAAATGGCTGTTGAACTAGGGTCTGTTGACGTTTTGTGTTCATCATTTATTCTCCCCACATTGGCAGCCAGACAATGATAAACGCCAGTGCCAACATACTGGCGTAATTTCGT
>NZ_NKHQ01000068.1:0-619 GCF_014467265.1 Xenorhabdus sp. TS4 | reverse complement strand
TGCCGCAGGGGCGAAAAAAAACATCCCGATATCGCTGACGATCATGCGCTGGGTCGCTCACGCGGTGGTTATGGCACCAAAATCCACCTGGCAACCGACAGACGGGGTTTTCCCCTCAACCTACTTTTGACGGCGGGGCAAGCCCATGAAAGTAGATCCGCCATCCCTTTGCTCGACGGCATTGGCATACAGCGCAAAAATGGTTTCATGAAACGGCGCGGAAAAGCCGTGCTGGCAGATAAAGGCTATTCGGGCGGAAAACTCCGCGGTTATCTGCGTAAATTGAGGATCAAGAGCGTTATTCCGTATAAAATCAATGAAAAAGGCCGTGCTGATGGTCGTACGCAATTTGATGAACAGGCGTATCGTGACCGCAATGTTGTCGAACGCTGTTTCGGTTTTCTGAAAGGAAATCGGCGTATTGCAACCCGTTACGAAAAAACCGCCCGAAACTATTTGTCCATGGTGAAATTAGGCTGTATTCGACTCTTTTACAGGCGGTTATATAATTAAGGGACGCAGCCTAGTACTACAGTCGTACGCTCCATTGTGGCATGATAGCTCATGATATATTCTTCCTGAAAATAGGGGGAGGTGTTCAATGCACTCACCTGTCAAC
>NZ_NKHQ01000067.1:0-634 GCF_014467265.1 Xenorhabdus sp. TS4 | reverse complement strand
GTGAGTACACACGGGCTTCTGGTATCTTGCAGAATAAACTGCACCCGCTCCGGTGGATATTCAGGGGAAATGGGCACATAAGCCCCGCCAGCTTTCAGTACCGCTAAGATACTAATAACCATTTCCAAACTACGGTCGAGGTAAAGGGCTATGGGCATGTCTGCTTGCAGAAGGACAGCATTACGTTGCTGATAACGTTCGCGGATAACTCTGGCCAATTGATTTGCCCGTTGATTTAACTGTTGATAGGTCAGGGTTTCCCCTTCAAACACCAATGCCACGCTATTTGGTGTTTTTTCTGTTTGAGTTTCAAACAGTTGCGGCAAGGTGTTATCTTGCGGGTAAGGGACATCGGTTTGGTTCCAGGTGTGCAGCAGGGTATAGCGCTCTTCCTCACTGAGGAACCGGAGGGCAGTATGCGGCTGGTGTGGATCACAGGCCACAGCGTGCAGGATGCGTTCAAGCTGGCGAAGCAAGCGCAGGGCTTGTTTATCTGTCAACCAGTCTTCCCCATAACCCAATTTGACCGTGAGACAATTATCTTGTTCATAGGCCATCAGTGATAATGGATAATCGGTTTTTTCGATGGCCTGGCGGAATATCAGGGTGTTTTCAATCCCTGCCTTATTTTCGC
>NZ_NKHQ01000066.1:0-639 GCF_014467265.1 Xenorhabdus sp. TS4 | reverse complement strand
TTTACTCATAACTGAATGCCACCTCCTGCGGAGGTGGTCATCGACAGATTGGCTCTGCCAGTAAGGCTACTCATGGGAAAATCCGAACTGTTATCCCCATAACAGAGAAGGATTTAACCATGAGTAGATTCAAGAAAGCATCGCATGTACTTTGGTGTTGTCAATATCATATCGTCTGGACGCCCAAATACCGATTTAGGATACTGAAAAATAATGTAGGAAGGGAGGTTTATAAGCAGATACGGATTTCCTGTGAACAACTCGAGATAGAAATTGTAGAATTGAATGTTCAAATAGATCATGTTCATCTTTTGGTAAAAATCCCCCCGAAATTATCTGTATCTGAGGTGCTTGGGCATTTAAAAGGACGAACAGCCATTCGATTATTTAATAAATTCCCCTATTTAAGAAAGAAAAAGTTATGGGGAAATCACTTTTGGTCGAGAGGGTACTGTGTGGATACCGTAGGTGTAAATGAAGAAATGATAAGGAAGTATGTGAAGTATCAGGAAAAACATGAACATGAAGACAATCAATTATCGTTAAAAGGGATGTGAAGTGAAGGCTCTCAGAGTCTGAACTAGTAACGCCCCTCTGGGGCGAAATCAAAGCCGCCTTCTATGAAGGCGGATTTTTACT
>NZ_NKHQ01000065.1:0-642 GCF_014467265.1 Xenorhabdus sp. TS4 | reverse complement strand
GGTGTTTTGGATTTTACGGACGGGTGCGCCTTGGCGAGACCTACATACTGATTATGGTGACTGGAAAAATACCCACCGCCGTTTTTGTCGCTGGAGAGATAAAGGGATATGGGAAAAACTGCTCGAACAATTGGTTAATGACCCCGATTTCGAGTGGTTAATGATTGATGCCAGCCATATTAAGGTTCATCCTGATGCGACAGGCGCTAAAGGGGGTAATCAGGAGATGGGGCTCACAAAAGGGGGCTCAATACCAAGATACATTTGGCCGTGGATGCGCATGGTATGCCGGTCAGAATTGTTATTACAAGCGGTACCCCAGCAGATTGTTCACAAGCTGAGGCCTTAATTAAAGGACTCGATGCAGAGCATCTATTGGCGGACAGGGGCTATGATAGCAATGCAATAGTAGAAAAAGCGAAACAACAGGGCATGCAAGTCCAGATCCCTAGCCGGAAAAATCGGAAGGTCGCCAGAGAATATGATCGTGAACTCTATCGGCTTCGCCATTTGGTTGAAAATGCTTTCCTTCATCTTAAGCGCTGGCGTGGTATAGCCACTCGCTATGCAAAAAATAGCGCGTCTTTTCTTGCCGCAGTGCAAATCCGTTGCCTTGTCCTTTGGCTGAAAATCTCATGACGA
>NZ_NKHQ01000064.1:0-687 GCF_014467265.1 Xenorhabdus sp. TS4 | reverse complement strand
GGGGGTAGTCAGTTATACCCGTATGCTTACGTTGAAAAAAAGAGCACTTATTCCCCTGTGCACATTCCTGTCATCACGTCAAAGCCAAACCGCAGGCCTTGCGTTTATTGACTTAACCAAAATAGCGGTCTGCCATAACCTGCGTATTCCCCGAAACCGGGTCTTTGACGGCGTAGCCCGCCGGGGAAAAACCAGTACTGGCTGGTTTTATGGTTTTAAACTTCATTTGCTTATCGATGATTGCGGGGCACTTTTAGCGGTCAAATTGACGCCCGGTAATACGGATGATCGTCAACCGGTTAAGACACTATTGAAGGGGGTAACCGGACATGTATATGGCGATAAAGGTTATCTTTCACAGGCACTGTGTGATGAGCTTGCCGCAGAAGGGATTACCTTAGTCACAAATATTCGTAATAATATGAAAGCCAAAGCGTTATCGCGTTGGGACAGGCTGATGTTAAGGCAGCGTTTTCTCATCGAGACAGTGATTGAACAGCTGAAAAACATCTCTCAAATAGAACATTCAAGACACCGTAGTGTACTAATACCGCTCACTTAAGCAAATCAAGATAAGTCATAATCGTCCTCAGGGCAAACGGGTCTAAATTATACTGACGTAAAACCCACCGTGAGGACTTTCAGCATGTAACTATTATCCCATCCTGCTTTCTGACGCTTAGTTTT
>NZ_NKHQ01000063.1:0-1040 GCF_014467265.1 Xenorhabdus sp. TS4 | reverse complement strand
GTTCTGGCAAAAACTTACGGTGGTAGCGCGCGTGCATTCGACCAGATCGACAACGCACCAGAAGAAAAAGCACGTGGTATCACCATCTCTACTTCTCACGTAGAGTACGATACTCCAACTCGTCACTACGCACACGTTGACTGCCCAGGCCACGCCGACTACGTGAAAAACATGATCACCGGTGCGGCTCAGATGGACGGCGCGATCCTGGTAGTTGCGGCAACTGATGGCCCAATGCCACAGACTCGTGAGCACATCCTGCTGGGTCGTCAGGTAGGCGTTCCTTACATCATCGTGTTCCTGAACAAATGTGACATGGTTGATGATGAAGAGCTGCTGGAACTGGTGGAAATGGAAGTACGTGAGCTGCTGTCTCAGTACGATTTCCCAGGCGACGACACCCCAATCATCCGTGGTTCTGCGCTGAAAGCGCTGGAAGGCGATGCAGAGTGGGAAGCGAAAGTGATCGAACTGGCAGAAGCACTGGATTCTTACATCCCAGAACCAGAGCGTGACATTGACAAGCCATTCCTGCTGCCAATCGAAGACGTATTCTCCATCTCCGGCCGTGGTACTGTAGTTACCGGTCGTGTAGAGCGTGGTATCGTTAAAGTCGGTGACGAAGTTGAAATCGTGGGTATCAAAGAAACCACTAAAACCACTTGTACCGGCGTTGAAATGTTCCGCAAACTGCTGGACGAAGGTCGTGCGGGTGAGAACGTGGGTGTTCTGCTGCGTGGAACTAAGCGTGATGACGTTGAGCGTGGTCAGGTTCTGGCGAAGCCAGGTTCTATCCACCCACACACTCAGTTCGAATCTGAAGTGTATATCCTGAGCAAAGATGAAGGTGGCCGTCATACGCCATTCTTCAAAGGTTACCGTCCACAGTTCTACTTCCGTACTACTGACGTAACCGGTACTATCGAACTGCCAGAAGGCGTAGAGATGGTAATGCCAGGTGACAACATCAACATGGTAGTTAACCTGATTGCGCCAATCGCCATGGACGAAGGTCTGCGTTTCGCAATCCGTGAAGGTGG
>NZ_NKHQ01000062.1:0-522 GCF_014467265.1 Xenorhabdus sp. TS4 | reverse complement strand
TGCCGCAGGCGCGAAAAAAAACATCCCGATATCACTGACGATCATGCGCTGGGTCGCTCACGCGGTGGTTATGGCACCAAAATCCACCTGGCAACCGACGGAAAGGGTTTTCCCCTCAACCTGATGTTGACCGCTGGGCAAGCTCATGAAAGTCAATCCGCCATCCCTTTGCTCGACGGCATTGGTATACAACGCAAAAATGGTTTCATGAAACGACGTGGCAAAGCCGTGCTGGCAGACAAAGGGTATTCGAGTAGAAAGCTCCGCGGTTATCTGCGTAAATTGAGGATCAAAAGCGTTATTCCTTATAAAATCAATGAAAAAGGCCGTGCTGATGGTCGTACGCAATTTGATGAACAGGCTTATCGTGACCGCAATGTTGTCGAACGCTGTTTCGGTTTTCTGAAAGGAAATCGGCGTATTGCAACCCGTTACGAAAAAACCGCACGAAACTATTTGTCCATGGTGAAATTAGGCTGTATTCGACTCTTTTACAGGCGGTTATCTAATTAAGGGACGCAG
>NZ_NKHQ01000061.1:0-52892 GCF_014467265.1 Xenorhabdus sp. TS4 | reverse complement strand
CCTTTCAATGAAGAAAATTAATCTATTGATTTATAATTAAATGGCTATTTAAATTGACCACTTAACGGCGTTCACTGTTCCATTGCTCCCGAAACCCCTAAAGACCATGGAAAATCGCCAAATTCATGATAGCCGTAATACTCTTTAATCAGCGCGGTGTGCTCCCTGCGTGTGGTGTCCCGTTCAGCATAGCGCGAGAGGAGCTCCGGACGGTGGATATTAAGTTGTACGGCGACAAATCGCTGCACGCCTGGCAGAGTCTGGGTTAAATCCGCTAAAAAGGTGCCAAGGAAACGAGCGGTGGTGAGCTGAAGCGCAATCCCCAGCCGGTTATGCTTTCCCCGCCGCTGGTTAATGAAAGCAAGATCCCGCTCATCAAGATGAAAATAGCGGGCCAGCTGCACGCCGTTGGGTTCTGTGGTATAGCGACCATAATTCTGTTCCTGATCAGTGGTCAGAAAATCGACGGGCATACCAGCCTCACTGTTTGACGGTTATTTTTTACAATTATGCAACCGTCCGAAATGTTATGATTTATCGGACATCATAAAATCGTTCAGTTATACTGTCTATTAAATCGTTTTATATTAAAAGTAGACATCGACTGTCTACAAATCGATATGAGAGACACTTTCTTGAGACTTTTTGGTTACGCACGGGTATCAACCAGTCAGCAGTCCCTTGATATTCAGTTAAAGATCTTAAAAGAGGCAGGTGTGAAAGCAAACCGGATATTTACTGACAAAGAGTCTGGGAGCCATACAAACCGAAATGGGCTGAACCTGTTACGCCTGAAAGTTGAAGAGGGCGATGTAATCCTAGTCAAAAAACTGGATCGTCTTGGTCGTGATACGGTCGATATGATCCAACTAATAAAGGAATTCGATAAACTGGGAGTGGCGGTCAGATTTCTGGATGATGGGATCAGCACAGAAGGAACAATGGGTAAGATGGTGGTCACCATCTTGTCGGCGGTGGCCCAGGCAGAACGCCAAAGAATACTGGAACGGACTAACGAGGGACGTTTGGAGGCCAAAGCGAAGGGGATTAAATTTGGTCGCAAACCCACAATAAACAAAGCTCAAGTTCGCCTCCTTCACAAGCAAGGTATCGGTGCAACAGAGATATCGAGACAATTAAAAATAGCGCGTTCTACGGTCTATAAAATCCTCGCTACAACGTAACGTACTCTCAGAATCGTCACTTTTGGGGGTTCTTCGGCGGAACCCGTTCTTGAGAGTGATCGGGGGACTGCGGTTCAACAGCATGCCTCCGTTGCATTTCAAATCGAAGAAAATCAATGGGGAACTAATACCTGCGCCGGATTTAACCTGACACAGCAAACCGAATGGAAGGCATTAAATATAGCCAGTTATGATGCCTGTTTTCAGGGGCGTCTGCTGGGTGGATGCCTCGATATTATTTCCCGCTTAGCTGGAACCCAGTTTGGAAATCTTCCACTTTTTCATGCCAATCATTGTGATGAAGGGATTATCCTCTATTTCGAAAATGTCGAAATGGATCCCTGCGAATTAACAAGAGCATTACTTAGCCTGCGCTTACAGGGCTGGTTTACTGATTTACAGGGTATTCTCATTGGCAGAAGTGCAGGACCAAATACCAGTGACGCTTCAAAGCATACCTACATTGATGCTTTGCGCGCGGTACTAGGTGACCTTACAGTTCCTGTCCTTTATGACGTAGACATTGGTCATATCCCGCCTCAAATATCATTGGTTAATGGTGCACTGGCAAAAGTCGAATTCAGGGCTGGCTGTGGTTCAGTGATACAACAGTTATAATCAATGAGCAAATACTCCCATATAAAGGAAAGTCTTCATATTGTCGCCTTTCCTTTTCTCATCTATCAGATTCCTTAACAGCATTAGTTCCTTCCCAAATGATTATCCTTACCTCATCCTGTATTGGAAATACATAAACTAGAATAACAATAATTTATTTGTTTTTTATAAACAATAAGTTAACTTCTTAGCGTGCGTTTTCGTTCCGTTGGCTCTCATACCCCGTACATGGCGAATTCTTCTCAGAACAAGGTTGATTCCTTTTTATTGTAGGCAAAGTTTTTGTTATCTTAGTCGCCATTGAAGGTTACGTGAAAATATTCACGTAACGCTTAAGTTTTACGTTTGCTTTTCGTGGCGTTCCTGACCTAAAAGCAAACGTGATGTTCTTTTTAGAGGGATAGGGAATTCAGCTTTTCCTTAAAGTCTTTTAAGGTTTGCTTATATTCTTTGTTTTCGGTTTTCAGGATATTGATGAGTTCGTTTTCAAATCCATTTTCAAAATTATTCTTGTACAGAATTAAAACCTGTTTAGCGAAATCTTTATCGTCGATATAAAAGTAACAGGTTGGTACATTTAGAATCTCGGCAATTCGACAGGCTACGTCATAGGGGGGTGTTTGAATACCTCTCTCATATCGGCTGATCTTTATTCTCGCGGCATTATCCTTGCTAGTTATTCCTAGCGCTTCGCCTACTTCTCGTTGAGAGAGGCCTTTTTCTTGTCTTGCTTCTACTAATCGCTGTGGGTTCATATATAAAAAATATAAATGTCTTTTAGGGTTTTATCTTGATTCTTTTTTACCACTGTTACAGAATACGTTACAGGTATCCTATTAAGCATACAGATATCTTTTTGAGATACCGTGATGAAAGGGTTTACCTAAAAATGGCTTTTTCACCGGGGAATTTTTAAAGTTACTAGTAGTAATTATAACAAATAAAATTATTTTCCACTGCTTAAAGGTATGGGGTTTGTGTTGACTGGTAAAATTATTACTTATTTTGATTTAATCAGCTCTTTGAAGTCATTATCTTGGGAGTCTGATGAAGTATCCGTTTTGGCCGATCAAATTTTTGAGGTTATTGTATCTGCTCGGAATCCGGTTTTAGTTGCTTTGAATTGTGCTTTTATATTGTTAAAGGTATTTCATGATGAAAATATTTCTAGCGATATGAAATACAAATATGAACTGACGTTTGTTTTTGTTATGGATAAATTTGATATTAAATTTAATGTTTCTAAGTATCGTCATTAATTGATTTATTGTATGGATAAGGGGAGTATTATCCCTAATACCGCTCGCTTAAGCAAATCAAGATAAGTCATAATCGGCCTCAACTGATTGTTTGAGGCCGATTTTTATGTCTGCATTTTCTCGTGAACTCCAAGCTACTGCGGCATTTAATTACCCCGAATCTCTGGATGCCTTTAGCCAAAACATTCCGATGGCATGGGTGACTAAAGCGGTTAAAGAAACCGGCCGAGCCACGGTGCGAAAACGTCGATTTCCCGCCGAACAAGCCGTGTGGCTAGTGCTGGGCATTGGGCTCATGAGAAACCGTTCTATCCATGATGTGTGTGACAAATTAGACCTGGCTTTTCCTGACGCCGATAAAAAGCAAGATGCGTTATGACATTGTTGAGGAATACAGCCCTTATGATAGAACCAAACGGTGAATCCAGCGAGATAACGTGGAATGATCAACGGTTATTCCACGCTCAGCCATCATCTCTTCCAGGTTTCGTAAGCTCAGGGCATAAGCGAGATACCACCGGACACACTGCGCGATAATATCGACAGGATAGTGTAGACGTTCGAAGGCGTTTCGGATTAAAGACACTGACAACTCACTCTGCAAAAGCGCGTACGTTAACCGATCTGTTCTTAATGCGACAGAGCCCTCCCAATGTCGTAAACTCCAATTTTATCAGTTAGATGTGCTAAATTTTGCGTTTACTCAAGCGAGTATTTGAGTAAATATCAAAATAATCATTTACTCAAATAAGTGAATGGTTATTTGCTTATGGCGGTATTTTGAGTATGATTAATACATATTTAAGTAAATGAGTAAAAACACATTTGAGGATTGCGCATGAAAGTTATTTCTTTCCTGAATCCAAAAGGCGGATCAGGTAAAACAACGGCAGTGATTAACATCAGTACTTCAATGGCTCGTTCAGGACTGAATATCGCGGTTGTAGATACTGATCCTCAATTAAGCCTGACAAACTGGAGCAAATCAGGTAAAGCCGCTTTTGATGTGTTCACAGCTGCTTCTGAAAAGGATGTATACGGTGTCAGAAAGGATTTAGCTGAATATGATTTTGTCATTGTAGACGGGGCCGGATCGTTATCTGTTATCACATCTGCGGCAGTTATGGTGAGTGATCTTGTCATTATTCCTGTTACACCAAGCCCATTGGATTTTTCTGCTGCGGGTAGTGTCGTAACAGTACTGGAAGCACAGGCTTACAGTCGTAAGGTTGAGGCTCGTTTTCTTATAACACGTAAGATAGAGCAAGCAACAATGCTTAAGGTGCTCAAAGAAAGTATTAAAGATACAGGAGTTGAACTCTTCCGTACTGCAATTACACAACGTCAAGCCTACGTTAAATCAATATTAGATGGTGATAGTATATTTGAATTAAATGATGGGTCCGCAAAAGGTGAAATAGAAATTCTGACAAAAGAAATAATTAAATTATTTGAGTAATTACTCATTTGCTTTTTTGTGTATTTGCTCATTTGTGCAATTCGTGTTTTTTGGGAGAGATAAAATGGCATTGGAAAAAGCTCATAGTGGCAATAAAAAAATGACCTTTGGCGAACATCGTGATCTGGAGCATGTAGTGAGCTCTCCGGCTCCAGAAGAGGTAAAAATTAAACGAGTAAACGTTAATTTTGATGAAGAAAAGCACAAACGCTTTAAGGCTGCTTGTGCAAGTAATGGAATGTCTATCACTGATGTAATAAATAAACTTGTCGATGATTGGTTAAAGAACAACGCAGAAGACCCATTAGAGTGAACTAAAACATCGAGAAAAAGACTTACCATTATCAGTTCTGTCGCATTAACAGAGCGCTAGCAAGAGAAAATGATGTGATTTTTTTTATGCGGCTAATCATATTGACCAATTCAATACCGCTCAATAACGTTTGAGGCGTAATGGAACCAAGCGGTGAATCCAGCGAGATAACGTGGAATGATCAACGGTTATTCCACGCTCAGCCATCATCTCTTCCAGGTTTCGTAAGCTCAGGGCATAAGCGAGATACCACCGGACACACTGCGCGATAATATCGACAGGATAGTGTAGACGTTCGAAGGCGTTTCGGATTAAAGACACTGACAACTCACTCTGCAAAAGCGCGTACGTTAACCGATCTGTTCTTAATGCGACAGAGCCAAAATTGATTATTAGTTATATGAAAAGAAACAGCGTTGAACTAATTCATTTTTCTGCTGAATTTGATGTTTTGTCTGAATTTCCTGTATTTGATTGGTAAAAAAAGTGTTGCGTAATAGGGAGCGATTTGCTATATTGTTTCTTGTGGCGCAGCAAGGATCACTTAAAAATGATAAAGAGTTTCAGGCACAAGGGGCTACGCCTCTTTTTTGAAAAAGAGGTTACAGTTGGTATTATCCCCAACATGCAAAAAAGCTCAAGCAGCGACTTGCTGTGATTCATGACGCTGAGTATATATGGGAGATTGATCTACCCGGATATGATCTACATCCATTAACTGGAGATAGACGGAATCAGTGGTCAATTGCAGTATCAGGAAATTGGCGCGTGACATTCGAGTTTATTGATGGCGACGCATATATTGTTAACTATGAGGATTATCACTAATGAAGATGTTAAACCCCCCTCATCCTGGCGAGCTTATTGCGGATTTTTTGGAAGAGTTAGGTTTTAGTATTCGTGATCTTGCTAGAGCATTGGATGTTGCCCCTTCTACAGCTCAGCGCTTGGTGACGTGCAAGGCAGCCGTCACACCAGAAATGGCGGTGAGGTTGTCTAAGGTTCTTGGTAGCAGCCCTCGATTGTGGTTAAAATTGCAGGAATCGTATGACCTCGATAAGGCGGAGAAATTGGTTGATGTTTCAAAATTAACCCCTTTGTTTAAGCCTGCAATTTTATCCCATGCTTAATGAAGACTAGTTAGGCGACACTAAAACGCCTAACTACAATCAAGTTATTAAGGATAGCCTCAGAATTCGGAAAATATGGCACTTTACGTCAGTTGTTACTGTCGTAGTGGCCTGAACTCTTTTGCGCTTGTGTCACACTATTTACAATAATTTATATACGCATGAAAGTATTTGTCATTAATCTAGAAAAAGACACAAATAGACGGAAAAACATTCAACGCGAAATTGAAAAATTTAAATTAAATAATGTAGAATTTATCAGTGCCGTGAATGGTTATACGTTAACTGATAACCAACTAATGGATTCAGTGTTTAACTACCCTGAATGTCAATTAACTAAAGGTGAGATCGGGTGTGCTTTAAGTCACTTGAAGATATATAAAAGAATTGTCGATGAAAAAATTCCATTGGCTCTTATTTTAGAGGATGATGCTTTATTATCTTTGAAAATAAATAAAGTAATTAGCGAAATAAAGGATTTTGATAATTGCAATGTGCCTAATGTTTATTTGTTAAACAAAGCTAAAAGTTATATAAAAAATAAAAAAATAGAGTCTAATAATCTTAGTTTTTACTCTATCTACGAAGCCAGTTATGCTTACGGATATGTTGTGAATTATCAAGCCGCACAAAATTTGATTGACAATATGTCACCAATTAGATTTGAGGCTGATATGTGGGGGATCTTTAGGATTCTTAATATTGCTAACATTTATTGCTTACTAAACCCTGTTATTCACAATGGCGATGCATCTTGTGTAACTTCATCAATTGAAGAAGATAGGCAGAAAAATACTAGCTTAAGGCCAAAACAAAGAAGTAAGGCGAAAAAAACTTATCGGCATTATCATATCTACAAAATGAAAGAGTTTCTGAATAAAAAATTTATATTTGATATTCAAAAAGCATAAATAGCAATGCTCCGTTATAAGGTGCTGCTACAAGTTTTTTCCTCTCTTCGTCAGTATTGGCGCTAATCGGCATTGAGCCTATACCAGCAATACCGGACTCAAAGGATACCGGGCAAGCCCGGCCTTTTTACAGGCAAAAACCGCATTCTGGTGTATCTCCTTGCGCCCCAGCTTAGCGCGGTGCTTCTTGCGCCGTGACAGACGATTGCACAGGGCGTGCCGTCATCAAGTCCGTATCCTCACCCGTTCGCATTCACTCCCGTTGGTCGCTCCTTTGCGCTGCGGCCTGCGGTAGCTCCCTTGACGCCGTCCCTTAAACCCTGTGCCGCTAAAGAGTCACGGCGCAAGAAGCACCGCGCCCGGCAAGAAGCCGAAAGGGGGATACACCAGAAAGGGGGATACACCAGAAAGAAGATTTTTATACTGACATGCTCATGAGTGGCAAAGGAGTAAAAGTGAATATTTTTAAAGTCTATTTTTTAGGGAAAAATTTTCATGGTGAACTCGTTGAATGTGTTCAATATGTCAAAGCAAAAGACAAAGATTCTGCCCGCAGTCAGTGGGAAGAGAAAAACAACGATAAAGATTATCGGTTTGTATTTGTTTCACAAAAATAAAGTAAAGAAAACGTTATCTTTCTACTGAATTTGACGCTTTATTCGAATTTCCTGTATTTGATTGGTAAAAAAAGTGTTGCGTATCAGGGAGCACGTTGATATAATGATTTCTGTGGCGCAACGGGGAGCAATTAAAAATGATAAAGAATTTCAAGCATAAGGGGCTACGCCTCTTTTTTGAAAAAGAGGTTACAGCTGGTATTAATCCTCAACATGCAAAAAAGCTCAAGCAGCAACTTGCTGCGATTCATGACGCTGAGTATATATGGGAGATTGATCTACCCGGATATGATCTACATTCATTAACTGGAGATAGACGGAATCAGTGGTCAATTAAAGTATCAGGAAATTGGCGCGTGACATTCGAGTTTATTGATGGTGACGCATATATTGTTAACTATGAGGATTATCATTAATGAAGATGTTAAATCCCCCTCATCTTGGTGAAATTATTTGGGACTCTTTGGAATAATTAGGATTGGGTATCCGTGATTTTGCTTTGGAATTGGATGTTGCCCCTTCTACAGCTCAACGTCTGATAACGTGCAAAGTAGACGTCACGCCAGAGAGGCTGTGAGGTTGTCTAAGGTTCTTGGCAGGTGGTTAAAGTTGCAGGAGTCTTATGGCCTTAATAAGGCGGAAAAAGTTGTTGATATTTCAAAATTAATCCCTCTATTTAAGTCTGCAACTTTATCCCATATGTCATGACAGAAAATTTAATTGGGTAGATCGCTATCGCTTTATACGATGGCGAATTTTTATAAGTATTCTTTTCCTTTTGCGGATGTTGGCGGTTGGTCGGCATTGAGCCGACACCACCAATAAAAAACTGCTTGCAGCGTCCACGTTGTGTACGCGCCGCTTCACCGTCCGGCGATGCCGGATTCAAAGGATACCGGGCAACCCCGGCCTTCTTACAGACAAAGGCAGAGTTCAGGTGTATCCCCTTGCGTCACAGCTTAACGCGGTACTTCTTGCTCGGTGACAGATGTCTAGGCTCCAGATCTGTATTCTCTACTTTTCACTTACTTGTATCCATTTCCGGTAGTTGTTCCTTCTAGCTGTGGCCAACGATACCCTCGAAAATGGATCGCTTGCAGTGAACTTGCGTTCACACCGCTTTCACTATTGCCGCATATCTACGGCAATGCTAAGGATGAAAATATTTTTTCTGGTGTCATTCCTTTTTATCATTTTTTGCTTGGACATGCTCGCCATATGTTGCGTTTACGGCGTGAAGGAGAGATTTTGTTAGATGATGTTCCAGAGATCATTTTAGTTAATAGTCACGATGGTAGCAGCAGTTATCAGATGATCCCCGAAGTCTTTCGTTTCGTTTGTAATAATGGTTTAGTTTGTGGTGAAACGTTTGGAGATATCAGCGTTCCCCATAAAGGGGGTGTCGTTGGACAAGTTATCGAAGATGCTTACACAGTAGTAGATATGTTTGTAAAAATAAATGATTCTCACGATGAGATGAAGGGCATCCAACTGAGTAAAAGTGCCCAGATAGCCTTTGCTGAAAGTGTATTAGAGTATAAGTATGATAATCATATTCCTGTGTTACCACAGGACATTTTATAACCCCGTCGATGGGAAGATAATAAAAATGATCTTTGGACAACATATCAACGTGTACAAGAAAATATTATAAAAGGCGGGGTGAGAGGTAAAACTGTTTATGGTAAGAAAACTAGAACAAAGTGAGTTAATGGAATAACAGGAGATATACAGCTAAATAATGCTATGTAAAGTTTAGCAGAAAAAATGAAAAACATTTTGAGATAGTTGAGGTTAAGCGGCAATTTTTTGCCGCTTTTTTGTATAAACGTTATTCTTCAATTTCATTCGAATTAGTTTGAAGCGTGTTAAGCTCCAATGATAAGCTTTGAGTATTATTTTTATTGATTTTTTTATTTGACTTTCTTGTCTTTTTTTGTTCTTTGTTTTCTAAAATAATGTCGTTAATCATCTTTACGCTAACAGTAATCCCAAGTTCTGCAAGTACTGATTTTATTTCATCTGTCTTATATCCTTTATTGACAGCTAGTTCTAACAATTCCCTTTTCATTTCATCTAGAGCTTGACGTTTTGTCATTCTCTGCTTGTTCATATCTGGCATGTTTCGCAACTGTTCTTTAACAGTTTCTATATCATCAATCGAGAAAAATTCTTGAGTAGCCATGAGGTTCCTTTGTTAAATAACGTGTGCTTAATATGCGATAGATAGTATATCTAGCAAAATCAATCTAATAAACCTCCATTGACTATTATCTGGTGTAATGACAATAACTTTTTTATCAAGTATGATGTGAATCACCAATACCAAAAAGCGGACAAGATGTGTTTTGTAATACCGCCTGCCCACAGTTGGTTTTACAAAACTCTTGGTCAGGGCACAGCCCCGACACCCCAGCGAGACTATTACTTACTGGAAAAACTAAAAGGGAAATACACTATGAGTAAAAGCGAAAGTCGGAACAGAACAGATTTTCTTCCTTGTATTCGTTGTTTCCCAGAGGAAAAAGAAGTTGTCAAAAAAAAGGCAGAGGCAGCAGGGCTAAGTATCGGAGCTTTTATGTTGCGTAGTGCTCTTGGTCGTAGAATGGAAGCAAAGTGTGATACTGAATTAATTATGGAACTTCGTCGTTTAGGTGGCTTGCAGAAGCATTTGTTCAAAGAGGGCGGAGGGGTGTTAAGTAAAGAATATTCTGAGGTTTTGGTTTCTATTCAGAAAGCGATCTTAAAAGTTGGTTTGGAGTGATTTTGTAACATGATTATTCGAATTCCGGAAAAAAGGCGTGATGGCAAAAGTAGCTTTCTCAAGCTAATAGCCTATACCGTTATCCGTGATGAGGATAAACCTGATACGCCAATTGAACCTGAACATCTAGGCTGGCGTCGTCCTGGTTCTAAGGGGGAAATTTTCAACCACTTAGTTAATTATATAACTCGAAATCCTGAGGCCGATATTCAACACATCCTCCATGCAGATCCGAGTGGATATACTCAGGTTTTGTTTGATGGTGTGATATGTGAAACGAACTGTTTTAACATTGCTACTGCACCAATAGAAATGAACGCAGTTTCGTTGCAAAATGTACGTTGCAAAGATCCGGTTCTTCATTATCTTCTTTCATGGCCAACAGAAGATAACCCTTCAAGAGAACAAATTTTTGAAAGTGTTCGTCATAGTTTGAATGCACTTGGAATGCTTGACCACCAGTACGTAGCTGCTATTCATACAGATACCAATAATATCCATTGTCATGTTTCGGCTAATCGTATTCATCCTGAAACATATAAAACAGCAGACGATTCGTTTACCAAAATCCGTTTGCAATATGCTGCTAGGGAGCTTGAGCTTAAATATAACTGGACACGTACCAATGGTTTTTTTGTTGTTAATGAAAATAAAGAAATTGTACGCTCAAAACGTGATAACCAACCTGTTCCTGCAGGAGCTAAATCACTTGAATATTATGCTGATGTCGAGAGTCTTCACACTTATGCGACCAGTGAATGTGGCTTCAAAATTGATGAAGCTATGTCAGACCCTAATATGTCTTGGAGTGATATTCATCGTATCTTAGTTCGTGCTGGATTGGAGTTGAAACCAAAAGGAAAAGGGTTAGCAATATACTCTATTGATAATCCAGAATTACCACCAGTTAAAGCAAGTAGCGTCCATCCAGACTTAACGTTAAGTTGTCTCGAAAAGGATCTTGGTAAATTTCAGCCTTTGAATGAAGTAGGGGTTTATACGACAGATAATATTCATTTTGTGAAAAATGCTATCGTGCATGAGTTTCGTTATGAACCCACTTTGCATTTTCGTGATATGAATGTTCGTTTGGAAAGAAGATTGGAAAGGGCTGCGGCAAGAGAGGATTTAAAATCTCGTTATAAAGATTATAAAGCCGAATGGGTTAGACCAGAAATGGATAGGGAAGCGATTCGCTTGCGTTATCAAAATGAATCTAAACGTTTTGCTTGGCGTAAAAATCATGCTCGTGTTGCTATCAATGATCCGCTATTACGCAAGTTGACATATAACATTATTGAAGTTGAGCGGATGAAATCGATGGCTGCATTGAGGATTGAAATTCGTATTGAACGAGAAGCGTTTAAGGCTGATCCTGCAAACCGTCGGTTGTCTTATCAGGAATGGGTATCACAACAAGCACTGAAACAAGATCAGGCTGCAATTGCCCAATTGCGAGGTTGGGCTCATAGGATGAAAAGAAATATTAGGACTGGCAATATTTCATCTAATGCCATTATTTGTGCCGTAGCTGATGATACCCCAGCATTTGAACTTGATGGTTATTCACCAGCAATCACTAAAGATGGAACTATACAGTATTCTCGTGATGGTGTAGTTCAATTACAGGATAAGGGGAGCTGTATTGAGATCAATGATTACCATGCTAATGACGGAGAACACATAGCCGGAGGGATGGCGTTGGCCGAGAGTAAAAGTGGCGAACATCTGATGTTTTCTGGTGAGCCAGCTTTTATTGGTAAGGCTTGTGAAATGGTTGAATGGTTTAATGACGGAGGCGATAAACCATTGCCACTGACTGATCCAGTACAGCGGATAATGGCGGGATATGATACTGTGTATCAATCACAATCCACTGATTTACAACAGCAGAAGCCAGAGGAAATTAAGTCAGTACTATCTGAAAAATATAAACTGGATTCTGGTTATAATCCTAAATAACGACAAAATTTTTTGCAAAAAAAGCCGACTTAAAAGTCGGCTTCACGATCAATTCATTTGCATTTTTCTTCGTTTCTCAAACTCAGGTTGGTAACTTAGCCAAGCACCATGATCGTTGCCATAGAGTGCACTAAACAAGTCCATTAATCGACTGAATAAAGCATCATGCTCTGCTAAATCGAATGATTCTGATGGTGAAATTGAATGAAGCAGTATCCTGCTTTCTTCAATAATCAGGTCTACATTTTCCGCACTCAATTGTTGTCCAGAAGATTGAACCATGATTGTAGTATCACCGTTTTTAACATCGGTTGCTATCGTGTTAAGCATCAATGTGCATAGTTTGACTAATTCAATATAACCTCGTCGATAATTCAGGTTATTGTCACTCATGCCTACGAGTCCTTAATAATTTGGGTCAGGGAGTTGGTGTTTTAGGTGTAGCTGCTTAAATATCCTTTGATAGATGGAAGCTTGTTGTAGCTATTCACTAAGAATATTTTAAGCATCTTATTTATCTACATTGGATATGTAATTTAAATTGTCCAGTGTAGGATATGACCATATCCAAGAATTGTCCTATAGTGCATTATAACGTAACTGTTATCGAGTCTAACTGACACATTAACGTATCAGTCATACATCTTCTCCCGTATTCGCTAATGTCTGAGCTATTTTTTTAGATACACGGATAGGTTTGGGAGGCGTTGGTATAGTTCGCCATTTGCGTTTATTTTGGTGTAAAGCTTCTCTTCCTGCTTCAAATAACAATATCCCCCGTTGAGTTGGAGTATAGCTAATGTCAGCACGGTTATCTAAATCAAAAGCTACAGCTGCAACGCGCTTAAGAACAGGGTCCATAATACCCATCATTGCAGTAGTGGAAGCGGGCATACTTAGAAGTTGTAGAATTTCATCCACTTCTTGTGTTGATGGCGGGAGTTTTAGTTGCAAATTTGGGTTTTGGGCAAAAAGCTCTGTTTCTGTAGGGGATTGCACATCAATAAATCGATTTATACGCATCGGCAAGGATGATGTCATCTTTTCATCATCGGGTATGTAAATTGCGTTACTTGGTACTAGGGCACTCTTAAATGAAATCATTCCTTCACCAGGATTTAAATCTTTTAAATCAGAAAGACTTAACCGGTCTTTTTCTCTGATATAATTGCTGTTTGCGTCTTCATAATTCGGTGTAAAGATACCGGGAGATTGCTCCACGGTTCCAAGTTCAGAGTAATATGCTTTGCCCCCTGTTATTTTAGCCAAATCGAAGGTATCTTTTTCGTCTTGTAGAGCCATAAACCATTTAGTCAGAAGGTTAGCGTTGACTGTCATGTATTCACCTTTGTGTTCTGCAATGAATCTCTGAATGTCTTGCGCGGATACGATCAACATATAACCAAGGCTACGCATTTGGCTGGCTAAGTTATCCATACCTGGGCCAAAGTAGGCTCCTAATTCATCCATAGCTATTGGATATGGGAACTTGCCGGCATATTTTTTGACAATAAGTACATCGTTAATCATTCCCTCAAGCTCACAGCCTAGATCTCTGGCCATAGTCATTCGGATAGCAGAAATGTATAACTTGCCTATATTTGCGGCTTCACCTTTTGAGAGTTCTAACGCCGGTATCATTGTCGTTAAGATGCGGTCATTATGTAGTACGTCTTCTATATCTATATCACCTGCATCGCGAGAAAATACATGGCCATAGATGTCGTTAAACATGGTTAGCATACGGTTAAATTGCTGGATTAAATAACCATGCTGATCAAATACACCTTGTTCCCATTCTGAGGGGCGATTGATTAGCTCAATACGAAACCCTGCCAGAGTATTAAAATAACTTTCCAGCGGACCATAAGCGTCTTTGTGCCAATTGTCTTTTTTAGCTTCTTGATAGAGCCTGGCTAGCTTTACTAAAGGTAAATATTCTTGTATGACCGATTGAGAGATCCTGCGATTTTCTCGCTTACATTTGTAGTAAACAGCATAAACAACAGCGGTCAACATGGATTTAGCTTTGTCTTGCCAGCCTGCATCGCTACTCCCCGGAGTAGGTAGCAGGGATTCCATCAACTGAATAATGAAAGTAGTATTTGCTGTACCAAATAAATTGATCGTGTTTGATTGTGGTCGCGTTTTGGCATTCTTTAAAAGTGCCTCGAATTTATCAGTGCCGCCAGTCATAAAATTCAATACATAATTATCGTCTTCTCGTCCGAAACGACGAGCAAGCGACCATACGGCAAATGCTAGTGTGTTCTGAGCTTTACCATCAGAGTAACAAATCCCTCGTCCCCAACAGATTGCATTCAGAAATACAGATAACAAGGCTTCTGTTTTACCTGAACCTGTAGTAGCCAGAAGTAACATATGTCGTAATGAGTCATCTAACGTTAACCACAGCTCTCGAGCTAGGGATTTCCCTCGTGCATATCCCAGACACATGATGCCGGCTGCAGGCATGTATTGGCGTGTGCGTACTACATAACGGAATAGCCCCCAAGCGCCATTGCGAAATTTAGGTATTTCACGTTCTGTGGTTAAATCTATGCCTCCAATGTCTTTGGGCATACGTAATGGCATACGGAAAGGTTGGTCGCTAAATAAAACTATCAGGAGAAGTAATCCTGGAATGCTGAGTAATAAACTAACGGGATACAACCAGCCAAAAATTAAGCCGGCAACCATTAAGAGTTGTACACCTAGTGGGGATAGAAGTGCGTCAGTTATAAAGGTATAGCCGATTGGCCGGCGAACTCGGCGCGAATCGACCTCAATAGGTTTAGTCATGGGAAGTTCTTAGAGTGTTATTGGACTGGTGAATTGAGAAAAGCCGTAAGAGCATCATTACTTTTCAGTGAGTTAAGAGGAATATAACGGCCATCATCAGCCAAAAATGACGGAGTGCCAGGAAGATTATAAAAATTAAAGGCTGCATCGTTTTTCGTTAGTGCTTGTTCCCCTATATCACAAGAGTCTAAGGATGCTTGTTGGTTGTTTGGATTCATACCAACATCGGCTTGATATAGTTGTTTCCAGAAAGGCTTACGATCTTGAGATGGAAGACACAGGATTGGTGTCACTAGGCTTGCTGTTTGCTGGCCTCCTATTATTGACACAGGGAATATTTCTATATTGTAATTATGGGATAATTCTTCTAAAGCAGGTTCTATAATTTTACAATTTGGGCACATTGGGTCAGAAAAAACATACAGTGTTCTCGCATGGCCAGAAGATAGCGGGATGGTATATTTCCCGCTTTGTGCTGCTGCAGATAAGCGTGGTGCTGTGAATTCATATTCTTCTGTTTTTATTGCCGGTTTTGGTTGTTCTACCGGTAAATTTGGAGTGACTGAAGAAACAGGAACTATAGTGTCAGGTAGTGGGTGAAGGGAATGCCTGCTAGATATACTGGTAGAATAAGGTTGACCTACTGTACTAGGCATTGGTTGAATGTTTTGGGCTAAATTACTACCTTCGGTTATTCCTACTTTCCATGCAGTGGCAATGATTAAAACTATAGCTCCAGTTAATAAGCTACAACCAGCGATTTTTCTTCTGTTTTCTCTTTGTTTTTTGCTGCGGATTATTTCCTTATTGATGGCATGAAGAACCATCCTTGCTTCATCGTTATTTTGTGCCGTATAAATCATTGCTGGGCGTTGTTTTATATTGTCATGAAAAACACTTCTATCATTGATATAAAAGCGATAGTTTTTACCCAATTCCATAATTATTAAAGATGTATCTTTGTATGGCTGATCAGAGATAACAGACAGGGTTTTACCTTGCAGTGATGCAGAATATGAATGCGACATAATTGTGTTCCTGTTATTAAGGGCGTCTAGCTCTCGGGCGAGAAAAATTTCTTTGTTTAGAGGGAGCGTTTTCTGTTTGTTGGCTATTGGTTTGTATTGAATTAGATGGTGTATCAGTTTCAGTAGGCTCGTGTGAGCGAAGTATGACTATTTCACTATCTTCTTCATTTTCTTCATCTTCTTCATATTCTAGCTCTTTGGGTTCTATTGTTTTTGTATTGTCCTGTGGGATATGTTCTCCTAAGATTAGTCCAATACTTTTAAGATCCTCTTCAAGCCCAACGATAGCTATATCCATACAATTTTCAGGTCGAGGTATACTTACCTGTAATCTCTGGGATACATCGGAAATGAGTCGTTCCCATTTTGCAGCGGCAATAACTCCAGCACCTTCGACAAACACTTTAGGACGCCCAGAGGAAGTTAAAGCATACCAAAGAGTCCGATCTAAGCCTTTTAGCCAGCGGAAACGGGCACCGGGTAAACGCAAATCTTGATCATGAAGTGCAAATATTGCTGTGCGTGTAGTACTGTAATGGTGCAACCAACGTCCAGCTTCGGGATGCTGAGTAACCCGGTTAAAAGCGCTATTAGAGAGGCTTAATATTGGGTAACCTTTCTTTCCGTTATCACGCCGGCTTTTGATTAGACAAGAGCGATTAAGGTCATCTAGCAATTTTTCAGCAGCTTTACGATCATTCAAAAAAAACTGCAGGCCGAATACTGCAAATAAGGCTCGTTCATAGGGATTGAGAGAAGAAAATCCCGTTAATGGATTTCCCAATTGTTTCATGAATACTTCTCGGGTCTTATCTCGCTCTAGACGTTCTCCAATAATAAGTTGGTGCTGCAAAGCGAATTCGTCAGGTGTCTGAGCACTTCGATGCTCAGGAGGATCAATGTTAAGTAGCTGTGTTTTCTTATCACCGTAACAAAGAGCTGGGATAATTGAGGGTGAAAGTTGAGCCATGATATGTGGTAGTGAATAAACATCAATATTCCTACGAGTTCGGTTACTTGGATGGTTTCGGATTGCAACCAAACTTCCAGCGACGATGATACTTAAAGGGAGCATCAGAATACCTGCAGTTTTATTCATGATGCTAATAAACTCATTCCAACTAAGATCATTAACTCTATCTGCAGCCCAGGCTAATAAGTTAATCCGTTCTGCGACATAGCCATGAATTCGGGGAAAATCACAAAGCATCCAAAGTTGATAAAGGAGCCAACAACATCCATACATGATAGGAGATTGGTATATCCAAATTAAAAAACATAATAGGAAAAAGGTTAATAGCAACATCAGACCTTGTTCTTGACCTTGTTGTGGCGGCTGTGCCGTTTTTGAATACATTGTCGCTCCGGAACAAAAAATAGCTTGTAGACTGATCTACAGGCTATGAAAAGGTGGGATGACACCAAGAATGGGATTATCAGAAAATAAAAAAAGAACGTTGATAAGACGCTCTTTTCGAAAAAAATACGCTCTACAGCAAAATCAACAGAATTGAAATTTTTTCTGCACAAGTTCATTGAATGAACTGTCTGTTTTTATTTTTGGACTAAATGATGGTGATAATAGTACATCCAGCCTATGGCAGAACGGTTTTATTTTAGCAGTACTATTAATTGAAAAATATGGATGGAAAATGTTATTGAATTTTAGTGTTAGTTTGTATCCTTGTATATCGTAACCAGCCCAATCATAAAAATCGTATCCTGTTAATATTGGCTTATCTCTATCATAGAGGGATATGGTTAGTATCCTTCCATTTTCTTTATCTATGCCAATATATTTGCCATTGGCAAAATCAAAATATTCTAACTCTGGGTTGGGGGAGAATATTACATCACCAAAAGATTTCTTTAACTTATTTAATTGTGAAGTTGTTTTTGAAAAAACAAATCGATTAGATAAGAAAAGTGCAGCTATTACCATTAAGGCAATGTAAGGTGTGAAACTAAAAAAGTCCATGTAAAATAAATAGTTTCCAATAATAGTTATACAAAGTGGAACGATAATTAACTGTAAAACGAATACCATAGGAACGTATGATTTCCTTATGCTATTTATAAATGTCATGGAATATCTCCTATATAAGGCATGATATTATTTATTTTATACCATCCCCATGTGGTGATTTATTATCTTTTGTATAGTTTACATCCGGGCTGCGTTCAAGTCCACGACTAAAACCGGCAAAAATACTTTTTGTGGATTCAGCCACTCCCCCAAGAATGCTCGCTGCTTCTCGGCCGCCTAACCATGAAATTATATAATCAGGCATAGTCACTTGTAACGCAAAAACTCTACTAACAGTAGTAGTACATATTCTTGCATAGACCATTAATATACCGACCAACGAAACTAACCCAGTTATAGAGTTCGCCTGTACATTAGCAATTGTAGCGCCGAACATTATATTCAAGAGTGTTCCAAGCGCTACGATTACTATACTGGCAAAAATAAATCCAAATACCATTAACATTGGTCGAATCATAACATCGATAAGAAATATATAGCCATATGATGAACGATGACCACTTTCATTCTCAATACCAATATGTGTAGCAGCCCATAATGAACCGCCAGTGGCACCTACTAATACACTAACGATCCAATTAGCAGTGGCTGCAATCCAATAGATGAAAGGTATAAATGGCAGATAAATAGATAAACTAAATCCAATGCCAAACAATAATACACAAATAAATTGCACTAATGGAGTGATCGAATTCATGATTGCAGGTGCAGCCTGTACTAATCCGAGTGATGCAATATTTAAAAGGAAGTTATTTCCAGCGGTTTCACTCGCTATTTTTGCTGCTGCAAATATTGTATAAATACTTTCAGTGTAAATAAGAATGTAATCACCTATATTTTTCATTTTCAATAAAGGATTGATCTGCCCATTTTGATTAAAATCGCCATTGCCAATATTTTTTACTATATAGTTTGATAATCTTTGCCCTGGTGAATTAAAAATTCCAACAAATACGGCTGAGGGATCTGAGGCATCAGTTGCTTGTTGTGTGTTCTTAGGACTCTGAGTACCTAGTGGTGGCGTATAGGGGGTATGCTGTAACTGTGTTTGGTAGGCGGTCATGATGCTTTTATAGGTATCCCCGGCACCTAAGTCGCCTAATCCAGATATGCCAGCAATGATTGGTTTTAGTTGCACTGCTTCGTTAATTTTATTGTTTGCGGTAGCAAATGTTTGATACCACGAACCCAGAGCCAACCAACCATTCTTCCTTAACTGAGCAGATAATACAGAAGCTAGCTCGTCTGATTGTCCTTGAGTTCTCAATGTTTGATTAATGCGATCCTCATATGCTTGTGCTGCTTTTTGTATGCTTGTCTCTGCATCAGGCAATGTGCCACTACCGTTCATTTTTTTATTAAGCAGAGCGGTAACAAACTCGGAAGCTGATTGAGATAAATTATTTTGCATTTCGTTCATAGCGCTACGTTGAGCGTCAATAATTCGATCGGTATCAACAGAGGCAGGAAACAGCCAATCCATTGTTTTGTTTTTTATGGATTCAGGTAATCGTGCAGAACCACATAGAGCATTACCATTCCCAATCTCAAATCCATCTGTAGTACTTTTTATGCTCATAAGAGGGGTTCCTCCTTGCCCAAATTGCTGATACATAGTGCTTAGTTCGTTGTTGATACCGTACATACACAAATTCATTTCATAGATAGCACGGGCTGAGCTTAAAGTCTGCGGGGCGGTAGGTTGCACAACTAATGAATACCCATCTTCAAGTAAATCAACAATGCGATCTGTAACAAGGTTTGCGCTCCCTATGCCCATTATTGAGGCTGCCCATAAAAAACTTAGTTGTGCGATTGACCATCCCGAGACAGTGGGAACTAAGCAGAAGAAACCAGCAGTAGTGGTTACTGGGCCTACCATAGACTTTCCATTATTGAAGATTTTTCCGTGTTGTCCCGCTTTTGTTAAATGTTTTAATGCTACGATGATGAACCAGACAACGGCAATGATCATTACTATGCCGTTAAAAACAAAGAATAGTTCTCCAATCATACTGGAATTAGTTGAAAATGGATCTGTTACAACGTCACCAAATACCATAACTAAGATTTGACGTGAAAGATCACTGGAACGCTTGGCCGCTTGTTCTATAGTGTCAAAATTGATCGATGAATCCGCCCAAGCGTTGAGAGTAAACAAGTAAAGACATACGCTAGCCATTAATTTTCGAATGGTATTCATAGAAGTCTCGTATAAGATGCTGATGTTTGCTGATGTTTGCTGATTAGCTGATATATTGGGGATAGGGGCAGAATGTATAATTATGCTCTTTGGCGTTATAACGTTTACTGTCTAAAACTTAGTGTTGTTTTAATCCACGAATTTTCAGATAAAAAATCCGCAAATCCTCCTCGTTCCATTGGTGATGCTCGGTGCTGACTTAGCTGCCATAATCGCCAACTACATATCAACGCTTGAAAAAACGGTAATGCAGCTAGAGAGAGTAAGGCTAGAGTTAATACAAGAGTTTTTATAAATAATAGTGGCGTGTATATCTCACTGAATAGCACAACAAAAATGATGCAGATGACTAATAGTGACGGAATAGCAGCTAAAGATAAACATAACTTTTTACGACGTAGAAAACATTGCTTCAATGTTTCAATTGTCATGCCACTTGCGATTATTGCTTCATCAAAACTAAGTAGTGGTTGTTGGAGCTTTTTCTCAAGTTGAGAGGAAAGAAATAGATGTTTTACTCGTTTGATATTCTTAACAAAAGATGGTCCTATTTTTGCCGCAGTGTAACGTACCTCAGATAATGGTAAGAATACATTAGAAATGTAATAAATAATTTTTACAGTTCGGCGATTCCAATTAGTGGATTTTTCTTTAGTTTTATCAATCATGGTCGTGCAGCTCCTGCATTCACTTCTTGCATTTTCATCTGTAACTGAGGGCGGTAGGATTCGGTCGCTTTAAGCGAAAGTAGTTGTCCTTGTAGAATATTATTTTTCTGCAATTGCTGTTTTATACCTAGTAACAACCAATTTTGCAGTGATTGAGTTCGGACTGATTCACGCATTAAGTTATCACCCTCCATATTCTGCAAGTCTGTTTGGTAATTTGTGTTGGCATAACGTCTACCGACTTCAAACTGTTCAAATTCTCTTTCAGACATTATGCCGGTACGTTTAGCTTCGTCTGATACAGTTTGATTAAAATATGCAGATGCGGAAGGAGCCATAAGAGTTTCTTTGAGTACATCGCGTGTAGCTTCATTGGGTTGGCTTGCGGCCACCATAGCCAGCATCGGTTCGCGAGCTGCAGAGTTGATAGCTTCGTATTGTGTCATTAACCCCATATATTGTTGCCCTGAGGTTGTTTTGACTTCTCCCTTACTTAATTGCTTGCCGGCTGATGCTGAGGAGCTATTCAATACGTAAGCTATGGCAGCATCGGTCTGCTTTTGATCAAAAGTAAGGTCGGGAGATTTTCCATCTTTACCCGCCCCATCCAATAATGACGTTAAGCGCTTATCACCACCAGGTAACTCAGAAACAGCCTTACATAGAGGTGTTCCACCATATGCAGCAAAGTCTACAGCGTCACAATAATCAGCATGAATGGCTGCTGTCCGAAATTGTGTTTGTCCTTGTGCTGGAGTAGGTGTGGTTACACTATGGCGAATTTTGCTGTTACTAATTCCTTTCCCACTGGCTAACGAACTTTGCTGCGCTCGCGCTCCGCCCTGTATTTGTGATGCCATCCCTGAACCAGACTCAGTACAGATACTATCTGGAACGGTATAGGTTCGTCGTGCTTGCTCTAACTTATCTGTCTGACGAGCAAAGATATCTTGATCACGCTGTGCTTGCGCTGATTGCTCAATCTGTGTAGCAATTTTACTACCGTTTTGGTTAATAGCCGCTCCAACTTGGTGTTGAGTTGTGGCGATTTCACTTAAAGTGGCACTCATTGTTCCAAGTGCTGGAGTAACTTGTGTTGTAACGGGGACACTTTCCAATACGGTAACGGGATACCCTGCAAATGATTGATTGGTCAATGTAATGTAAAATATCAAGCCGGAGAGTAGGGATACTCGAGGTAAAATAGGGGTATTGGACTTCATTATATTTCCAGGATAAGTAAGGAAGACTTTAATCTTAGTGGGGCCGATTGGAGATTGAATTACCTTGAATGTATCCAGCTTTGGACAGTAACTCGTTAGCTAACATTCTGATTGCACCATCTTCATTATCGAGATTGGATTTTTTCTTTAACATATCAATATGCTTCTCGGCTGAACCACTAGGAAAAGCTGTGGCAAGTAGCTCTCGAGCTAATTTTCCGTCTAGAGTTTCATATAGCATGTTGCGAAGAGCTCGATTTTTTGGGGTAGAATTTAGAGCCCATAAAAGGCGTGGTCCAACCGTATTTTTCAAAAGTTGAGCAACATTCCCATTTGTGGTTTGAAAAACAGCCAGAAATGTGGTGCCACTGCCATCTGGTGCTGGGCCCCGCGTAGTATTGAGAAATTTATTCAGTGTTGATAGTGGAACATTGAAGACTTCTTCCAATACCTTGAAATCGCTGGGACGTACACGCATGAGGTATAAGGAGTTAGCTGACTCCAAAAGCTGTTGAGGGTAATCATCTAGATACTGAGATGCGAAAACAGTACGGACACCAAATTTACGTTTCTCACGATCTTCGGTCTGCAGAGCAGCCCACAACGTTTCGATTCCTTTGATATTGTGTAGTTCGTCCATAAATATGAGCTTACTTTCCTGATCCAATTGTTCGATGCGTTTTCTGTGTAGATCAATATAGCGAGAACCCAGATTGGCATATAACTCGTTTTGGTTTTGAGGCAGGTAAAAATCGTTTGCACCGGCAAGATGGCGCGCAAATTGATACATAATACCAGTGCGAATTTTTCCTGCTGGGGAATCATCACCAGATACGTTGTTAACATCAACAACTCGAATTCGTGTGTTAGGGCTGACAGTAAATCGGGTACGTCCAGAAATCAGTGGGTAATCAGACAGCGCCTGTGTGAAACAACGTGAAATATAATGCAACATAGACTCATTAGAACCTGGGCGGTTAACTTGTGCAAATGTTGTCCGCATTTGCTCTGTGTTGAGTGCACCCTGTAGATCATTAAGTTCTGGTACTGCCTGGGCTTGTGCAAGTGAGGCCTCATACACATAACTTTTATCAAATAACATGTCCCGAACTTCATACCACGTAGACAATTCCCACCATTGTGAATCATGTTCAGAAAGACAGCCGCTTTCTTTCAATGCATTATCCACTTCTGGGATTAGCGAAGGGCCATAGCGTAATGGTTCAGTATCACTATTCTTTTTGTAAGCAATATCTATGGCCATAGATATGATTTGTCTGCAAGCGGCAGCATCGGGGGGCATGTTAATTTGTGGATCAATACATAAACTGATCAACATTTTCAGCAGGTATTCACGTTCTGTACTAATTGGGTATTTCAAACCTAGAGATATATCGAATGGATTACGACAATGTTCAGCATCATTGCGCAAAATGATGCTAATTACTTTATCTAATTGGTCAGGGGGTAAACTATCCCTCATCAGATCATAGAATCCCTGAGCGGTGAAACCTTTATCAACCATAGCCATAAATGGAATTTCTGCACTGCCTGTGGATACTCCGTCTACATGCATTCTGTTGGCCAATAATGATTTGCCAGAGCCTGGGGCACCGGCTAATAATTCAGTATGTTTTTCTTGGATGCTACTGGCTAATTGCACCGGATAGGGTTTTCCGTCAATCGTTTGAAATATTACGTTCCCTTCGTTCCCCCAAGGACTTGCTGGCCGTTGTAGTGGCATTAGCTTTAGTCCTTCAGATAATGGTGGGAATATCAGGGTGGGGGCGCTGAAACTGGATGCTAACGGTAGTGTGTTAATCCATGCTCTAATTGGGTCCCCGAATGTTCGTGTGACACTAGAAACTCCCCACGATTGAATCGACTTTTGTAACAAAGTTAGATTCCGCTGCATTCTGCTTTTATCTTCATCCCATGAGCTAGCAGTAATGCTCATTATGCAAACGGGATCTTTTTTGTCTTGTGCAAGCAACCACGATATAGACTGATAAATATCGCGTAAGGAAGGGATAAATGCGACAAAACTTAGCAAATTATTCTTACTACGCAGCATTTCTCCTCCCCCAGGCATAAGATCTAAGCGTATACGCCATGGGATTTGACGAGGAACTTTCTTAAATAGCTGACTGAACGGTTCTGGGCGTTGAGGAGCCAATGTTATAGCTAATTGGCCATGATATAGTCCACCTACTTCAACAATGTTTCCTAAGGACTTCACCTCTGTGTCGCAATATTGAAAATTGAGATGAGGGGCAAGGCAAGCACTAATATCTTCACCCCGCATTTTTCCGTGAGGAATAACTCGATCACCAGGCAGTAATGGTTGCCAAGTTTTGTCTGTACTGGTTCGTTCAATTTCATCTCGGATGATGTAACCGGCTTCATGTGCGTCTAGTAGGCGCACCATAATACCTTCATTGCCGTCAGAAAGATCAGTCATCAATTTGTCGATAAAAGCATCGTGTCTTAGCTTCAATCCTTCGAATTCAGCATAAACAGGGTTTTGTCCATAGCGAGCTTCGGGAAGATCTTTAAATTGTTTATCTTGACGTTGGATTTCTTCTTTTTTTTCAGCGTTTGGTAGTGTTGCAATTGCGGTGTATACCGTTAGCCATACTCGTTCTCGCGCGAGATAGGGTGTCATTTTAGTAATCTGTTCATCTACAAGATCATCCAATGCAAGCCCTAATTTTTGGAACGATTGACGTTGCGGTGCAACTAATCGACTAATTTCTTCTCTGCCTCGCGTAGGGTCTCGTTCAAACACGATACTGAGTTTGTGTCCCATTGACTTGAAGTCACCTGTCAAATTGTCACGCAGTTTCAAAATGAAACGCAATAAACTATCAGGGTTTGGTGCTTCATTTGGTGTTTTTGGTTCAATTTCACTGAATTCACGAAATGCGCCTAATATCTCAAAGCAGGAGGCATAATCGTTGCTTTCGGTGACGTGGATATAGGGTGCATTTAATGATGGATGGCGAATTTTATCGTCTGGCGTTAATCCAATGACAGTTCGTAGATCACAGTACTGCGAAAAGTCTCGTCCTAACGTATAGCGAGAAAAATAAGCAAAGGCTTCTTCGATTTTATCAATAATCATATTTAGTTCCGAGAGCAATAATCACGATATAGATGTCTCCACCAAGTGGTACTAGTTTCCAGCTTGGTTGTGGCTAGTTTGCCTTTAAGTTGGGCCGGGTGTAGCACAAGTGCTAAATAGCGCCAACGTTCCAATAATGTAGGTCTGTGATCATCAGCTATGCGTTTGATAGCTTCTCCAAACGCTTGAGGATGAGATGTTCCCCAGATTTGTTGAACAGGTTTTTCATAGGAGGTTAGCCAGTTGAGCAGCGCTTTAGCGTCTTTCTGATAGGATTCATCATTTGAGTCTAATGCTTGAACAATCGCACGTTGTAGATGGTTAACATCTTCTGGGTTTAATGCAGGGAGATAGACTATAGCTCCAGCCTCCGCAGTGATGGTGTCTAATTGCCGCCAAGATTGACAAAGGGGATCTGCAACACCGAGGTTATTGGGCTGTGTATTTAAAGGATTATTATCACGGAATATGACTCTATTATTTTGTGACTTATAACCACAGAACTCGCAATAATGCCCACCTTTTTGAGCTATATCATTCAGTTTTTTTTGTTGGTTAGCTGATATTGTGTGTCCCGTTATATGGCGGGAAATAGAGAAAATTAACATATAAATTCCCTATAGTTAGAAGAAATATGACTGGATAGTTTTTCTTTCGAAATTGAAATCAATACAAGGAAATAGAAGTGGCCGACCTGAATAGATCGGCCATCAATGTTAGCCAACTGAAACTGGGTTGAGTCCCATCTGTTTCTGGCTACGGCTCGCAATTTGCTCGAGAGCAATAAGGCCCGCGCCAACTACGAAAAGAATAATGATATGTGTTGCTTTAATTTGTGGGTTGTTCTTTTTGGCAGACATGCAGACAATACCAACAGCAATAAAACCAATACCAAGAACTAGAGATGCTTTTACAATTGGTTCTTTTAATGAATAAACACCATTTAAAAGATTACTGACCATACCAGCAATATCATCATCGGCTCTTGCAACTGGTGACAATACTAGCCCTATAAATCCAGCAACAGCACTAAATGTGTATCGACGAACTGTTTCGGCCAGCAGAATAGCTTTAACAGAAACAAACAATGGGAGACTTTTTAGAAATTTTATAACGCTCATTACTACCTCTTTGTTTACCAATGAATTTTGATTGTATTTTGAATGGTATTAATCAGTTGCTGATTACTGGCAAGCATTGCGCCAATAATTAAGCGTTTAATACCACTGGATATGTCGTCCCCGGAGCTAAGACCGGTATGACCATCTTTTTGTGAACGGCGAAGGCGGAGCAGTCCTTGATAGGCATAAATAACGCCTACCCATTGAAGTAATGTGAGGACTGCATTTATAGCGACTGCAGCTGGGCCATATTTTCCTTCTGAGACATAAGCGATAGCACCGAATGTGATATCACCTAGTGCCATTTGGTTAGAAGTCGCATTCATTACGTTATGTAGTGCGATAAGGCACCCACATATTAAAATGACGCCAATTATTTTCCCAGGCTCATCTTGTAATTGACCTCGTCTTGCCCTGCTTGCAATATTGCTAAAGTGCCCGATGAGAATGGTTAGCCCGACGATAGCACCGAGGGCTAGTATCAATTGAATACCGACTTGGCTTATGTTGTTGACTGCGTTGGCAATCATTTGCACCAAATCCATAAATCTCCTTAGCGAATGATGCCAGCTGTGGTTACTACCTCACGCTTATGTATATCTATGGTTTGAACTGTGGCGTTTCCAATACGATCTCCTTGACGTAGTGCCCAAGTGCTTCCCTTATAATTTACCCATGCAAGCCCCGGATAAAGGCTGGCTACAGAAGCTCCATGAAAATTAGATTTTTTACTGCCGGTTTGGGGAGGTTTCTTGACAGTTGGTTTGGATGTTGTTGAATTTATTGGTGATACAGATGCCGATAGATGCTGTTGTTGAACTGAAAACTGCTGCTCAAGTGCTCGTAGTCGTTGATCAAGTGCTTTGATTCCTTCTCGATTATTTTCACTATAAGTTTGTAGGTTGTTGATACTTTCTTTAATTTCTCCAGTTTCTTCGCCTGTCAGGGTATTTTCTGATATAGGTGTGGTTGATGTTCCCTGAATAACAGGTACTTGTGATATTGAGGAATATGGCAATGCCTCAGTAAAGGAAGGCATAGGTTGTTCTGTTGCGGGTTCTTGAGATGTAAATTTTGGCGCATTGCTTGTTTGTTGTGGTGCATCTCTGGAAAAGACATATATTGCAATACCGATAAACATGACTACCATCATCACCAACTGCATGACAGTTAATTTTATTCCTAGCGGTAAAGTAATTAATTTAGATTTATTAGTTTGTTGAGAAGTTTTAGGGGGTTCGACATTCACATCTTCCGGTAAAGGTGTTGTTGGAGGGATATCTAAATCGAAACGAGAGCTCATTGATGTTCTCCTGAGGTTATTCTGGGTTCAGTGGGTGTGGAGGTGTTTTATTCACCCGATCACTCTCATACACACCTTTCATAAACTGGATTGCAATTACTTGATCTTTATGAACCATAACTTGTTTTACGGGGAGCTTGGCTGCATCACTAGCTATAATTTGGCCTGCTTGTTCACCAATTCCGCCGATAACGGTTCCGACAACAGCCGAGCCATTAACTTTTCCTGTTCCACCGGTGATTGTTCCACTTGGTGTGGAGATAATTTGTGTGTTTTGATCTTTGTAGAGCTGACCCACACCACCAATGCCGCTGGCAATTGCAGGTAAAATAATGCGGCTGAAATAGCGATTGTTAACCTCACTTGCAACTGAAGATTGAAGCGTATCGTCTTGTAACGCATATGCATCTACTTGATATTCAACACCGTTTAATGTCATGTGAGTTAGGTGAATCACAACACCATTTCCGGCCAGTTGTACCCCTTTGGTACTGAACGTTGCACCCTCTAAGAATCCTGCAGGGATATGAGCTAAAACAATTGAGTTAAGGTTGTCAGAATCAATAGCAGTATCAATAACTCCGGGCCTACGAGTGTTTGGCGGTACAATGATCTTATTTTGTAATGTGCTTTTCTCCATTGTTGTTTTGGCAGGTTCCAAAGGTTCATTACTGGGTAACCCTCTTGTCCAAGTGCTAAATGTATTGGCTTGGCTTGAACCATTTCCTTCGCTTTCTTGACCAAATGCACTGGCCAGTTGCATTCCCCCAGGTTTCCAACGCTCATTTAGAACTTTTAAATAACCTTTAAGGGCTGCTCTTTTATCCTCAGAAATACCATCAGGTGTTGTCGTTGGATTTTGTTGAAATTCAATAGGATGTGTATTGAGTTCTACAGATTGAGGGGCAATAGGAGGCATTTCGTATTTAACATCGCTCATTTTCAATGAGGCAACAAAACTGGTTCCATTAACGTCTGCCGTCTGGGAACCCAACTTGTTGGCTTGGCTCTGTAATTGTTGATATTGTTTGGTTTCAGTACTTTTAACAGAGGCGTTGTTTGCCACTTTGTTTAAATTGATATTAGAAGGAGTTGGGGCCGGTTTGTTAAGATAACCCCATAAGAGAAACCCCCCCCCGAAAATAAGCATTCCACCGGATAAGATCAGTAACCCAGATTTCTTACTATCGCTGGCAATATCTTTTTCAATGGCCATGTAGTTACTCCAGATTGATATTGAGAGTCGCATTACTTCCTTGGACTGAGAATACGACTTCTGGCGTGACAGGTAGTTTCCAAATACGGGTGCCGTCAGCAGAGGAAGACGTAGAAACAAAAGAGTCTCTAATCATATGGCGGGAGCGAATATAAAGGTCATCGCCCATTTGCCAGACGCTGGTCATTGGTACATCACCGCTAGTTTTAAGGCGTTTAGCTTCTTTGGGAGGAACGCCGTCTAAGAATGCTTGTAGTAAAGGATCTTCAAGGCTAATTTTTTCTCGGGCGATCGGAAGTTGTTTAGCTGCAGGGCCTCGTAAAGGAATACGCAAATCAAGCCGGCTATCTGTGATTTGTGCTTTGTTTGAGTTACCGGCTTCTCCACTAGAGAGTGAGATCACAATAGGAACTGGTAACCCTTGAAGATATACACTGACGCTGGCTGTGTCATAAGCACGCTTAGCTTGAACTGACATAATAGGGCTATTTGGAATGTATTTGATCTCAAAACCTGCCTCATTTCCGTTAATCGGAGGTGCTCCGATATTCCATGGAGCTCCTGTTTCATCAGTAAATGATACGGTGCTTGGGAAATTAGGAAGAGCCCGTAACAAGGGTAACGATGCACCAGGAGATAAGTTAACTGTGAGTGAGCTAATACGTGGTACTGCAGTTACTGGATCCCGACTTTCGCTACGTTGTAACTGATCAAATGTTTGATGTAATTCTGACACATCTTCTGGCGTCAAGGGGGCTACTTGATCAAGTGCATAAGACAATGCTGGCGATGGTAATGGGGCATTAGGTTCAGGGTTAACTGCCGATTGAACCGGTGTTTGCTGAATTGTAGATGTTTGAGCTGTAGGTGCTGACTGTATTTGAATGTTCATGCTTTCTGCAGGTTGCCAATTACTTGGGATTGGCGGTGCTGAGGTTGTTTGTGCAGAGTAACTACTAAAGGTTGCCAGAAGAATTAAACCAGATAGTGGAGTTTTTAACATTATGGAGCCTCATAGGTAATTAACTGGCCAACTTCTAAACCTGCGTTTTTCAAACGAGGATCGACTTGTTGAATTAATAGTGAAATAACAAAACCTTGTTCAGGTAAGGAGTTAACCTGCCCAACGAGTTTTAATTTTGTGGGATATTGAATTTTCCAAGCATAGACACCGTTTTCTAACGTTCCTTTGCTGACGACGACACCAGAAGATGTCATTGATGACATATTCATTTTTTTGTCTTTTATCGCGGACAAGATATTGGATTGAGTTAAAGCGGTGTAGTAGCTTTGAAAACCATCGTCAGAGAAACGAGGTATCAGGTTATTCATCTGAGAACGATAGTTAACAAAATCAAGTGTGAAGGCTTCTCGAATGACTCGGTTGCCAAAATCAACTACATCAGCATCACTATAAGCTGGTTTATCTGTTGGATGTAGCTGGATTACTCTTCCATCTTGAGTCGCAAAATATTTCACAGGAGGGTGTAATACAGCGTATACCAAGCATCCGATTATTATCATTGCTACGAATGTGCTAGCAGCGAACCAAACATTGGCTGTGAGTAATTTACGTGTAAATCCTACATTAAGTTGATTCGCGTTGTGCTGAGCAATAGCTGATGCATACGGATCAGGATTAATTACCGGAGTAATAACCTGTTCTTTTTCTTTCATGGAATATCCAGATTTTATATTTTCTCGGTATCCTCAAAGGAGGAAACTAGCGAGTGAAGAGATAAGAATCACCAGATGAATTAGAAGCGGAATGCTTCGGAGCTGGTGTTGCAGGAGTTCTTTGAGTTGGTGACGTAATTTGTGGCAAACTTTTCCCTATATCCATCCCCACTGGGCGTGAATTTTTCCCCATAAGTGGAGGTAAACTCCCCACTGGTGTATTTATAGAGCCGCTTAAAATAGGTGGTAAGTCTCCCCATGGGTCAATTTTACTGGGAATGTAATCTCGGATCTTATTGCGTGCGACTTGGCAGATTCTATCTTTAATTCCATTTAGAATTCCGCTCAAATCAGGGAAAGTTGGTACAGTAATTGAAGTACTGATACTACCCAAACACTGCTGTAGTTCTCTGGATATTTGGTTTTCACGTTGCGACCAAGATTCAGCCGCTTTTCGATCTCGTTCATATCCTATTTGTGCTCCAGCTTGAGCCGCTGCCCCCGCACGGCAATTTGCAGACTGAGCAGGAAGCGAAAAACAGCTGATCATAACCATGACCAATATAAGATAGTGTAATCGCATGATGCGCATGATGATTCCTTTATGCCCCTGGTCGTGGTGTTGATGGGGTAGGTTTAGCGGTATGTTCCACAATGTCCTCCCGGATCTGCGAGGTTTGCGACGGTGGAGTGTAGTCATTCGTAAACCCAAGTTGTTTGTGCAGAGCGGGAGGGCACTTTGCCGGGTCAACTAATGGAGTATAGAGGCGTTCTTTTTCATCTTTTAACCTGAATACAAAGGCATTATTGGCTCCGTCTTCATTATTGATTGCATTTCCATAACCAATGACTTTTGGCCCATCAGAAGTTATTGAATTGAGTGATAAATAACGGCTGCCATTTTCTCGTGTGCACAGCTTACCTAATACGGAATGATATTCACCTTGATAATGCACTACACCTTGTATGTATTCGCCTAGCCCTTTCACCAGAAGCAATTTAAGCTGATCTTCACTATCCATGGCTTTCATAAGTACGGTTCCCGCATCTTGAGTGTGGGCAGGTAATTTCATATCGGTTGGGCGTATCGCCGGAGGCTGTGAACCTTCACCATTAGATTTAAACCACAGCAGATCATTTGTTGGTGATGGTAAGTCCGGTACAGTTACGCCTGCTTTTGTGGCCAACTGAATTACTTGTTCTTGTATGGACTTAAAGTGATTCATATCATAAGCCATAAGACTGGCAGGGGGGGCTGATTGGCGTTCATTGCTGACAAGAAGCTTAGAATCAATCGCCGAAGTCACTTCCCACCGGTTACGATGAGTAGTGATTTTATGTGTTTTTTCTACCCCATTTTCGTCTACAGCAACTTTTCCTTGATCGTCTTTTACTTTGGCCAACACTGAGACTTCTTCACTGCCAAGCCATTTAAGTGTGGCAGCATCATTTTTACTTAATCCACTTTCAGGCATGATTTTCATTAAGTCCTTACCCCAGATATATCGTTCACCTTGTGCAGTTCGTAGGTGTACGTAATAGCTTTTACTTTCAGAAGGGTCAAAATTATATTTGGCAGGGCCATATCCCAAGATAGTTCCGGTGATACCAGCCTGACTTTCTTCACAGCTGGCATTCTGTGGGGTTTCCTGAGAAAGAACAGTCGGGCGTAATTCAGGTGGCATCTCTGCTAGTAATTCTGATGATGGCACAGTCGAAACGGGTGCTGATTTTTCGTTGGGTTCTGTAACAATACTTGCAACCGGGCTACCTACTGGTGTAGGTGTATCGTTTGGAGTCGGTTCGTTAGCAAGGTTTTTGATTGCTTCATCCAGCATGAGTTGTTGCTGTGGATTCTTCATTTTTACATCGAGGTTATATTCTGCGATGAGATTAATGGCGCGTTGTTTGAATTCATCACTACCTGTTAATTCGATACGACCGCGATAATGCTCCCGAGCGACAAGAAGGGCCGCAAGTATCATGGAATCATTCTGACTAGATTGAGCAGTTGCCATCACGATATGATTACTATGGTCAACAAATGCATCTTCACCGCTAAGCAGGTATTTTACAGAACGGCCATCATTGGCTATTTCATGTGTGATTTGTTGCATTAAAGCATCAAGGTCTATCGGTGCTAATTGGCGTGATGTTTCGATAAGAATCGCATTTTCTAACTGCTCATTCTGTTTTATTGGCTCTACATTACTTGCTAATTTCTCCTCTTCTTTTGCTAACTCTGCTGCTGCCGCTTCTTGATTTTGCAAGCCTGTTATTTGGGAATCCCGTATTCTATTGCGGAAGCGTGCTTTATCTTCCGATAACATTTCTTCGATTGAAGCCCGGCTGGAATTTAACCATGCTTTAGCGTCTTCATCTGCTGCTTGAGTTTTTTCTTTCTCGGGATTCGGTTCTGGCAGCTGTTGTTTACTAGTTTCAGTAACCTCTGTTGCTTCTGAGTTCTGAGCTTGTTGAACTTCCGTTGGAGCAGTTTGCTGTACATCTTGCTTGTTGTCTGCAGATACTGGCTCACTAATGACATCGGATGGTTCATTTTCACCAAGGGAAGCCTCTTGTGGTGCAATATTATCGTCATTAATTGACTCGTCATGCTCATTTTGAGCCGATTCCATTGTTGCCGGCTCTAATATCTCAGAAGGCTCAGGTACATCTTGTTTGGGCAGTTCAGATGTGATGTTTTCGAATTGGTGTTCTTGTTGTTCCTGTTCCATAACCTTTTCGATGATGTGGCTATAATCTGCATAATCATCGTTGGAGATGGAAGACTCAGGAGTAACGTTAATGTTTGAAGCGGATTTTGAATTATCTGATTCAAATATCTCGTTTTGCATTTTTGTTGATTCTGATTGGTTTTTTGTAGGGGTATCAACCATCTTAGGCGGCTCCATGTGAGAAGATGCTTGTATAGCTGTAATTACAGGCTGCAACTGATGTTTTAGTGCATTAATCCCTCTGGATTTATGAAGATCATTAAAATCCGTAAGACCTTTTTGACGTTCTTCGCCCGTAAATATTGGAAGAATATAATATCCCCCAGTTAGTTCAGCGGCTTGAGAAGCTTTTTCCTTGCCGGGATTACCAGGGCGTGTAGGTTTGGGGATATCATCATCGGCTAAAAACCATTTCGGGCTGTCGGAATAGCGTTCATGTAAAGCTTGAGCAACTTTAACTAAGTTGCCGGAATCAACGGCCATAACTACAGGATATTGAATGGCCATTGCGGCACTTGTTGCGGTTGAGTAACCTTCGGCAAATATGATCGGCGAGCCATTTTTTAAGGTGCCGCCAACCACATAGAAATTACCTTCTTTTTCTCCACCTGTTGTGAGGCGCTTATCTCCGTCAGGGTCGATAGTTTGTAGTGTTCGAATATTACCTTCGACATTTGAAAGAGGGACAATTAGATTATTTTGAGTGTCCAGATGTACACCTTTTGCAGCCATAACTCCTTTACGTAATAGATAAGGGTGATTGTGTCCCGCCTGAGGAAGTTTGTTATAGAGAGCAGCAACTTCTTTGGCTTTGGAGTTTTGTTTAATACTTGTTTCTCTGTCTCGACGTAACTGTTCCTGAGCGGCGATAGCCTTAAGATGAGCTAGTTTTTTAGGGTCAGGTCTAGCTGATTTTGAGGACCATTTTTTTAGGTCACCTCCGTCGCGATGGTCAACAAACCACCCGTTTGGGTAACCATCTTCATGTCCGACATAGACACCTGATTTCTTCCCCGGTCCATCACCAACCATACTAATTCGTTGTTTTTTTCCATTCATGACTGGGTTGCCTTTTAGCTTACCTCCATGTGCACGAATGAAGTCTCCAAAATCTTGTCTATGATTACCTTCTGTAACTAACGTGGTATCCATATGCCATTTTGACAATTTTTCAAGATCTGCGCCAGGGCGAGCTAACCACAGTTTTTTTTTGACATCGAACTCTAGAGCATTTTGGCCATTCTCAAGTTTTCCAGCTTGTTTTTTGGCTTCTTGAAGTTGTTCTATAGGAATTACTAGATAGGTAGGTTCAGTCGCTTTCATTACATGTCCTATTCAAAGAATTTCCGATACCACCAAGGGCGCCCTGTGATTTTATTGCCACGTAGCCAGTGGTGAATCCTCTGGAGTAACACTGTTAGGGTGTAGCCGAATATGGCTAGTACTTTGTATAAAATGATCAGAGAGCAGCAGATGAATAAGGTAATTGTCGTTGGCCATATGAATAACAATAGAAAAACAAGGAAGACTAAAACGGGAATGCCATAAATGGAGACAGGTTTTCCTGCATCTAACCAAGGGCTGTAATCATCTTTCATTATGTACTCTTCTGTTTATCCGAAAATTCACGCCATCCCATGATTTTCTCTGCAATTTGTGCATCAATCCTATTGTTGACGAACAATTGCCATGTCCGATCAATAATGCGTCTATTGTTGTCTCGTAAACTTGAATTAATCATTTCAGGCCAGCGGGTGTAGTGATGCTGAGGTAATGCTCTGCGCCATTCATCGTCAAATATTATGTATTCTCGTACTGCCGTGCGCTTGCCATCTGTAGTTGGTATCAAACGTTGCACGACGATATAACGAAGAGCATTCAGTAAATCGAATGCAATTTGTTCTCGCGAATCTTCGGGAGCCATAATGCAACAACGTGAAAATGCATGACCGGGTGAAAAAGCATGAAGGGTACTTAATGCTAATTGACCGAATTGAGCACATGCCATTGCTGCTTGTAATGTTTCTAAATCACGAATTTCTCCGATACCAATAACAGTTGGTGCTTGGCGTAATGAGAGACGCAGCCCATCAGCGAAACTTTTAACATCCCGACCTATTTGGCATTGTTGAGGTTGTAGAACCCACTTAGGCCCACCAAGTAAATACTCAACAGGATCTTCATAAGTAACAACTTTTCCGTCAGGATGTGTTTCCCCGTAATGCTGATAGGTCGATGCTAAAAGGGTTGATTTTCCAGAGCCTGTTTCACCACAAACTAATCCGAGGCCGTTTAGTGGTAGAAGACTTTTTTGCAGATCTTCTTCTAATTCCAGACTATCTAGTGTTGGAATCAGAGAGGGAATAACTCGGAGTGTTACGGCGATTGCGGTATTGAGGTTACCAATCGTGCCTTGTATGAAGTTGCAACGAAATCTGACACGTTCTCCCCGCGCTAATTGATATCTCCCGTTACTATCACCTTCCAGCTGTAACGATCGGTCAACACCATTTCCACTTTGTACTTGTGCTTTGATTTCAGGAGAAAAAACTTCATCAATGAGTCGTATAAGATTGGAATGTTCTAATCTAAATTGGCTTAAAATGACTTTGCGGCCATAGTGATCTGCAGTGAGAGGGCTTCCACTCTGTATATGGATATCAGATACACCGTGACGGTAGCAATGAACAAAGAAGCCACGTAGATTATCAGCATTCAACCCACCACGGCTGAAATCGTAGTGTGTTAAAGGTATCATTATTAGTCCTATGAGCTATTTCTGAGATGGGGTAACGACTGGTTTCCAACGTTTTTTATCTAGTTCGAATCCGGCACGCTGTTTCAGATCCCGAACCTTATCGCCAATCATCAATTTGTCACGAGAGCCAGTAACAGATTGGAGTTCTTCGCTGATCACCGGTGGTGAGATCATGCCTTGTTGAATCAACGTTGAATAACGTATCATCCCAGAATAATCTCTGGTTAATCGATGGAAATTACTTTCTAGGATACGATCCGCACTTTCACGGCCATCTTGCCAACCTTTTTTGATCGCCTCCCGCCATACTTTTTCTTCTGCGCTGTTTTTAGGCTTTATCTCTGAGGAAACATCAAAACTAATAGTCAGACCTGAGAGTAAATATTGGCGCCAAGTTGGGGGATTACTGACAAAACGTTCTGGTACTAAAATATTGTAGGCTTTGTTCGCTGTACGAATCTGTTTATCGGTAATGTGTGCTAAATCTTCCGATACCACTATGACAGGAGGCAACCAACCTTGTCGGTTTATTAATGGAGCGAATTCATAGAGACGGCTGAGGATATCATTTTGGTTATTTAACTCTTTTTGTAGTTCCCAAGCTCGTTGGGCTTTTCCTCCTCTAAATCCAACTGTTTGGCCTGCGTCATCCAATAATTGCCATAACGTATCGTTCACACCGTGTTTATCAATTGATTGAGGATATAGGTAAGCGTTTATATCTGGTGGTGCAGTATCCATTGTTGCCCCAATCGTTGGCATGGTGACAAGTGCCAGACACAGGAGCAATGCTTTTAGTGTCATGCTAATGTTCCTTTTTTCAGCGGCAGCATAAAGTAAAGACGTAACTCAACGGGATTTTGTTCTAGTCTGGCTCTCCAATTGATCTGGGTATTAATGACACGCAGTAAATGTTCAAAAGAGATGTTTTCTTCATGAACAGTGACGGGGAGAGGCAATCGAACACCGGTATAAGCAAATGTTAAACCACGTTGATGAGCGAGTTGGCTGAGGAGTTCAATAGCATCTCCACTCCAATTTACGGTAATGAGTTGAGAGTTAGAGTTAATTTTTGTAGGAAACTGAGTATTAGCTTTTTCTAAAACTCCCTTCTGGTGTAATTCCTGACGCAGTTTTTGCAATTGCTGGGTCGAGATAGTTAGTGAGGGTGGTGCTTGGTGTTGAGAAACTATTGGTTTTTGCTGACACCCCGCTAACATCACAGATAAGGTAATAAAAATAATCAGTCGTTTCATCATTGATATATTCCTGTTTACTACATGTACGTAGACATTGAGATTTAGGACTGTTCCGGATAGGATTGATAGGCGTTTTTTGGGCGCTTATTTCCAATAGCCAATGATTGTCAGTGTTGGTTGTTCTCGCCACCAACCCCATGAGTACCAAGTAAAATTATGTGAACCAGACGATGTAATGAAAGTAAATGCGCTGTAAGTCCTTTCCCCGCTAGTGCTTGTATCAAATCCTTGTCCGAATACATTGACGCTATCTACATTCAATCCCATTCTTGGACAGCAGTTTCCATTTGCATTATTTTCACCAGTTCCTCTGATTTGTACTGCCTTGGCGTTGGGAACATATTGGTTTAAGTCAATAAGGCCACTGGCAGGGATAGAAATGTTTACTGGAACGTAATCTCCTCCTCCTCCATTGCTTTTCCATTCACCAGACTGACAGGAAAGCAGTGCTCCTTCGTCATCTCGGCTAATTAAGCCATTGGAGGAACAGGCTGTGCCAATAACGGAAGGTTTACCAAGCTGTAAATACTCTCCCGTTGAAATCCGATCCAGAGCTTTAACTTGGCCGTCTGTGTGAATTCCTTTTTTGTTTAAGGTCCTAATCCAGGTACCGTCGGACATATAAAAACCGCCACCATAAGTACCATTCATCCAGCCTTTATTACCATGTGTAATTATCCATCCATTGTTACTTTTGATATCGTTATTCACAGTCAGGTCATCATTAAAATTACCTTTCTGAGCATTAATTTCTCCACCGTTGTCAATGTCGTTATTATTTAAATCAATTGACGTATGCATCCGATTCAAGTCTGGTCTTCCATTAACTTTGAAACGATAAAGGCGATCACTTTCTTCTGCATCTGTACCTAATATTTCGGAAGACAGATAAGAGACAATGTGACCACTCTGACCTTTGAGCCCGAGATTAGATAAATTTACTTGCCAGCCTCCACCTGCGCCGTTTGCAATGTTGGCGGGATAAATATAACCACCAAGCCCAGTTATTCCCTGTGAAATAAAACGTAATCCTTTAAATGGAATTTCATGGCCACCGGTAGTAATAACAAAAGCAACCATGATATCGTTTTTTTTCGAGTTTTTGGCTATAGATAGAACATAGGTTTGATTGTTATTATTTGTTAAGGAAAAACCGGCAGGTAAATATCCTTTTTCGAGTAGGGTTTGAGATGATATATCGACGGATTTTCCGTTTTTTACTTGATTAAGCAACGTATTGTAATTGTCTCTTATATACCGACGACTACCTTGACTAACTATATTTATATGTTCTGCTGTCCCATTCCAGGCTCGCTGGTCGGTGTAATCAGCATATTTTTGCATTCCAATAGGAGCCGCAATTAATACTATGGCTAAAACAAAAGCCAAAGAAACTAATGAGAATCCTCTATTAATGGAAGTCTTGAATTTAACTGTCATAAAACACCTTGTATGGTTTGCAGGGGAAGGAATGTAGCTAAGAGAGCGATAAATGCGAACAACCAAGGAGCATAAGCCTGTGTATGCTTTCGCGTAATTAAGGCGGCAGCAATGAATATGATAAAACCCATCGCGCATAGCAGACTGGCAAGCTGCCACTGAATCCAAGCGCAAAGAGCTGCAATTAAATGTACGTCACCTAATCCGAATCTTTCTTCGGGGTGTTTTCTATTAACGCAGTAATGAAATAACCGCATGAACGCAAACATGATGCCACTACTAATAACGGACTCTGTAAATTGAGTCGTGTTATCTGGTAAAAGAGAAAATAGTATACCAGTCAACCAGAACCCAGTGGTAAAGCAGAAAGGCAACCAAAAGTTTCGTATATCAAGAAGAACTAGTGGTATCCCCCAAGCCAATAATACCCAACATTTGATTATTCCTATTGGATTCACATTAGAAATCAATCCCATTATAAGTAGTGAAGTGCTGGCTGATGTGAAGGAAAATATAACACTGTTTATTTGTAAGCGTGTTAGAGGAAGCCCGTGGTGTATTCGTATAAACAGTTTGGCCGGAACAGTCAATATTCGCGCAAATAATATTATAAATAGGGGGGAAGCAATACAGAAAAAGGACCAAATCATTAAATTAATCAAGTTAATCAGTCCCTCCATAAAGTTTTAAATAAACGGAATACACTTTTCGAGCGTATATCATTCTTCTGCTACTGTTATTATCAGCAAATCCCGCATTATAAGAACCTAAGCACTCCCAATTCACTCCGCATTTTTTAAGATGTTTGGCTAATACCCAAGCTCCTATTTGAACATTGAGGCAGGTATTATTGAATAAGTCTTGTTCATTATTAATAATGCCTAGAGCTTGCAGTTGAGGTATATGTATTTCATTTATTTGCATGAGTCCGTAATCACGACTGGTTATACGACCTGCTTTGTTGCGATTTTTGCCGATAGCACGGGGGCTAAGATTACTTTCCACAGTCGCTATTGAACGTAGTAATAAAGGATCTATTTTATAGCGTGCTCCGGCTTCGTTAAAACAAAATGCTTGAGCATGTATTGGCATAAATAACAGCACCATTCCTGTGAACACAATTAGTATCAGGAACCGTTGTAAAGCACATAGCATGGTAATGCACTCCGCGAGATGATGCCGATAGCAGAATGCTATCGGCAAGGAGGATCAGGTATTACTGGTGAATATCAGTGTATTTTGACCAGCAGAGCCATTATTCGGAGTACATTGGGCGCCAATGGCATTTGCTGCTATTGAGCCGTTAGTGGATTTTCCGTTTACTTGCGTAATTACAATAGAAGGGGCAGCACTTAATTTAGTTGCAAGAGTGATGCATGCCTCCTGAGGAACAGAAGCGTAGGTCAAAGAAAAGCTGGACTTTTGACCACCGGCTGATGTTACAGGTTGAACTGTGACAGCTCCTCCCCATAAGTTTTGTAATTTTGCGGTGCCAGATGATTTGGTTCCCACTATTGTCATATTAGCAGGGGCACCGCCGAACTGGATTAGGGCTCCTGTCATTGCATCTGCGGTGCTAAAATTGTATGTACCTGATGTTTTTGTCATTGCACGAGTGTTGTTCAATATTTCGGCAGCGTTATTGTACTCGGTACTAGCGTCATTACGATTAAATAATCCTCCTCCTTGTGTAACGGCTACAGCTAACACAACCAGAGCCAAAACAATATAGATAGATGCTTCAAGAAGTGTGATAGCACCTTTATTGATGGCACGGCGAGGCGAACTAATGTATAGCTTCATATTATTTCCTTTTTATTTCCTGTGTATGTAGAAATGAGATTGTTGGACTAGTGATTGCCAACTAGGTTGTTGAGGTCTTGAGTTGCTAAAAGAATGAGAATCATATAGCCAGCATTAGTTCCTAATGTGATATTAGAAAGTAATTTCGCTGTTTTCTTGATCTTAGCAACGGTTTGTTTAAGCCAATTTCGGGCAAAATTCTCAATAATGTTTTCGGCATTATCACCGTCGGTAAGTAATGCCAATTTATCGATAGCGCGGGGGGATGGGAAACCGAAACCGGCATTTCGTAATGCTATTCCAAGATGATCGCCTTGGCTCACTTGGTTTTGAGTGGCAGCTAACCGCTCAAATAACCAAGGTTGTGCATGATTACTCAATATATTTATGGCGTCTTGAGTTGTTACTTGTGCTCTCATTAGAGCACTAAAATTCAATAAGAAACCTACTCCCAATACGTCACGATAAATACTCCAAGGCATTATCTTATCAAGGATATGTTTACGAACGTTGCCTGTTAAATTAGGCATTGACCATGTAACAAAGCCGATAATTAGTAGAATGAACACGCCAAGTAATAGAGCGTTATTAACGAAAAATTCAGAGATCGTGTTTAGCCACCATAAGGCCCCCCCCCAATTTTCCTTACTTGATAGCGTTTCTAGGCGTGGCAAAAAATAGACTGTTACCATTTTCATCATGGCGAATGTTGTACCCAATAAGAGCATTGGGTAAGCCAACGTGGACATAAGAGCAGACTTCATCTCATCCATGCCCTGTACTACTGTAATGGCGCGGTTGAGTGCAGCAGCAAGGTTACCATCTTGCGCACCGGCGCTAAGAATAGCGGCTTCTTGTCTGGGAACCCATTCGGATAATCCTTGATCAACAGATTTGCCTTGGCTAATTGCAGAAAGAGCATCTTCTAAACAAAAAACAACAGGTGGGCGTTTTGTCCCATAACTGAGAATCATTGCATTTAAGGCTTTCTCAACAGGAAGATTGTTATCTAGAAGGAATGCGAGATCTTCGTAGAGTGTTAAACGGTCTGAGGTAGTGAATGTTTTTTGAGCCAACCAACGACTCAACCTGTCATTAATATTGTTAATTGAGAATTTATCAGATTGTTTACCTACACCAGATAGAAGATTCCTTAATGCTGAAAAATCAAGTTTCATATTTCCTCCCTTGGTAACAAGGTAAGGCTATCTTCATCCAATGGGCTAATGTAATCAGCTTTGATTGGATCAACTAAACCGGCATGGAGATATTTCTGCAAATGTTGGCCACGGGTAATACCGCCAAGCTTATGAACCCAATAACTGCGTGCAGCCAGTTTGCCTTTGTTTCGATAAATACTCATAAACTTAGCATCAGGGCGAATAATTTCGGCAATAACCTTACGTCCTGTAACACCTTTGTGGCAGTGTTCGCATCCTGACGAATTTTGAAAGAATAACTTTTCTGTATTACAGAATTTTTCTAAGAGAACCTTTTTTTCTGATTCTAAGGTTTCTTTAACGCGTTGCCAGGATTTTTTGCAGTGAGGGCAAAGTAGCTGAACTAATCGTTGTGATATTAGGCCAATCATCACCTGAGGATCAGCGATTTGCCCCATTGGAATATCTAGTGTATCTGTCAATCTATCTAAAATACCGACAGAACAGTTTGCATGTAGAGTGGTCAATACAAGATGCCCTGATTTAGCGGCCGCTAATCCTGATTGCACAGAGTGGGAATCCCTAATTTCACCGACAATCATTGCATCAGGGTCTAGTCGCAATGATGCTGATATAGATCTAACCCAAGCTCGGCTGACCGTCTCAGGATTATTTTTATCCGCAATAATGGGCGTTTGGACTGCACCACGAATAAGCCCTTCTGGAGGATCTTCTAATGTTAATAACCGCTTGCGATGATTGGTGAAGCTTAGATATATCTCACTAAAAGTCCGTAGGGAGGTACTTTTCCCTGAGCCTGTAGGCCCAGAAAGAATGACGACGCCTTCTGGTGTTGAAAGCATTCGACGAATGAGGGGTTGTTGCTCCGGTAAAAATCCCAGCTCATCGAGAGTCGGAGGGGCTTTCCCTTCATCAGGTAACAAACGCATGACTACATAAAGGCCGAATTCAGCTGGAGTATGTGCGTAACGCGCACCAAATAATTTTGCAGTTTGAAGAAATTCTTTACGTATGCGGGCATCTTGTGGTCTGTTTGCATTGAAACTTTTCTCTGCAACATCGCACATGGACATTACGATTGTGGATGCAAGTGTTCTACCTTCGTCTTCATCCAATTTGTCGATTGTTTCTAAATCTCCATGGATTCGGAATTGTACTAAGGTGATCTTATTCATACCAATCAGGAAATGGATGTCACTGGCCCCTAACTCTTTCGCCTTTCGAAAGTATTCAATGACCTTCGCTTGAGGGTTAGACGTTTTTTCATTTTCTACTGGTTGTTTCTGTTGAATTTCTTTGAGCTTATCAAGCTGAACTAGCTCGATGAGTAGATTTGGGTACTTATTACGCTGTTCAGCGAGTATTGATTGTAGTTGATGATTACCTCGGTGGTTCACAGATACATAAATGACAGGTTGTTCTGGGTTTGATTTATCTAGGTAAAAATGTTCTCCACTATATCCAATGGACATTATTGTCACCTCGCAAAAGAGAGAGAAATTAGTGGCCTATTAGGTGCTGTTATAATAACTTCGTTGATACTAATACGCCGAACAACATAATCAGTACCCGGTATTTGGCCGCCTGTTTGGATGGTGACCTGATTACCATTATTTAAGGTAAGTAATGCCGTGAAGTTTTTTCCTCTGCCGGAAATTTCAATCACCTGTGGTAGGGTTGTGTCTTGAGTTGCTCCCTTAATATCTATTTGATTGCTGTCTTGTATTGGTGAAGCAGGATTGAATGGAAGTTCAAATGAACTGTCATAACCATTTTTTTGTAGTTCGCTCAAAGCCTTGGCTCGGGCTAATTGGGCTTCGTAAAGAACAGTCTCAGCTTGAATAGATTCAAGTTGCCCCAAGTTTAAAGCGCGTCCTGCTTCTGTTCGTTTGAATGTTGTTACAGTTTGAGTAGGTGTGGTTATAGAGGGTTCTTTGGGTTCGCTGATAACTGTTGATGAAGATGGTAAATCAGTATCTGGATTTGCATTAACTGCTGGCGTTATCAGCACCATACTTAAGAGCCAGACTTTAATGTTCTGCATACAGAACTCCTTCAATGTTGTATTCCAATCGGTTGTTTTTAAGTAACGTCCTTATGCTCATTGCTCTAATCCCATTGCTATTAAAACGGGAAGGTGCAAACAATCGATCAGGAGGTATATCAGTGATAAATTCAAAATTGTAGGTGCGAAACTGAAACGGCAAGTTGTTAGTTTCACCTTGGTTTGGCTGAATTGTGACGGTACTTTCACTTAGCCTTAGTTGCGCGTTAATACGTTGCGCATAGCTGGTTAAATTTTGGATTTGTTGATCCCCTGATAATAAAGATTCAGGGTGTGCCGGCGGAACCAGAGAAAATGGCAGTGTGAATGATGCTGAGTTCGCCCCTCCAAGTATGTTGAAAGTTGGTTTTATTTCGCTATAGAACAAAGGAAGCCGGGCCGTAAAATCACCTATTGTTCCCCCACTTGGTAATGAATAATTCAGTGTAATGCTTCCTGAATTATTGCAAGTGCTTGAGTCGAAAATCCATCCTGCTATAGATATAGGGGCTTTTTCCCAAACTTTGCTACAGGCTTCCATCATGTCGGGAAATGAAGGAAGTGAGCTCCATGGTTTCAGGTTGTCGGCGATTTTCTGCTGATTTTCTCTACTAGCTTGCTGTGCTAAGAGAGCAGCTTGAGCTGCCTCAATGCGCATTTGAGATTGATGAGCTTGCCAAGCGTTGTTGGTTAAGTATCCCCCGCATAAAATGAGCGCAGCACTCCCTAAAATCCATAACGATTGCCGACTATGAGTTTTATGAAGGCGAGCTCGACGAATGTTTATTTTATTGGTGAGTAGAGGGAGGAGTTCTAATTCTTCCGCAAGTATGTCGTGGAAAAAATTAGAGGGTGCATATACTGACCATCCATTCTCGGGCTGTGGAGTTACTTGTAAAAATATTTCTACTGCTGTCAAAATCGAACTTTTGTCACCGACTACATCACCAAGAGAGGATAATTTTTTGTCAATGACTGCGACAAACCAATATTGCTCATCAGAAAGCTGAAAAACAGCGTAACAATTATCTGGTAAATCAGGGAGAACAGTGAGTGCCATTGATGAAAGGATATGGCCACTTCTTTTTATTGGTTGTGTATCAGTGATATTCACTGTACCCAATAATGTTCCTTGTGCTTGACTATCTTCGGCAGCTCGTGCTGACCAGTAATTAGCTTTCTTCTCTTTAGCGCGTAGGAGCATGTTTCTCCGCCCGCGTATAGATAAGTACTGCCATTGTAGGCCAGCTATTAACCAGGCTTTGTCTGTTTGTAACAGGTAGTATGTTGGCATGTTTTGTTGAGTCATATTTTACCCCAAAATAACTGGTGTAATGAGAATGACTAACATAGTTTTATTGTCTTCACCTTTGCTCCCTCCACCTAACCCGAAGAAGCGGAAACTTCCTACTCCTTGACGATTAGCTGTATTACTCAATGATTGATAACCACTCAATATCAATGTTTGGCCTGATTTCATGATTACTCGTTGAGTAAAAGTTTTAAGGCGAGTTCTCATTAGTTCTACCGATGTTTTTTCACTGGTAAATGTTCGCATCGTAGGATCATCAGACATATTGATAGCAAACTGAAGCTGCATTTTTGATGAATCAGGCATCAAAAATGGCAATACAGTCATGTTGAATCCGGTGGTAATGGTTGATTTTGTGATACTACTAGATGAACCAACGTTAGGGGTATTTTCAGTTGTAACACTTGAAGCATAGTCTTGTTGCAACGCGACCTGAATAGGTACTGCTGACAAGTTTGTGGTCATGCTTGAGGCTTCGGTCATTACGCTAACGTTGGCTTGTTCTGAAAGTGCTTTAATAAATGCTGCCGAACCTTCACCTTTACCATCTAGAATTGAAATGCCGCCATTTAAAGCACCAGAAGCAGCACCAGTAAATGCATTGCTTAAGGATATCCCAACACTGCTTGTATTAAGTATAGATTTCCAATCGATGCCCAGCTGATCCTGTCGGCGCTTTTCAACACTGTATACTTGAACATTCAAAACGACTTGTCGATTTAATTGCTTGTTACGATCATCTAAATAACGACCGATTTGTTCCAGTACTCTTGGTGTGTCCGTGACCACTAGTACACCGGCAGACATATGCATTCGGCCTACACTTGGTGTTAACATCGATTTTATTGTATTGGCCACGTCTTCATATAAATTGGATTTAATTTCCATCTCTGTAGATTGAGATGTATTTGAATCACCACTTAACCCGCCATTACCACCATCACCAGTGGCACCTACTGATGATGTTGTTCCGCTAACAGTTTTAGAGCCAAAGGATGCTTTACTATCCATAAAATTTACAGGGAAGGTGCGTGTATCCAAGTAAAAAATAGTAATTCGGCCTTGTTCGTAACGCCAAGACAAACCAAGCCGAGTTGTTACATTATCTAACATACCTCCCAACTCACCTTGCCAGAATAAGCTGCGAAGAGAAGAAGAATCATGAATAGGTTGCACTGGTTGAATACTTTCTCCCCCAATTATTGAAAGAGGAAGTATTCCATTTGGATCAGGAGCAGGTATCGGGCCACTAATGCGCTCAGTTTTACCGCTGCTTTTTGGTGTAAGCATGGCTCTGGCATCAGGAGTCACTATCACGGATAAACGGCACTGTTTGCTAATAAAAGCACTGACCTCAGCTAAGGAAATATTTCCAGGGCGATTGATTGCAACAGCACAAGGTGGAAGTTGCGTATTACCGTCTGATTGTGCGTTTTTTATAGGATAAGGATTGATCCATTGTGTCGTTAGATTGCGAACAACTGAGCCATTTTTTATTGTCTGTAAGTTCTTCTCAATTTGTTTTTCATCTGACATTACTTTGTTATCAATTTTGTCTATACGCTCCAATGGTGCACAACCGGATAACAACAGGCACAAAGCTGCCGCTATCCCGGTCAGGGAAAGACGATTTTTCATAGGGATCTCTTGAATTAGAATGAAGAAGGAAGGAACAAGATACAAAGTTAGTTCAAGTATACTAAACTACCATCGGTAATAACGGCAGGGACAGTGATTTGCATATCATTACCCAAACTGTCAATTAAACGGCGGTTAATAACTTTACCAACTAATGCTGAATTGTTTGTTTGAGTTTGTAATGCCGACATTAAGCCGGGTTGGTTTTCTTGATACACAAATATACGGTTAGCTTGTAATACATTGTGTAATTCTGGAACAGAAACCCAGCCGAGGCTGCTATCAGGAATAGTTCCTTCGGTTTGAGCTGGATTCTTATAACGCCAATCATTTATCTCATTAATGTAACGTACAGTTTGAATTGCACGCTGGTTAAGATTGCTCTCTTGTCGTTGAAACTCCGCAGGAAGATTACTTGAAATATCCCCTATCACGAGAAAACCAATAAAGAAAGACAACAACCAGTAAAACATTAATGAACCTCCTTATCATCAACGCTCAAAACACATTGTTCATTACGAGTACCTGCGTATAGAGGAACTTTTGCCGTACCATATAACGTGAACAAGCTATTAAGAGCATCACGATAGCTACCTTCAAATTGAAGAGGCGCATCAATACGATAATTAACCGAGGTCATCCAAGCTACTGTCCAGTGGCTTATGCCCGGAGTAGCGCATTCTTCATTGGCCGACCAATTGAATACGGTGTCTTTTAAGGTATTGCCTGCTTCGATACGCCATACTTTTTGATGGACTATAGGCTTAGAAGATATTGCAGTTTCTAGCATTTTGGCTTTGCCAGACGTTTCTTGTGTAGCTTTTTGAATCGGTGACGTGTGGTCTATTGTGGCGACTTTTTCAGTTGATGTTGGGATCTTTTGCTCTGATGATTTTGTGTCTGAAATTGATACTCGTTTAGTCGTCCAATCTATTGTAGCAATCAAACCTTTTTTCATCATTAACTGATTGAGTACATAAGTCCATTGGGAATTACTTCCCCATTGTAATGATTCATGTACTTCTGGTTTGATGTTTTTCCCATAATTTTGTTGCCAGTGTACAGGAAGTATCTGCATAACAGCTTGGTTAAGAGTTTCAGATTTTCCAGCACTCGCCGGCACAAGTAGTTTAGGGGGAACACCTATATAACGTATAGCTTGTAATCCCACCGCTGGTTTTGCTGCTAATGATGAAGACGCCGACGGGTTTGGTGTGTCCTTTGTCGCTTTATTGTTAGCTAGAGAAACTGATGGCGTTTTTGGGTTAAGTTGTATTCGGCTGACTTGAGCGAGTTCGCTGTGCGCCTGCTTTATTATTGGCAACTGTTCTTGAATTAGGGTAGTGACAAATTTTTGTGCCGGAACAGAGGGCGGTGTTTGTACTGTTCCAGCACACCCACTCAACATTACTGGCACTAAGGTTACCGATATGATTTTTTTCATTTTTTCTTACCCCCGTTTATAGTCTTCCGCCCTCTTCGGGGAGTATGGGTATTATCAAGGACTTTTTGAGCTAGTACGATGCTATTTATAGTTGGTAATAATATGATTACTGCTTCGAGTACATTACGGCAAGAAACTGGCTGGTTTAGCAGAGATGTTAAATTAACAGCATGTTCGTTAAGCAGCTCATGGTGTTTAGCACTCAAGTAATAACTTTTTGGCTGTCTTTGGATCATTAAAATCACCTCGATTACGCAATTGCGCAAATGTTGAAATACCATCCAGAGAACTAGAAGGTTAGAAGTCAGTATAAACTGACAATTCATAGGGTAATTGGAAAGTAGGGTATTAGTGTGAGAGACACAGTGCCACTTCTCATAGTGGCAGCATCTACCTAATTAAATTTTTTCACTGGTAATAGAGTAATACAGAAGTTTGTAAGCGGGTGATCTTGGTTATTAACGTAAGGCTTCCGCAAATGCGAAGAACATAGCATTGCGCGTTAATCCATTATTTTCCTCAACGAGAGATTGAATTTGCTTTCTTTGTTGATTATTCAATGGAGTTGTATTTCTTCCCCAACTGTTTTTACCTGGATGCTTAATGCGAAATGCTTGGCTACAAACAGGCAATTGCATAATCTCATCCACGACTGAATCACGGATGGGAGTTATCTCACCAGTGAGACGAACTAGATGGCTTATACCGGGGCAAAGCTCGATCTTTGACGTATGGTGTATTTCAGGATCAAAGAAAATAAATAGATATCCTGGAAAGAGTTGTTCCATTACTTGTCGGAATTGGCCTGGTCGGTCTGATCGTGGCCGACAACTACGAATTACGGGGCTAAACGCCATAATATTCATTCGTTCCAGAGTTATCTGGGCTTTGAATACGTTGTCTTTACCGGCTTTATGGCAAGCGAGATACCAGCGTTCCATGATGTCTCCCGATGATGAGCTGCAGAAGAGTATTTGAAGAAGAATAATAAAGCGCAGTACTGCATGGTGGGTATGCTCCGCCAAAATTGTACCCAAAGGATACAACTAACGAGCATTGAGTATTAGGAGACAAGCATTGATTTCTCCGTAATAACGACTGCACTTTAGCCTGGAATGCACCCGACAATTTTAGATATCAGGCACAGTCCGGGCTAAAGTAATTAGACACTGTCTTGAGGAGTAGAAATTAACGAATTTACTATCCGAGTCAAAATGTATTCATGTATGCATAGAATAGTATTTACTATTTAATGTGTTGTAAAATGATTTATTGAAAATATAAATTTCGTAAAACAACTTAAAACAGTTATTAAACTCTGTTTAAGTTAACTTTTAAATTTAAATACCTTTAAAAGTCGGCTTTAACAGATCAATTGAGTAATAATAGTAAAAATCCAGAATAATTAACTTTTGCTAATTGTTTTTTATTTGTTCTATTTTCAAGCGAATGTTGCTATATTAAAGTGCAAATAGGTGTTTTTTTATATTGATTTTTACAGGATTAGGTGTTTTTTAATCGATTCTATTTTTTTTAGATTTCTTGACTAGGAGTGAGGGAGTAGTGGAAAATACGGTTTAATCTGTAGATTAAATCATTTGTGACTAATCACTAAAAAATGATCTGTTTATTGCATGTAAGCAAAAATCAGGTAGTATTTACAGATAGTTGTGCTAAGTTTTCCAGAAGAGTTTGGCTTAACGAATTAGTATTATTGGATAAGAACATATCCTTAAATGTTCAGGGTACAGGGCTTCGAGATGCGAGCTCTAAATGCAAAATCCCCCGAAATCTGATACATCTTGGCGGAAGTGACAGAAATCAGGGGATCACAAAACAGGCGCTGGCCTGTGGAGATTATAACGCATGTTCATTCTAGATCAATATGATTCTGCCGTAAGTGTAGGAAAATGTGTTTGAACAGCTTTCCTCACACTCACAAGAAAAACTGAAAACTAAGCGCAGGAGAGGAACGCACTCTACTGCATGTAAATGCCCAAATCCGTTCTATACCCGACCGAAAGATTATAAGCCATTGCCAGGCGAATTGGGTCGAGCTCAACGAAATCTAGTGATTAAAGACAAGAATACTGGTCAGTGGTTTTTTCGTCGCCGTCCATCATGTTCACCTTACTTTGTTTTTCTACGTCCTATAGTTGGCCGCCAGAGAGGATTCCGCCCAGAACGTCGTGCATTACTGGATGCTTTGTTTGTTGTCATGATAGACACAGTAAATTTAGCGAACAGCATTGTGACTATCAATTTAACAAAACTGTCAGAAAGGCTCAGTCCCAAAGATGAGCAAGGGAATGTTATTCCTGAAACGATGGTAACATTAAGTAGAATATCACGACTAATTGATGAAATGATTAAATTCGGAATTCTGAGTATTCCAGAGCTTGATAACTCATTTGATCATATGAATGGTATCTATTTTCCTAAGCATGTCATTATCACCGATGCAGGTTGGCGTCTAACTGGTGTTAACATGGATAAGTTACGGGCTGAACAGTATGAGCGTCGCATTGCAGAATCTGAGGGAATCGTTGCTCCAGGAGAGGTTTTGTCTGTCAAAGCGTCTCGAGCTCGCTGGTACAATAAATGTCGCCTTGCTACTCTGGCATGTCGTCGAACGGAAGCATTGAAACGAAAACAACATAAGATACTCAGTCGGCTACCATTTGATGATAGAAAATATAACGTGAGCAACAGGTTGTTGCGCACGCTCTCGCCTGAAATTTTAAGTTATATGACTGAGTTGGAATTTGAAAAACTAGTTTGGAAAGAATTATATCAGTTGGAGCTAGGGCCAGAAGTTATGGCAGCTCAACCTGATACGCCTCCTGTAGTCCACTGACGCTTTATATGCCCCATTGATACAACCGCCTTAACTGGCGGTATCTGTGTTTATATTACACTCAATTCTGTTCATTTATTCATCACTTAAAGAAGATCAAAAACTATCAAAATTACTATATAGAGCCTAAAAACCGAGTAATAAATACTTATACACATTTACCTGCAATTAATATATAAATGTTATTAGCAAATATTAAAAAGTTAAGCTGCAATATAATCAAGACTACGTCTTATCTCTTTATTCAAAAAAACTAGTTATTTCATTAAACAAATTCTGTGAATAACAAAGACAAAAAAGGACTCCTCTTCGGCAGCCTAACGACCACTCACTCAGAAACACACAATAAATAAATGCTATTATCCCCGTAAACAGCTACGTAAACGCAACTGCTTACGCCCCAGAAATCACGCCCACCGTGTCGAAAGCCTCACGCTGCCCGCTCACCGGGGTTACAGAGATAACCTACCTAATTGCCACCTGAAAAGCCGCACAGGCTTAGCAGGGCGAGAACGGTTATGGTGTACATTGTTAGTCCCCCTTAGTTTCGGCGGATTGCCTCCGACGTTCCCTCAAACATCTATGAGCCGCCTTACATGCGCTACGCGCATAAAAATTGATACAAGAAGAAAAGAGCATAAAAACCTTGGGGCAATGTCGGGGTTTCGGGAGCAACGAAACCATAACGGCAGTTAAGGGAAATAAACAGCCCCGCCGCAAGCAGCGGGGCTGTTTATTCTACCCCCTCATGGGGTTCTACGTCGGAACCGCCGAAATTTCCGTCCAGGTCTTTTTAGTGATCTTTGGGAACCTCAATGACGCCATCAGCAATACCCTGTGCCAAACGTTCCATCCATTTCGCAAAGCGGAAATATCCCGGATATTGCAGGCAGATATAGTCCATCTGGACTTTTGATACGCTGTCCATCACTCGTTTGAAGGCAGTCGGTCAGATTGACCTGGAGCTTATCACCCGGGAAATAAGTAATCTCGATCGCATCGTTGCCACGCTGGGACTGAAGGAAATGACGCAGGGAACGCTGATCCGTAAGTTATGTACATATACAACAGCCAATCCGACAAGACTGGCGATATTTGAATATGACCGGCTAATTCGCAGCATTTATACGCTGAAGTATCTGCGCGATCCGCAACAGGAACGTAATATCCGTCGCTCTCAGAACCGGATTGAATCTTATCATCAGTTACGCGCCGCAGTGGCCAAAGTCGGAGGGAAGAAAGAGTTAACCGGAAAAAACGACATTGAAACGGAGATCAGCAACCAATGTGGGCGATTAATCAGTAACGCGATTATTTATTACAACTTAGCGATCCTATCGCGTTTGCTGGAGCGGTTTGAAGCGGAAGAGAATGTAAAAGGGATTGATGCATTGATGAGAATATCCCCTGTGGCTTGGCACCACATACTGCTGAATGGGCATTATACCTTCAAAAACAGCAATGAAATTATTGACTTGGATACTTTAGTTATGAGGCTAAAACTAAGATAACGGAAAAATCTGGGATTCCGGCGTAAAACCCCTATTTCACTGACGAGGCGTACAAGCGTGGTCGCTCCGGGCAGCAGCACCTTATTCTGGAGCAGCCACGAGGTGGCAAAATCAAACATCAGACCGGGGCGCTCATTACTGAGCCATGCCCGGGTGTACAGCAGGCGCTTTAGGCGTAAAGAGGGGTTTCGGGAGTAACGGAACAGTAAACACCTTTAAGCGGTCAATTTAAATAGCCAAAAATTAGGTAGCCAATTTACATCGTAAATTGTCATTTTTAG
>NZ_NKHQ01000060.1:0-6607 GCF_014467265.1 Xenorhabdus sp. TS4 | reverse complement strand
CGAAAAACATTATCTTTTTCAAAATCCATAGAAATGCATGACAGAGTTATAGGATATTATCTGAACATTCATCACTATCAATAAATTGTAGTCATAACCATTTCTTATTTTGTAACATTCGTTCCAAACTCTATTTTGAAAATGAAGTTCATCTTTATTAATTTTATCAGTTAATTCCATTTTTTGTTTTATTAGATCTACATGGCTTTTATCTAAATTTTTCAATGTGATTTCAATTTTATTGATTTCTATTTCAACTTCTTTATTTTCTTTGTTTAAGGTAAATATTCCTGGTTGTTTGTCATTGTTATAAAAATTATCATCGGTGAATTTTTTATTATACACTATATAATTATAGTTTTCATTTAAATTGGATTTGCATTCTTTATATTTCTCTGAGTTAGAATAATTAAAATAACCTGCGATAGTTGATTTCCCACTCCCATTTTGACCATATATTAAAGTTATTTTTTTTTGATAAATCCAACTCTAAATATTCAGTTTTATGATAGCTTGCTACGTTTCTTATTTTAAGATATCCCATGTTTTTACCATGTCATTTTAAATTGATCTATTATAGATAATATACATGGTTATATTTAATAAATCCAATTGAACCAGATCACAAAAAATCATTTTTATGATTTATATCATCTTTATTATTTTAACGTAGTGGTATGAAATTTATGGGGTGTCAATGTGTGACAAAGTTGCTTTTTATTATTTTTCTTTATTGCTGTTAGCAAAAGCATACAGTATATTAGTGGAACTTACTCACCATCATAGATGGTCAGCCATAGTGGCAAAAAAATTCTTGTAGCCTGAAAGAGAGTGCAATAATTGCGGTACATCTGCCCCCTTTGGAAGCAGATATTGCCAAGACACCTAAACCCTTGTCTGGCAATGAAGGTCTCTTAAACTAATAGATAACCTAAAAGGATATCTTTATCTTGTTACCGAAGTGTATTGAACGTGGGTTCATACACTGGCATTTCAAATCGACATAAATTCTATTTATCTTCAATGAACAACAGGATAGCTTTTGCGCATCCGTTCATACTTTTACCTATCCCTGTTTGAATTATTCAACAGACAATTCTTCTACAGCTAATCCATTAACACGACTACCGTTTGGCATTTAACCTTGCGACGTTTTGCTGTGTCTGCGGGCATTTCAACTCTTGCACGGCCTTTACTGATTGTTCGGAAACTCAAGGCGTCACTTTTTGCGGATTTATCGCTGAAAGTGACGCCGCAGTCAAAGGGCAACACACCCCTGATAGGCTCTGGCCTGATTAACCATGCAGTGAATCTGACACTGCTTTTTATAGATTGAAAAAGAAGAGATTGACGATATCGAGGCTGGCTTTATGTCGGTGGGGATGACCTGCAAACGCAGGCGGCAGTACTGAGTACTCAACCGATGCCCCGCAATACCTCAACTTGCGTTCACTCTGGCGCACAGATATCGATCAAGGGCAAGGCAGACACTTTTTGTTTTGTCCGAATTGTCGCGCGCCAGAGATTGCATGTTGTCAGGTATAAGTAAAAAAAATTGATGGGCTGGTTGATTGAAGAATTAAGCATTCGGAATGTTGAGAGTGTTTATAGTCGTTAAACTTAGCCGTTCGGTTATTGAGTCCGATAATACAATCAGTTAAAGTATTCCCGCCATTGGCACAATCCAATGGTCAAGGCGTCGCGGCCTTGTGTTCACAGACACTGGTAAGAAGTTTTACCAGTGTGCCTGCATTCGCCCTTTCAATGGTGATTCAGGCGGGGGAGGCTATGCCTCGCTGGTGTGAACCCAGTCCGCGAACCCTGTCTGAATCGCCACCATCAATATTAATTAATGGAAGGGGTAGCAGGAATGAATAACAATGTTAAAAATGACTGGCATCAAGCCGATATTATTGCTGCGTTACGTAAACGAGGTACAACTTTAGCGGCTGTCTCTCGTGAGTCGGGACTCAGTTCATCTACACTAGCAAACACTCTCAGTCGTCCCTGGCCGAAAGGCGAATGGATTATCGCTAACTATCTCGAAATACACCCATCTGAAATCTGGCCGAGTCGCTATTTTGATTCGTATGGTCGACTAATTGAACGTAAGGTTCGCGATAAACCACAGGAATAACCCGTTTTAATTTGTGATCTAGTTCGTAAAAATGATAAATGTTTATATGAAGCCTTGAGCGTGAAATGGCAGCCAAATGTGACCATTTTCAAATCTCATGGCTTTTTTGCTTTAACGTGATGATTAAAAAGTTATAAATCTAATTTCTACGCACAATCGACCAGATTTAACGTAGCAAAATAATGTGGGGGTACAACTGGGGGCATGTGACATTTTTGATAAAATTAATTTATTAAATATTAATATTTTAACCTACCAGTATTGCGCTCTCCTCCACATGAAATTGTGTATAGTTTTGTGTATAGTTTTTCCTATACTGATCAGAAGTAAGATATTTGAAAAGGAACCGAAAGATAATTATGGGAAGAACTTGGACTAAGTGGGAAGTTATGGAGAGTCAATTGTAATTCCTTTTCAGTATGTGAAAGGCAGACCAAACGGAATTGAGCTTGGTCTGCCCTCTGACGTTGTCAGGTTCAATCAGTTTAACCCGCTTACTCAGACTCGTCATTGAATAATTTACCTTGCAGGCGATCCACTTCCTCCTTTCGAACACGTTTTACTACGCTGTAAATCCATTGAACAGAAACACCAAATTTACGTGCCAGTTCGTGGTGATTCTTACCGTTAAATTTATTGAAGATTTCCCGATCGCGCAGGCTGACTTTCCAAACCATCCCCATAGGGAAATAGACATTCTGACCGCCCCAAACCTGCATCATACGGTTCGCGACAGCCTCCCCAATTTGTTCAGCTAATATAGGGTCAACATTGATAATCTCACTGACTGTACTGGCTGTATGTTGTGCTAATTCGATCAATAATTCAGGGCCTTTGCTACGAAAATTATTCACATCATTCATGCTTTTTTCCTCGTAACGCGATGTTGCCACTTCTTCAGCTTTTCAATAACACGACTGGCTTGGGCTGAATTCAGCCATTGTAAGCTGTCGATACCTGTTTCACGTTTATCCGAGAAGGCATCATCAACGACCGGGCAAAACTGAGATATTTGCAGGATTATGTAAATACTGAATGCAGAGGAAATAATGGGTGAGATGATTATTGGCTATAGACAGGTGGTCTCATGGTAATGGGTTACCTGTATATTTTGGTTAAGGCGATGAACTGGTTGGGCGGCCTACTGGTCAGCGCCTATTACAATCGTCGCAAGGAAGAGCGAAAACAAAAAGCTGCTAACGAGCTGTACGACGCATTTAAACTCGACCAGCTACAGGATAATCAAACTGTACGTGTCGCTACAAAAGGTAGTTTAGTTATTATGATGTATCGGCAACAATCAGATGGCAAATAATAACCAGCCACCCCAGAGCAAATGATACTGGGGTGGCAGGAGTAGGTTAGGACGCAGTGTCGGTGAGTGATGAGATACGCTTGATTATCTATTTCTGCTGGGTGGACGCGCTATATCCATCCAAGATTCATCATCTTCGTCAAAGAATTGCCTGTACTCCGCACTTCTCTGAGAGTAAGACGATGGCTGAGAAGGAGTTGGAGATTGAGGTGTATATGGAGTTTGTACTCTAACTGGGGGCCTCGGAGCGTGGGGGCGTGGAATGTCCACTGGCACAGATGTGTAAACAGGAGATCTCGGAGGTGAACTTCTTTGTGGTTGTTGATACGGAGCCGGTCGTTGTGAAGTTAAAGGCAGCTGTCTCCTAATAGGGCCACTAGACTGAGCAGTTTGTAAGAAATTAGAAGGCCCCGGTATATCTCCATGTTGATAAGCCGTAATGTGACTTTGCTGTATTGCTTGCCACATATATTGTTCATACTGTGAAGCCGGAGAATTGTGAGCACTAAAAAAACCAGAAGACTCAGCCTGAGGGCTTCTTACTGGAGACGATCCAGGGCTGCGATAATTCCTTAAACGGTCCCGAATACCTTGGTATTTACGCTTCTTTTCATCCAGCCTTTCTTTAAATCGGTTAATCCAGGAGTTTTCTTCAGGTGAGTAGCTAGGCAATAGTATGTTTTGGTACGCATGAATTGTTACATTATACCCCGGATGGTTGGTTAACTTGAATTCTAATCTTGCATCAGATGAGCCTTTTCCGCACCATGGATTGGTAGGTTCGAATCCCAGCGCCTTAAAGATAGTAATAAAATGATTACAACTACAACCAAATTGACTTAGTCCAACTTTATCTGTGAAAGATGTTCTTGCTTTAATGCTCTCAAAACGAATAAGCAGTGTCCTTGTTCCATTGGTAGGGTCAATAATTTCCTGTAACGCAGGTGTGCCCCTGGGATTTATGTAACGCGTTAATTCCTGAAAAAGGTTATTCAACTTAGGAAAAGGCATAATTACCTCCAACAAAATTAATATATTTATCTTTTAGTAAACCCATTACACCGCAATAACAAGCGAATAATGCTTAACAATTAGTTACCCTCTGAAACTAAAGTGAATATTTCTTTACCCGTTCTATGAGTGGTTAAAGGAATACCAATAACCCATGCTGCCACCTCGTTCCCATCGCGTACCCAACGCACACGGGCTGGTGGCATTTTTGTTTTCACTGCGCATCGAAGCGCCAATGGAGCTACGGCGGTTCGTGATAGCAATGTAGTCAAATGACCAATCAGGAACGCAGGAGAAAGAGCATGCCCCAACCCCGTATCTATGGCAGCAAGTGGAACAAGGCACGGCTGGCCTTCCTGCAACAACATCCCCTGTGTGTGATGTGTCGACAACAGGGCAGATTGACGGCGGCCAGAGTAAGCGACGAAACTTTTTACTCCTGTATTGGCTGCCTTGGTCTGAATGAAAAACCAACCGTCCTTCGATATGACGCGTTTCCAATGCATTATTCAATGCCCGGCAGATCAGCTCCGCATCCGGCGAAGAAGCGATGGCCATCCCCACCACCCGGCGGGAAAATAAATCCGTGACCACAGCCAGATAACTCCAGCCCACTTTGGTGCGAATATACGTGATGTCTCCGCACCAGTGGGTAGCCGTTGTTATCAATGCGTCGTCGGTTCGCAGATCGTTTGGGGGCGTTGTTATTGAGCCTGAATATTCAGGTGAAAAGCCTCAGCCATTTGAAAGCCAAGCATGTGGAACAATATGTTGATGCCCGTTTGTCTCAGGGGATTGCTAAACGAACGGTGCAAAATGAAATGGCTACGCTTCGTAATATCTTTCGCATGGCAGGCCGAGAAAAACTGGAGACCTCGCCGCGTTTGAGTAATCAGACATTGGGATTAAGCGGAACCAGCCGCGCCGGAACAAAACAAGCGATCCCTGATGCCACGTTTCAGGTTGTTTATCAGAAAGCACTAGAACGTGATGTCGGACTTGCCGTTACACTGAAATTCGCCCGATTGCTGGGGTTATGTTCTCAGGAAGCGGTACAATGCAGTGCATCATTGAAAAGCTGGCGCAAACAGTTAGCGCAACCAGAGCCGAAACTGCATGTTGTTTTCGGTACAAAAGGCGGTAGGCTAACAGCCTATTCAGTATTTTTTCTGCGCAGCAACACGACAAGAAATGCCAGATTGCCGAACTGAAGGCTGGTATTCAAATATCTCTCACAGTTCTTCCACAATCGTCGACATTTTTCCAGTCAACCAAATGAACGTTCGACAACCCATCGCTTGGGTATCACCTGGAAAGTATGCAATTCACTACGTTTGGCAATTTCGACAGTCGCGCCGAGTATATGATGCACGTTCTCAGCGAAGGTTTCTCCCGTATAACCGCCATCGGCTAAAACATTTTTCACCCAACTGAGTGACTTTTTGTGCCGCGTAAAAGCCTCCAGTGCCCCTTTTCTGTCCGTGACATTTGCCGTGGTGATGGTTATTGCGTGAGGTAAACCTTGAGTATCTACCGCGATATGGCGTTTGATGCCAGACACTTTTTTACCGGCATCATAGCCTTTCTCACGCGCCGTATCTGTGTTCTTAACGCTTTGTGCGTCGACGATCACAAACGTCGTGTTAGCGTTCCGACCAGAGTTGATACGGGCCTCGCCAACCCGATTTTTTTAATGCCTGCTCCAGCTGGCTAGGTTCTGTTTCTGACGGTTTCTCTTTCCAGAGTTTGAAATAGTAATACACGGTACTTTTGCTGGGGAAATCACTGGGGAGCATATCCCACTGACAACCGCTCTTGAGGATATACAGCAGGGCACAAAACACCTCATACACATCGACTTTCCGAGGACGCGTACGTTTTCGGCTGCTGAGCAACAAGGGTTCAATTTTTTGAAAGGCTTCTCGGCTAATATCACTCGGGTAGGTTTTTCTCATTCCAGCAGGTCACTTATATAGGCACTTATCTTATTTGGGCGGACAGAATACAGGAAAAACAATTACGTTCAAAAAAGATTCCGAATGGGCTCTCAGGGGATTACTCAGTGATGTTGGGCGTAAAAATAGCTGGCAACTGGCGGAATGGTTGGGTGAACACTCGCCTGATGGCATTCAATATTTTCTGGA